>JBFFGE010000049.1:0-25603 GCA_041557595.1 Alphaproteobacteria bacterium
CGGACCGCCGCCGGTCGGCCGGTTCGGTGACCGGCGCCGGTTCCGTTCCCGCGGCTCTGCCTGAAATTGGCGCCGCCTGCCATTCCCGGTCCGCGAAGCCGCCCATATCATCCGCCAGGCCTTCCAGCGTGGCCCAATCCGACAGATCGTAGCCACGCGAGTTCCGCCGCGCCGCGCCGAACAGGTCCGGGGGCACCGGAATCGCGCCATGCCGGCGGGATTTCAACGCCGCGGTGCGCGCGACCGGATCGGCGACGATTTCCGCCAGCGGCAGATCCTCATCGACAATTCGGTTTACGAAAGAAGTATTTGCGCCGTTTTCAAGCAGCCGCCGCACCAGATAGGCGAGCAGATCCTCGTGGCTTCCGACCGGCGCATAGATCCGGCACGGCAGGTCCAGCGCCGAGGGCCCGACGATCTGTTCGTACAGGGCCGCCCCCATGCCGTGCAGCCGCTGGAATTCGAATTCGGCCCTGCCGCCCTCCATGATCTCCAGCACGGCCGCGACCGAATAGGCGTTGTGCGTCGCGAATTGCGGGTAGAAAGCCGCCGGCTCCGCCGCCAGCCGCCGGGCGCAGGCGAGAAACGAGACATCGGTCGACGCCTTGCGCGTGAAGACCGGATAGTCCGCAAGCCCGGCGACCTGCGCGCGTTTGATTTCGGTGTCCCAGTAGGCGCCCTTGACCAGCCGCACCGTCAGCCGCCGCCCCTGGCCGCGCGCCAGATCGGCGAGCCAATCGAGCAACGGCATCGCGCGCTTCTGATAGGCCTGCACCGCGAGGCCGAATCCGTCCCAGCCCCGCAAACCCGGCTCCGACAGAACCGCCGATATGACATCGAGCGACAGGTCAAGGCGGTCCGCCTCCTCCGCATCGACCGTGAGGCCGATATCCGCCGCCTTGGCCTGAACCGCCAGCGACGCGAGGCGCGGCGCCAGTTCCCGCATCACCCGATCGTGCTGCGCCACCTCGTAACGCGGATAGAGCGCGGACAGCTTCACCGAAATTCCCGGCCCTGCGATCGGCCCCTGCCCGGCCGCCGCCGCACCGATGGCGTCGATGGCGGTGGCGTAGGCTTCCAGGTAGCGATCCGCGTCGGCCATCGTGCGCGCCGCTTCGCCCAACATGTCGAAGGAGTGGCGGTAACCCTTCTCCACGTCGTCCTCCGCCCGGTCGAGCGCTTCCTCGATCGTGCGGCCCATGACGAACTGGCGGCCCATGATGCGCATCGCCTGGACCAGCGATTCGCGGACCACCGGCTCGCCGCTGCGCGCCACCAGCCGGCCGAGAATACCGGTCCAATCCTGCTCCGCTTCGTCGAGCTTGACGATCCGGCCGGTCAGCATCAGCGCCCAGGTCGAGGCGTTGACGAACACCGACTCGGACCGCCCGAGATGGCTTTCCCAATCGGCGTCGCCAATCTTGTCGCGGATCAGCCGGTCGCGGGTTTCGGAGTCGGGAATGCGCAGCAACGCCTCCGCGAGGCACATCAGCACCACGCCTTCATGGCTCGACATCTCGTATTCGTTCAGGAAAGCGTCGATGCCGCCGCGCTCCAGCCGCTCGGCGCGCACGACTTTGACCAGATCCATCGCCCGGTTCTCAATGCGTTTGCGGGCATCGGGCGGAAACTCGGCCTGGCGCAGCCGCTCGGCGACGCAGGCCTCTTCGTCCATCGCAAGGGCCTTGCGGATCGCCCGCCGCAACGGGTCCATGGCTGGTCTCTTGTCGTGCAGGATCATGCGGCGCACCCCCGGGGAGAATCATACGCCGACTGGGGCTGGCGACAAGCGGCGATGACCGGCTATAGAGACGCCAATGGCAGACCCGACCCCAACAACCGAAAACAGCGCCGCGCCGTCCACCGCGGACGCCATGCTCGCCGGACGGAAGATCGTCATCGTGGTGAGCGAGGACTGGTATTTCTGCTCGCACCGGCTGCCGCTCGGCAAGGCGCTGCATGCGGCCGGCGCCGAGGTCGTCGTGGCGACGCGGGTGCGCGACCACGGCGATATTATCGAGCAGGCCGGGCTGCGGGTGATTCCCATCGGCCTCGACCGCAGCGGCCTCAACCCGCTGCACGATCTCGGCACGCTGCGCGAGCTGCTGGGCATTTACCGGCGGGAACGGCCCGATCTGGTGCACCATGTCGCCTTGAAGCCAACCCTGTACGGTGCGCTCGCCGCCCGCATCGCCGGCGTCCCCGCGGTGGTTAACGCGCTCGCCGGGCTCGGCTACCTGTTCTCGTCACGCACGCCGAAGGCGCGGCTGCTGCGGCCCTTCGCCCGGCTGGGCTTGCGCGCCCTGGTCAACCGGCGCAACAGCCGGACGATCCTGCAAAACCCCGACGACATCGCACTGTTCGAGACCGAATTGGCCGCGCGCCCGGACCGGCTCGCGCTGATCCGTGGCTCCGGCGTCGATACCGACCGCTTCCGCCCGCACCCGCCGCCGGACGGCACGCCCGTCGCGGTCTGCGTCTCGCGCCTGCTGTGGGACAAGGGCATCGACGAGCTGGTCGCGGCGGCGCGCCTGCTCAAGCAGCGCGGCACGGACATAAAAGTTCGTCTGGTCGGCCCGACCGACGAGAACCCCGCTTCGATCCCGCGGGCGACGCTCGACCGCTGGCGCGCCGAGGATGTCGTCGATCTCGCCGGTCCCATCGTCGACATTCCCGGCGAATACGCCCGCGCCCACATCGCCGTGCTGCCGTCCTACCGCGAGGGCCTGCCAAAATCCCTGCTCGAAGCGGCGGCCTGCAGCCGGCCCATGGTCGCCACCGACGTGCCCGGCTGCCGCGAAATCTGCCGCGAGAACGAAACCGGCCTTCTGGTGCCCGCCCGCAGCGTCGAGCCGCTGGCCGACGCGCTAGAACGGTTGGCGGGCGACGCGGAGTTACGCGCCCGCCTCGGCGCGCGCGCGCGGCAGGTCGCGGAGGCGGAATTCGCGGAGAAGGTTGTGGTCGCCGAAACGCTGGCGCTGTACGGGGAACTGCTCAAGCGCTGACGCCGCGTCGGATGGCATTGGAGGCGCACGGAGAATTAGGCGAGAACTCTATACGGTCCACGTATTCAGAATATCGTCCGGCTCGATGAACGCGCCGATTTGACTCAGGTCACCGACTCCCAATTCGCGCTCGCCATATTTATCCTATAGATTGAGGCATGATTCAGCGCATCCTCCTCCTCGCCGCAATCGGCTTGCTCCCGGCGTTCCCGTCGGGCGCAATCGAGCCGACCACGGTCGCGAAGATCGTTGAGCCGAGCATGGTTCGGATCTTCGTTGAAGGGCCCGACGGGCAGGGCAGCGCCAGCGGTTTCGTCATCAGCAGGGAGGGTCATGTCGCGACGACGCACCATGTCATCGAGCAACATATCGATGACAACTGGGCCCTCTATGTCGTGGCGAGCGGGGCTGGCGTCGAGGACCGGCGTGCCGCCACGCTGGTGAAGACATATCCCGACGAAGATTTGGCGGTCCTGAAAGTCGAGGGGCTCGATCGCCGGCCCGCAATTCTCGACACGACTGATAGCGGCACCTTGCTGAAAGGGATGACCGTGTTCGCCATCGGGTATCCGGGTGCGGGCGGGCGGCTGGGTGCCAACAGCGGGACGAGCTTCACCGCCGGTGTCGCCAATCGTTTGTTTACGGGGGCCTGGGCCGAGAACAAGGCCAAAATTCAAATCATCCAGCATTCCGCCGCCACCAATCCGGGGAACAGCGGCGGCCCGATCGTCAATCCCTGCGGTCACGTGGTGGGCATCAATACGGAACGCGAGATGGCCGTCTTGATCACGCCGAGCGGCATGCCGCTCGTCTACGACGTCATTCAGGGCGTGTTCTTCGCGTCGCATATTTCGGTCCTGGTGGAAAAACTGAACGCATTGGGCATTCGGTATAACGGGTCGCAAAAGGTCTGCCGCGTCGTTCTTGGCGTCGCGACGACGAATTTCTATTGGTATGTCGTTGCAGCGGCGGCCGTCGCCATCGCACTCATTGTATTTCTGATCCGGTACCGGCCGCGCCACGTGGTTCATATTGTCGTCCGAAGCGGATCGGCCGCAGGGAACGGCGCGCGCGCCCTGGCGCATATGATATTCCATCCACGGCGGGGGCCCGGAAAGACGGACGGTGTATGGCGATTGCGCTGCGACAATGCGGAGGGCGATCCTATTGATATCGTGATCTCGCAAGATGATCTTCGACGCTTGCCCAAGGGCATGACCATCGGCTGCGATGCGTCTTGCGACTACTGCTTGGCCGTCGACGGCATCGCCAAGCGGCACGCGCAATTGGTGGGTATCGGCGATGGCCTTGGCGTCAATGACCTGCATTCGGCCACCGGCACGGCAGTGGACGATAGGCGCGTGGACCCGGAGAACGGCCCGGCGCCGCTTCGTCCGGGCGCGCGTCTAAGGCTCGGTGACCTTACATTCCAGGTCGAGCAGGAATAGGGGTTTCTGTGACCGTTCAATCCGGTTTGGAAAAACCGGGGACGGAATATGTTTTTGCCCCTCGGCGGCCGCTCCCGATGACAGTCGTCCGGCGCGGTGTGACGCTGCGGCCGAGCGCCACGGTCTGGTACTTCGTCAAGCTCAGCATGAGGCCGCTACGCCGACAATCTTCCACACCCGGACCGATCAATTTGCCTCATCCCGAGCTTGTCGAGGGACGAAGGATGCGGCACGTCCCACTCCCTACTCCGCCGCCGCCCGGGCGTCCGGCCTATCCGGCGCGACCAGCAGGCGCACCAGGTCGTTGATGTCGTCGATCGATTCGATCCCGGCCACGGCCTCGACAATTGCATCCGCTGCCTCTTTGCCCATCACCGGTTCGACCAGATAGCGGAACTTCTCCTCGACCTCGGCGGGCGACATCGGGTTTTCCGGCAGGCCCTTGGAGAACGGCACGCTGGCCTTGATCCGGCGGCCATCGGTCGTCTCGATCTCCAGCCCGGCGCCTTCGTCCACCCGCTCCCATTTGTCATTGGCGGCAACGACGACCTTCACCTTGCGCGCGGTCTCGAGTAGCGCCGGATCGCGGAAATCGACTTGCGTGTAATCCCAGAAGCCGTTGCCGCCCTTCACGCCCTCGCCGCCATGGTGCAGCCGCATGGCCATGCTGAACGGCAGGCTGAACTGCGCGCCCAGGATATCGTCGGGCTCGGTGATCGATCCGATATGACTCAGGATCGGCTCGCTGTTGGTGGCGACGATGATTTCCCTGACGTCTTCCGGCTGCAGCGGCGTTTCCCGGCGCGCCTCGTCCAGCGCATCGAAGGCGGCGTGAATGAGGTGACAGCAGCTATACGGCTTCAAGCCGTTGTCGAGCAGGTGATAGCGCGTGCCGAGCCCGTCGGTCAGCCGGTTGAGGTCGTAGTCGACGGCGAACACCTTGCAGAAGCCCTTTTCGCCCTCGAGGATCGAATGCGGCCCCGTGATGCCCGCCTGCGCGAACAGGGCGGCGCGCACGCCAGCCTGCGTCGGGATCGCGCTGTGGATGCGTTTCACCGAACCGCCGGTCTTGGTGTATTCGATCAGCCCGGCCGAATGGCTGCCGGCGATCGCCAGCGCGTTCAATGTGGTTTCCTCGTCAAAGCCCATCAGCACCGCCCCCGCCGACGCCGCGCCGAACGGCCCGACGCCGACCGGCGGGTGATGGCCGCGATAGATCAGATGCGGCGAGCACGCCCAGGACAGCCGGATCTGCACTTCGTAGGCCGCGACCACCGCGACGAGGAAGGCCTCGCCCGTGGCCTCGGCGAATTCGGCCAAGGCCAGCGCCGCCGGCACCGCGATGCCGCCCGGATGGGTCGGGCTCTTGAGGTGGGTGTCGTCGGTCTCGTTGGCGTGGTTGAAGGTACTGTTCAGGAAGGCCGCGTCGTCGGGCGCCATGCGGTCGCCGTAGAGCGCCACCGTCGAATGGCTGCCGCTGCGGGTCGCGCGCATCATGTCGTAATAGGTCTTGGACCAGGGCAGCGTCGCGCCGGCGATCTGACAGCCGAAATTGTCGAGGATGAAGCGCCTTGCATGCTCGCGGACGTCTTCGGGGATGTCCTCGTAACGCAGATTGGCCACCCAGTTCGCGATCGTCCGTGTCTCGTGCATGCTTGCTCTCCTCGCCGCCGCGCCCCAATTCGCGCGCAATTTTCCGGGTTCCGTTATATCCGCGCCGCCGCCGGGCCGCAAATCGCGGCGACACAAGCCAATTTCCCCGCCGAAATTAAATCCATTTTAAGCGTCCTCGACGGTAAAATGCGGCCATGCGCCAGGCGTTAACACCTCACCCCGACACCCCGCACGCGGCCGCGATTCGGATCGACGTGGAGGCCGCGCGTCCGCGCCCCGGCGCATTATCGCTGCGCTATATCCTGACCGGCGAGGTGTCGGGTCTGCGAATGCCGGCGTCGACGGTGCCCGCGCGCGCCGACGGGCTTTGGGAGCACACATGCTTCGAAGCGTTCCTCCGCGCGCGGTCCGGGTCCGAATACTATGAATTCAACCTCGCGCCCTCGACGCACTGGGCGGCCTACCGCTTCGACGACTACCGGAGCGGGATGCGCGTTGCCGGCGCGATCGGCGCGCCGCGCATCGACGTACACGCGACCGACACCCGCTATACGCTCGATGCGACGCTGGATCTGGATCCACTGCCGGATCTGGCGGGCGATGCGGCATGGCGGCTCGGCCTTTCGGCAGTAATCGAAGCGGCGAGCGGCGACAAATCCTATTGGGCGCTGGCGCACCCATCCGGCCAGCCGGATTTTCATCATTCCGATTGCTTTGCGCAGGAACTTCCAGCAGCTTGGGCGCCATGAAATTCGGTATCGATCGACTGCTCGCCGACCCTGCATTGCGCGCACCGCTCAAAGGTAAACGCGTCGCCCTGCTCGCCCACCCCGCGTCGGTTACGCACGACCTCACCCATGCGCTCGACGCGCTCGCGGCCTGCGGCGAAATCGATGTCGCCGCCGCCTTCGGTCCGCAGCACGGATTGCGCGGCGACAAGCAGGACAACATGATCGAATCGTCCGACTTCACCGACCCGGTGCATGGCATTCCGGTCTTCAGCCTGTATGGCGAGGTCCGCAAGCCGACCGATACGATGATGGACAGCTTCGATACCCTGTTGATCGACCTGCAGGATCTCGGCTGCCGGATCTACACCTTCATCACGACGCTGCGCTACGTGCTGGAGGCGGCCGCCCGACATGGCAAGGACGTGTGGGTCCTGGACCGACCCAACCCCGCGGGCCGGCCGGTCGAAGGCCTGACGCTGCGCCCCGGCTGGGAGAGCTTCGTGGGCGCGGGCCCCTTGCCGATGCGGCACGGGCTGACGCTGGGCGAGCTCGGGCTGTGGTTCATCGAGACGCTCAAACTCGACGTCAACTATCGGGTGGTCGAGATGCAGGGCTGGCAGCCCGATGCTGCGCCCGGATTCGGCTGGCCGCTCGGCGAACGTCCCTGGATCAACCCGAGCCCGAACGCGCCGAACCTCTGGATGGCGCGCGCCTATGCGGGCACGGTGATGCTCGAAGGCACGACGCTGTCGGAGGGCCGCGGCACCACCCGGCCGCTCGAATTGTTCGGCGCGCCGGACATCGACGCGCGGCGGGTGATCGCCGAAATGCGGAATCTCGCCCCGCACTGGCTGGAGGGATGCCGCCTGCGCGAGTGCTGGTTCGAACCCACCTTCCACAAGCATGCGGGCGCGTTGTGCCACGGCGTGCAGATCCACGCGGAAGACCCGGGCTACGACCACGACGCCTTCAAGCCATGGCGGCTCCAGGCGCTCGCCTTCAAGGCGATCCGCCGGCTCTATCCCGACTATGTGCTGTGGCGCGATTTTCCCTACGAATACGAACGCGGCAAGCTCGCCATCGACGTCATCAACGGCGGCCCGCTGCTGCGCGAGTGGGTGGACGCTGCGGCCGCGGCGCCGCAAGACCTGGAGGCGCTGGCCGCCCCGGATGAGCAGGCCTGGCTGAGCGCGCGCCGGGCGCATTTGCTGTACTGACAGACGGCTTTACCACCGGATTGGGTCGGAGTCTTAAGATGGGTTCGTCTAAGATTGTGTGTCCGCGGTCCTCTCAGCCTCTCAGGCCGCCGCCGTCGGCATGGGTGAGCGTGAAGGTCTCAACACCGGCATCCCCGGTGAATACCGTTCCCGGAGAGCTGCCCATGGCGAGCAATGAGGCGACGCTGGCGGTCGCCACGAGAGCGGCGAAAATACCGTACTCGATGGCGGTAGCACCACTCTCATCTGCCATACATCTATTAATGATATCAATCATTTAAATCCCCCACACGGCGCATTCTTCATACCTCGACCATACTCGGCCGAATGGGACCTGCCACACCCCATAATGGCTAGCTGAAGGCCCTAAAGTATTAGTTCTGTTGGATAGTACGCCGCGAGCGCCCTGCGGCACCCGGCTCTCGCCACCGCCCTCATTCCGGGCGTTTGATCGCCGCCAGGTACTCCGCGGTAACCTTGCTGCAGTCTTCCAGTGTGGTGCCGCGCTTGCGGTCCTCGACGACCTCCGCGCCCAGGGGCGAATCGGCGATCAGCTGGAACATCTCGGCGGCGCCCGTGCAGGTCGCGCCCGGCAGACCGAGCGCCGCGAACGTCTTGCCGATTTCCTCGACCTCGAAGACCCATCGGTATGCCTTGGGTGGCGTTTGGATGACGCGGTCCGCCGCCCAATCGAAGCCGTCCTTGTGTCCGGTCTTCAATTCGTGGACGACCTCGTCATAGACGCCCAACGCCTCCGCCGCGGCAAAAGTCTCGGCCGCCATCGCGACCATGGATTTCGTCATCGATGCGAAGCACATTTTGATTGCCGCCGCGCGGCCGATTTCATCGCCGCAATCGATAATATCGAGACCGAATTTTCGTAACTCCGTGAACTCCTCCGCATGCGGTCCCGAAGCGTAATACCGGGTGGTGTTGTCCTTCGGCGACGGCGGATTGCCGAGAATGCCGACATCGACGAAGCGCGCGCCCGCATCCTCGACGATCGCCTGAATCTCCGTCTTGGTGGTCGGCGCAACCGCATTGCAGTCGGCAAACAGAAATTTCTTGCCAGCCGATCTGATCGGCCCCGCCAGATTTTTAGCCAGCGCGACCGCCTGTCCCGGCGGCAGGATCGACAGAAACATATCCGCTTCCCGAACCAGCGCCGCATCGTCGCCGACATCCTCCATGCCCGCCTGCCCGGCCAGCGCGACGGACCGCGCGCTCCGTCCGGACAGGTTCGTGATCACCCGCAGACTGTTGCGCACCAATTGGCCGCCCGTGCCCGCCCCCATGTCGCCCTGCGCGACAACGGCAACAGTTTGCAATGTCATACCCGCCCTTTCGATGATGGTGTGAAATTACCCCGACCGCGCATCGCTTCCCTCGAAACGACTGATCTTGGGGTAAAGGCAACCCACCGGATTTTGGAACACACCAGTGTGGCACCCGGCATGATCCGGCACAATACATGAACCGAACGGGATCGGGACACCGGACTCTTGGTCGATGATTTTTCTTTATATATCGCAATTTCAATAACTTAACAAGTCCGTCAATGCAGGCCCAAAGCCCGAAATTTTTGCCGCTAACCGCTTGAATTTCACCACCAGGTTCCCAACTGCCGAGACAGGCTAGTACTCGCCGCAAAGGCGGTTTGGCTTGTGACGGGCCTTGAATGGGCCGGAATTCTGCATGTTTTTTTGAGATGGAGGACGTATAGCGATGACGGGAAGTAACCAATCAAACTCTTTCGTAACAGACGGTCGCATCGTCCTGGCGCGGAACTACGCCAGCGAATTGGCGGCCAAAGAGCCGTGGGCAACGGCTCATTCGTGCGCCGAAAAGGCCGTGCGCACGGTGTTCGGAAAGTGGCTCCTGGATCCGACAGCAGCAGTTCGAGCCGAATTTCTTCCTCTCTACTTTCAGCTTATCAACCGCGTAGAAAGTCGGTTGGGTGTACACCGTCGGCCAAGCCGTGACGCGTCGCCACGCGCGCCGGCCATTATGATGCCGCACTCCGTAATGACCGACAATGTCAACGCGGTGACGGCAGCTTCGGCCATCGCGGTATAGAACGAAACCGTTATTCGGATCGGCAACGACAGTCCCCCGACAACCGCGCGCCAAGTTCATCGGAGTCCGCGGCCGGGAGGTTTCGCAGCATGCGGCGACGTCGCGCGCCTCTGTCCCGCTTCGGATATCGCGCGCCGACGATCGCCGCTGCCCGCGATGGGCGTCCCTCAACAGTCGCGACAATCGCTGTATCGAGAAAAAAATTAAAAAAATTTTCGAGCGCTCTTGAAGGAGCTCGATCCGCATCCAAAATCTTCACGTGAATTAGCACTCGCCAATTGGGAGTGCTAAGGCTGCCGCGAACCACGCGGTGAGTTCTGATTTGCATGTTGCTTCAACAGGAGGATGTGTAACCATGACTCGATACGACTTTTCACCGTTCTATCGCACCTCGGTCGGCTTCGACCGCCTGTCCCGTATTTTGGATGCCATGGGCAGCGTCGAGGATGCGACAAACGGATTTCCCCCATACAACATCGAAAAGACCGATGACGACAGTTATCGGATTACACTTGCGGTCGCGGGATTCGACATGGACGACCTGTCCATCGAGACCCGCGAGAACCAGTTGGTCGTGACCGGCGAGCACCACGAAGTCGAAAACGGTTCGAAGGACGAGAACGACCGGCCGACCTTTCTGCATCACGGTATCGCCCGTCGGGCCTTTCGACGGTCGTTTCACTTGGCGGACTACGTCAAGGTACTCGGCGCGCACATCGAAAACGGTCTGCTGCACATAGACCTTGTTCGAGAGGTGCCCGAGGCGATGAAGCCGCGCCAAATCGAAATTTCGACCTCCGCGCCAGCGAGGCTCGTTTCGAAAGCGAGAAAGCTGGTGGAGAAGGTCAAGGACGCGGCCTAAGCGATGGATTTGGGCGTCGGGCACCGTGTCCGGCGCCGATCCTGCACTCAAAACATTCCATCTCGTTTGTGGATTTTTACGTCGCTTACGGGAGCGGACCGTCATGTCGCTCAGAGGAGGGTATGGCTATGCGGTGGAGCAATCGATACGACGAAGACCGACCTAATCGCGAACATCTGGAGCCGAACGAACGCAACGCCGCGCGCGTCATCGAGGGCGCGCTTGCCTTCGCCATCTGTTTTCTAATCGCCTCGTTCGGCGCGCGGGAACTATTCGCTGCTTCCCTGAGTTCGTTGCTTATGTTCGCAGCGTTCTTCTCGGCGGCCCAGGCGCAAATCTCCGCGGAGCCCATCAATCCGGGGCACCTCACGCACTGGGACGCAGCCGTCGCCTTGCTATTGATCAGCGTGGCCCTGTCTTGGCTTGTCGATCCGGAGGCCATTCGCGCCTATCTCGAAACGCGCGGCCATGCATCCCCGCCGAGCCCAAACTGAATTGAAAGGAAGGAGGCATGCCAATGCGAAACTCGGCAAATCAAACCGGCGCCGGACAGGATAGAGCGGCCTCACGACCCAGAAATCGGGATTACAGGACAAAACTAACGATGGGAGAAAGGTCTATGTTTGGCGCAATTGCCCGCAAAACTTCACTCGTCTCAATGACCGTTTCGATTTTCGTTGCGGCGCCTTCACTCGCTGCCGATTTCCCCATTCTCGAAAAAGAGCGCGGCGTGGTTACGATGGCGCCCCTCCTGGAAAAAACAACGCCGGCCGTCGTCAACATTTCGGTTCGGACGAAATTGCCGGCCGACGAAAATCCGTTAATGCGCGATCCGTTCTTTCGGCGGTTTTTCGATATTCCCGAGCGGATGCCGGAGCGGGAAGCCATGAGCGCGGGTTCGGGCGTCATCGTCGATGCGGAGAAGGGCTACGTAATGACGAACCATCACGTAGTCGACAATGCGCAAGAAATTTCGGTGACCCTGAAAGACCAGCGTCGATATAAAGCGAAGCTAATCGGCAGCGATCCCGCCACCGACATTGCCCTGCTCAGAATTGAAGCGAGCGGACTTCAGAAGCTGCCCTTGGGCAATTCGGATCGATTGAAGGTCGGCGATATCGTGGTGGCGATCGGCAATCCATTCGGCCTTGGCCAAACCGTCACATCCGGCATTATCAGCGCCCTCGGTCGCAGCGGCATCGGGACCGAAAAGTACGAAGACTTCATTCAGACCGATGCGTCGATCAACCCCGGAAATTCCGGCGGCGCCTTGGTGAACTCCAAGGGTGAACTGATCGGCATCAACACCGCCATCATTGCACCCGGCGGCGGCAATGTCGGTATCGGGTTTGCCGTCCCTGCCAATATGGCCAAGCGTGTAATGGATCAATTGATCCATTTCGGCGAGGTGCGGCGCGGTCGCATCGGCGTGGCGATCCAAGACCTCACGCCGGACATCGCGGACGCGATGGGACTTCCCGGCAAGAAAGGCGCCGTCGTCGGTTCCGTCGAGCGCAACTCACCGGCGGCCAAGGCGGGGCTGAAACCCGGTGACGTTATCGTCGCAGTAGATGATTCGCCCATTGCAAACAGCTCGGATTTGCGCAACCGGATTGGCCTCATGGTGCGCGGCAGCACGGTCAAACTGACATATTACCGGGACGGCAAGCGGCGCGACGCCCGCGTGACAATTGGCGAACTGGAAAAAACCGCACTGGCCGGCAACGAAACGATTCCGCTTTTCGCCGGTGCGGTGTTCACCGCAATTCCCAAGGATCATCCGGCGAAAGACGGCGTTACGGGAATTTTCGTGGCTCAGGTCGAACCGGGTAGTCCGGCCTGGGCAAGTGGGTTGCGCGAGGGCGACATCATCCTTGCCGTGAACCGGCAGGCGGTATCGTCGGTAAAGGACCTGCGAAGGATCGCGAAGAATAAGCCAAGCGTCCTGGCGCTCAATATCCTGCGCAACAATTCGCAACTGTTCCTGGTCATTCGTTAGGCGCAGGCGCCGCTATGCGAACGAAGCCCCTACTTCACCATGTAGCGCGCGATGGCATGCTTCGCGACCGCCTTCTCGTCCACCACCGCGCCGAGGCCCGGCCCTTGCGGCACCGGGCAGACGCCGTCCTTGACCGGAATCACCGGGTCGGGCGCGATCGGGTCTTCCGCCGCTTCCGGCAGGCCCATGGTGAATTCCGCGCCGAAGGCGTGGTTCGGCACGGCGGCGCTGAAATGGGCGGCGGCGAGCGCTTCCAGGTGCGACCCGTTGGCGGTGCCGGCGCAGTTGACGTCGACGCCCGCGCCTTCCGCGATCAGCGCGATCTGCCGCCCGCGCCATAGCCCGCCGGCCTTGTACAGCTTGACGCAGAGCACGTCCGCCAGTTCCGCCTGCAGCGTTTTCATCGCGTCCTGCGGCGAATAGACCGTCTCGTCCGCCATCACGGGGACACCGCCGTAATCGCGCACCCGCTTCATGCCGGCATGGTCGTCGCGCAATACCGGCTGCTCGAAATATGACAGCTCGGCATCCTTCAGCGCGAGCGCCATGCGGATCGCCTCGCGCGGCCGCAGGCTGCCATTGGCGTCGAGCGCCAGCCCCGGTTCTGGCCCGAGCGATTTGCGCACCGCGCGCAGCGTCTCGACATTCTCGTCGTGCTTGATCGCCGGGCCCGCCTTGAAACAGAGATAGGGCGCCTTGAATTTGCCGTAGGCTTCCTCCGCCTCCGCCACCATCTGATTGACCGGGCCGGCGCCGACCGACCATTCGAGCGGGATCTCCTCCTTGCACGCGCCGCCCAGCAGCGCATGCACCGGCACCCCTATCGCCTTGCCCAGCAAATCGTGCAGCGCCACGTCGAACATCGCCATCGCCGCCGAGTTGGGCGGCAGCTTGCGCTCCATGTCGCGCAGGATGGTGGCGCGGTGCCAGGCGCTGCGGCCGACCGCGAGCGGCGCGTAGTAATCCTGCAGCGCGGCGACGGCGCTGCTCGACGTATCCGCCTGGAACGGATTGACTGGCCGGATTTGGCCCCACCCCGTCAATCCGCCCGCGCGCACGGCAACCAGGACGGAGCGCCCGACCATGCCGGTTTCGCCATACTGGATCGGCCCGGTCGGCAGCAGGCGGCGCAGTCCCGGCAACAGGTCGAGTGGAATGATTTCGATTTCGTCGATGGTGAGGGAGACACCGGAGGGTGCCCCGTCGATTTTCTGGCCCGTCGCCATTGTCGCCTCCTGATTTTGGCGCGCGGGCCGGACGGTAGGCCTCCGCGCAGTGATTTGCTATGAAACAGGCCCGCCGCCAAACCCGCAAGTTGGGGCCTAAATTGTGAGCGCTTCTCCCGCCGCCGGCACACCCGCCGGCAAACCTTCAAGCCCGTCGCCCTTCGCCAAAGCCGCCGCCGCCCTGATGGTCGCGGCGGGGCTCGCGCTGCTGTTCTTTCCCGCGCTCGGCGGGCTGGGCGCGACCGAGACGCGCGCGCTGGGGCTGGTGCTGATCGCGGTCGGTTGCTGGGCGACCGAGGTTCTGCCGCCGCATCTGACGAGCTTCGTCTTCTTCCTGCTGGCGGTGGTGTTCGAGGTCGCGGTGCCCGGCGTGGTGTTTTCCGGATTCCATTCCGGCGCGGTCTGGCTGATCTTCAGCGGCATCGTGCTCGGCATCGCCATTCAGGAAACCGGCCTCGGCACGCGGCTGGCCGACAGGGTGCTCGCCCATGTCGGCCACTCCTATGCCCGGACCGTCATCGGGGTGGGCGTCGCCGCCTTCGCGCTGTCCTTCGTCATGCCGTCGGCGATGAGCCGCGTCGTCATGCTGACGCCGATCCTGGTCGCGCTCGCCGGGCGCATGGGCTATGCGCCGGGCAGCCTGGGCCGCGACGGCATCGTACTGGCCGCGACCTTCAGCACGGTGATGGCGCCGATGAGCATCCTGCCGGCGACGGTGCCGAATGTGGTGATGAGCGGCCTGATCGAAAGCATCTACGGCATCACCCTGCAATACGGCGCGTTCCTCGCCCTGTTCCTGCCGGTGACCGGTCTGCTGACGCTCGCCTCCGGGATAGCGCTCGCCCTGCTGCTGTTCCGGAACGGCGGGCCCGGCGCGTATGAAGACCGGGAGGCGGCGCGCATGAGCGGCCGCGAGTGGCGGCTCGCGGCGATCCTGTTGCTGACCCTGCTGCTCTGGGCCACCGACACGGCGCATGGGGTGTCGCCGGGCTGGATCGCCCTCGGCGCCGCGGTGATCTGCCTGCTGCCGCGGGTCGGCCTCGTTTCCGCGGCAACGCTCGGAAAGTCGGGCAATTACGGCCCCTGGTTCTTCGTCGCCGGCATCGTCGGGCTGGGCGCGGTGGTCGCCGACAGCGGCCTGGCCAAGGCGCTTGGCTCCCTCTTTATCGAGACCTTCCAAATCGCCGCCGGGCAGGATGCCTATAATTTCGCAGCGGTGATCGGGCTCGGCTCGCTGATGTCGCTCGCCGCCAACGCCGCCGGATCCGCCGCCATCCTGACGCCGCTCGGCGGCGACATCGCCAATGCCACCGGCTGGCCGCTGTTGACGGCGCTGCTGGCGCAGGTGAACGGCTATCTGGTGATCTACCTGCCCTATCAGACCGCGCCGATCCTGACCGCCGTGCTGCTGGGCGGCGTCGGCCACGGCCGCGCGGTGCGCATGTGCCTCGCCTTCAGCGCGGTTTATCTGGTGCTGATCGCGCCGCTTGGTTTCCTGTGGTGGCGTTGGCTCGGGATGTTCGCGCCGGGGAGCTAGTGAAAATCTCGTGACGGAAACAAGACCTTCGCCTGTTCGCGCGGGTGCTTGGGTCTCGGAATTGGCGGCGGCGGGCGGCGCTTCAGGCGTTCCTCCGGCGTGACCGGCAGGTCGCGCTTGACCTCGTCCGCATGGTCGTGCGCATGCCGGAAAGCCTCGCCGTCCGACAGCCCGTCGAGCAGCGGTGACAGATCCTCCAGCCGGTCGGCGATCACATGGGTGACGATGCCCTCGCGCTGCAATTGTCCGGTGATCTTGAGCAGCCGCGCGGTCAGCACGACGCGGCGGAACCGCTCGAAGGTCTTGGGCCAGACGATGACGTTGGCGACGCCGCCCTCATCCTCGACGGTGACGAAGATGACGCCGCTGGCGCTGCCCGGCCGCTGACGCACCAGCACCAGCCCGGCCACGGACACCCTGGCGCCGTCCCTGGTTTCGGCCAGGGTTTTCGCCGCGGTCACACCGTGATCGCTCATCCAGGGCCGCAACAGATGCAGCGGATGGCATTTCAGCGACAGCCGCAGCGCCGCGTAATCCTCCACCACTTCCTCGCCGATCGCCATTTCCGGCAAGACGACGTCCGGCTCCTCGGCCCGTTCGCGCTCGCCGACGGCGGCGAACAGCGGCAACGGCATCTCGCCCAGCCCTTTGACCGCCCACAGCGCCTGGCGGCGGTTCAGCCCCATCGAGCCAAAGGCGTCGCCGCGGGCCAGCTTCTCCAGCACCGCCGGACGCAGCGCCGCGCGCTGCCACAGCGCCATCGGATCGCGATACCCGTTGCCGCGCGCCGCCACGAGACGGCGGATATCGTCCTCCGCGAGCCCCTTGATCTGCCGCAGGCCGAGCCGTAGAGCCAGCCCAGCCGCAGGATCGGGGTCGAGCTCCAGCGTGGAGTCCCAGTCCGAGAGGTTGACGTCCGGCGGCAGCGTGGGCACGCCGTGCTCGCGCGCATCCCGCACGATCTGCGCCGGCGCGTAGAACCCCATCGGCTGGCTGTTCAGCAGCGCCGTCGCGAAGACCGCCGGATAGCGGTGCTTCATCCAGGCCGAGACATAGACCAGCAGCGCGAAGCTGGCCGCGTGGCTTTCGGGAAAGCCGTATTCGCCGAACCCCTCGATCTGGCGAAAGCAACGCTCGGCGAAATCCCGCTCGTAGCCGCGGTCGACCATGCCGGCGATGAACTTGTCGCGAAAGGTATGGATCGTGCCGACATGGCGGAAGGTGGCCATGGCGCGGCGCAGCCGATCCGCCTCCGACGGCGTGAAGCCGGCGCCGACGATGGCGATCTTCATCGCCTGTTCCTGGAACAGCGGCACGCCGAGCGTCTTCTCCAGCACCTGCCGCAAATCTTCGGACGGATACTCGACCTTCTCCTCGCCGTTGCGGCGGCGCAGATAGGGGTGGACCATGTCGCCCTGGATCGGCCCCGGCCGGACGATCGCGACCTCGATCACCAGATCGTAGAAATCGCGCGGCTTCATGCGCGGCAGGAACGCCATCTGCGCCCGGCTTTCGACCTGGAACACGCCGATTGAATCCGCCTTGCACAGCATGTCGTACACCGCCGGGTCCTCGGCCGGCACGGTCGCCAGGTCGTAGCTCTTGCCGTAATGGCGGCGGATCAGGTCGAACCCCTTGCGCACGCAGGTCAGCATGCCGAGGGACAGCACGTCGATCGTGAGAATGCCGAGCGCGTCCAGGTCGTCCTTGTTCCATTCGATCACCGTGCGGTCGGCCATCGCCGCGTTCTCGATCGGCACGGTTTCGCACAACGGCCCGCGGCTGATCACGAAGCCGCCGACATGCTGCGACAGATGGCGCGGAAAGCCGATCAGCTCGGCGGCGAGGGTCAGCGCCAGCCGGAGCCGCCGGTCGCGCGGATCGAGGCCGACCTCGCGCACCTGGTCTTCGTCGATGCCGTCGCTCGACCAGCCCCAGACCTGCCCCGCCAGCGCGGTCACCGTGTCGCGGCTGAGTCCCAGCGCCTTGCCGACCTCGCGCATCGCGCCCCGCGCGCGGTAGCAGGAGACCACGGCGGTCATGCCCGCGCGGTCGCGGCCGTATTTCTCGTAGATATACTGGATGACCTCCTCGCGCCGCTCATGCTCGAAATCCACGTCGATGTCGGGCGGTTCGTTGCGCTCCGCCGAGACGAAACGCTCGAACAGCAGGTCGAGGCGCGACGGATCGACCGCGGTGATGCCGAGGCAATAGCAGATGGCGGAATTGGCGGCCGACCCGCGGCCCTGGCAGAGGATATCGCGCGTCCGCGCGAAGCGGACGATATCGTGCACGGTGAGGAAATACGGCGCGTAGCCGAGCTGCCCGATCAGCGTCAGCTCGTGCTCGATCACCGCCTGGACCGATTTTGGCACGCCGCCCGGATAGCGGGTCTTCGCCCCTTCCCAGCTCAGCCGGGCCAGGGTTTCCTGCGGCGTGCTGCCGGGCTCCACCACTTCCTCCGGGTACTCGTAGCGCAACTCGTCGAGGTTGAAGCTGCAGCGCTCGGTGATTTCGACCGTGCGCGCGATCGCTTCCGGATAGGCGGCGAACAGCGCCGCCATCTCTTCTGGCGGCTTGAGATGCCGCTCGGCATTGGCGGCAAGCCGGTAGCCCGCCGCATCGATGGTGCAATGCTCCCGAATGCAGGTCAGGACATCGGCCATCGGCCGCCGCGCCGGGTCGTGCAGATGGACGTCGTTGGTCGCCACCAGCGGCATGCCGCTTTTACTCGACAGCCCGGCAAGCCAGGCCATGCGCGCCGCATCGTCGCCCTGTAGTCGGTGGTTCATAGCGAGGTAACAGTTGCCCGGAAACGCGGCCTGGAATTCGGCGAGGTGGGCTGGGAAAGACGCACCGCTATTATCGTCATCCCCGCCATCAAGACTGTAGTTTTTTTGACCTATGCCTGTTCCGGTGCCGGGTTCCTCCGGCAGGTCATAATGAGGCACCCCCTCCCAACCCTCCCCCGTCGAGGGGGAGGGCTTTGAAACCATGACAATATTCTCCCTCCCCCTTGACGGGGGAGGGTTGGGGTGGGGGTGGGAAACAGGATGTTTCCGGCCAATGCCGGTGCGACCGTCGAATTTATCCGCTCCCGTCTGCGCGGGAATGACCGGTTGGGGATGCGCACCGCTCGACGGAATGACGACGAAAATCATGCCGTCGCCGCTGTCCAGCACATCCTCCCGGAACAACGCGCACGCCCCCTTCGGCGCGCGGCGGCGGCCCAGCGTGATCAACCGGGAGAGCCGACCATAGGCGGCCCGATCGGTGGGAAAGGCGAGCAGGCTCGGCCCGTCTTCCAGGTCGAGCCGCGCGCCCACCACCAGACGAAGCCCCGCCTCCTTCGCCGCGATATGCATGCGCACGACACCGGCGAGGCTGTTGCGGTCGGTCACGCCGATCGCCGCATGGCCCAGCGCGGCCGCCCGCCCGACCAGTTCATGCGGATGCGACGCGCCGCGCAGGAAGCTGAAATTGGTGGTGACCTGAAGCTCGGCGTAAGGGGTCATGGTTCAGCCAACAATATCTAAGAGATGAACGACCAATCCCTCGCAAACCGTGCCTTCCACCGCAGTGCGAAGCCGTCGATCCACCGTCACGACCCGCCCGTCCTCCACCTCCTCGGCGCAGGCAAGATAAAAGCAATCATAGACGGGATGCTGGAGGTCGAGTGCTACCTCCAAGGCCCGGCGATTCAGCGCATCAAGGGGATAAAGACGCGAAAACGGATCGTGCGATCGACGACTAACGCTCTGGGCCTGTTCATCGCTAATCTCGTTTCGAAGAACCTTTTTCCAGAGGGTATTTGAAATCTCCGCGAGAACGAGAGCCGGGGCATAAAGCACATCATCGTGCCGAAGCAATTCGCGCGCCTCGGCCCGCAATTCTTCCTGCACGAACCATTTGACCGCGACACTGGCGTCGATGACGAAATTCACCGGTCACGATCCTCCCGGATCAGTAAAGTGCTGTCGGTTTGAGGCACATCCTTCGGCGTCATGGCCGCGATGCGATCCGCTTCCGCCAGAAACGCCGCGCGCGATTTTCGTCTCTCGGCCATCTCGGCCAGCACATGTCGCAACTCGGCCTCGAGCGACCGGTTATGCGCCTTTGCCTGCTCCTTCAATGTTTTCACCACCTCGTCATCGAGATTTCTGATCGTCACCGTGGCCATGGTTTTCTCCTCGATACATTCATATTGACTTCATAATGATAGCATTTTGCTAGCATTATGCAAAGACCCCGTGCAGGAACCAGCGCGGCGCGGCATCCCTCTGCCCGCCGGCTTCGCGGAACAGCCAGAACCGGTCGCCGGCTTCGTCCTCCACCCGCCAGTAATCGCGCACGCCGCCGGTCCAGCCTGGATCGGCGCGCCACCATTCGGGAGCGATCCGCTCCGGCCCTTCGGCGGCGCGCAGCCGGCGGCGCACCCGCCGCCACAGGAACGCGCCCGGCGAATCACAGGCGCATTTGGCATTCAATCCTCTCCCCCCTTGCGGGGGAGAGTTAGAGAGGGGGGACGCGCCCGCTTGTGGGTGCCAGAAAGACTCTGTTTTATCGATTTCTCGACCAGCCCCCCCACCTCGATCCTCCCCCGCAAGGGGGGAGGAAGATACTATCGAAAACACCCGATGCGGCTCTGTCTCCACTTCCACCCTCTCCGGGCGATTGAGCAGGCGCAGCGGACGGGCCCGGCTCGCCGGCCATGCCGCAGCTCCCGTTGCGCCAACCGCCGGCACGGCCCGCATGGCGGCGTCCGGCAAATGGCTTTCCCGTGCCCGCAAGACGACCAGACGATCGAACCCCAACCGGTTGCCGAGTTTATTAAGCAACGGGCCGAGCAGCGGGTCGATCGCCGTTGATGCGTCAGGAGGAGCCTCGGAAGACGCCTCGCTTGCCCGGCCGGCCGCGAAGGTCTCGATCTGCGCCGGTGCCAGCGGTTCGGTGACCGGGGCGGCGAGGATCATCGCCTCGACGCCGAATCCGGCATCGAGATGACCGAGGCGTTCGGCGAACAGCCGGGCCAGATGCGTCGCGTCGCGCGCCGGACCGGCGGTGCCGATCCCGACGCTTTGCGCCGACCCGTCGACCCGGCAGAGCGTCAGCTCCAGGCGGCGGCAGCCCTGTCCCGCCCGGTCGAGCCGTTCGCAAAGCCGCTGCAACAGCCGGCGCAATCCGGCCGCGATGTCATCGGTCAGGCCGATCGCCTCGGGGAAGACCAACCGGACACGGTGCCGCGGCACCGGCCGGCGCGGCGTAATCGGCTCCGCCAGACGGCCAAGCGCCTGGTCGAGCCGCAGCGTCACCTCGGCGCCGAAACGGATGGTCAAGGGCGCGCGCGGCATGGTGTACAGATCGCCGATACGTTTCAGCCCGAGCCGGCTCAAACCCGCCACCGTGGCCGGCCCGAGCCGCAGCGCCGCCGCCGGCAAGCCCGCCAGCGCCGCCTGTGCCGCCTGTGCGCCGCCCGGCGGCAGGATCGCCCCGCCGCCCCCATGCCCATGGCTGCCGCCATAGCGGGACATCGCCCAGGCTGCCCCCGGCGTGTCGGCCAGCGCACCCCGCGTCTCGAGCCCGAACCCGCCGAGCCGCGCACACAGCGTCGCCAGCAATGCCGCCTCGCCGCCGAACAGATGCGCGCACCCGGTCACATCCAGCCAGACACCATCCTGCCCTTCCACCGCGCTCCAGGGCGTATAGCGGTAACACCAGGCGGCGATGCGGTCGAGCAGCGCCGCATCGGCCTCGAAATCCGCCGCTATGCTGGCCAATCCCGGCGATACCGCCCTGGCGTCCGCCAGCGCCATGCCCGGCGCGGCGCCCATCGCCGACGCCGCGGCATTGGCCGCCGTCACAACCACCCGCCCCCGGCTTTCCATGGTCAGGACGAGCGGGCGTTCCTCGAAATGGGAATTTCCGTCATTCCGGACGGCGCGGCGCGCCGATCCGGAATCCAGACGATATCGAGTCGGCTGGATTCCCGCTTGCGCGGGAATGACATCGTTATTGAACTGCCACTGACTTAAAGCGCTCCGCCGCAGCCGGTCGATCGCCAGCGCCGGAAACCAGAGCGAGATTACCCGTCGCATCGCACCACTCCACCATCCATGTCCTGTCCACAACGCCTACGCCGCCCCGGCAGCGCCGCAGGCCAAGCCGCCAGCGCACGCTTCCCGCTGCCGCCAAACCCTCCACCGCCAAGCCGGGCGCGCAATCGGCCTGCCAGCGGCTGAATACCGCGCTGGGCGCGAGCCCATCCGTCCCCGCTTCCCGGCACAGGATCAACCCGGTAACTCCCGCCGTCTCGGCCGCCAGTTGCAGGCGGCGGCTCGCGGTCAGGGCGACCGGCCGGTCCGGCTCGCCGACCACCGCGGTCATCGCCGGATCCCGCAACCCCTCCTCCATCGCCCAGAGCATGTCGTCCCGCGAAGCGCAATACACGATGACCAACCGCCCGGCAACGAGCCCCAGCGCCGCCAAACCGGGGCCATACAGCGTCGTTTGAGAGGATATGGGCACGCACCACAGCACCGGTCCCGACAGCTTGCCGGCGATCATCGCGACAAACCCGGCGGCGGCGGTGCCCGTCACCTCGTGCATGGCGCCGCGCGCCAGCCCGCCGCCCGGCAGGACCCCATCGATTGCCGGCACACCCAGGGGCAGCGCGCCATGCGCCGCGGCGGCGGCCCCGCCCCGCTCGACCCGGAGAATATGGGCGCGTAAATCGGCAAGCGCGGTGCGACGGGACGATGCCATCATGCTCCCTTTACTTATGTTCTTGTTTTGTTCTATATTGGAATAATTCCGAGGTCAAGAGTGGCGGACAGCGGCGCTACCGCCCTCGGATAACAGGAACACGATGCGCAAATAATCGATAAAATACAGATAGATACCGCCGTCGTCGCGAACCGTTTCGGTTCGCTCGGGATTTGCTTCTTTGATTTTACGCAAATGCGTCGTCGCGAACCGTTCCGGTTCGCTCGGGATTTGCGCTAATCCGCCTTCTGCGCCGCAAGCGCCCCGTCGCGAGCCGCGCTCAAGGTGGTGCGGGCCGATACAAGCTCGGTGTCGACCTTGAGCTCGATCACCGCCGCCGTGCCGCTGGCCTTGGCGCGTTCCAGGGCGGGCAGGAATTCTTCGGTCCGCTCCACCGTCTCGCCATGCGCGCCGAACGATCGGCCCCAGGCGGCGAAATCCGGATTGACGAGGTCGGTCGCGCTGACCCGGCCCGGATAGCGGTTCTCCTGATTCAGCCGGATCGTCCCGTAGGTATTGTTGTTGAACAGAATGACGATCGGCTTGGCGCCGTTCTGCATCGCCGTCGCGATCTCCTGCCCGGTCATCAGCGCACTGCCATCGCCAACCATGCTGATCACCTGACGGTCGGGGCAGGTAATCGCCGCCGCCACACCCGCCGGCACCGAGCCGCCCATCGCGCCCAGATTGCCCGCCAGCAGCCGCATCGGCCGCTTGAACTGCAGGAAGCGCAAGGGCCAGCTCGAATAGGATCCGGCATCGATGGTGACGATCGCATCCCCAGGCAGCCATTCCCGCAGCTCGCTCATGATCTTGCCGAGATCGAGCGGCCCGTCGCAGGGCGGCGGCGTCAGCGTTTCCCGATAGGCGGCATTGGCGTCCTCGACCCATTTCCGGCGGGAGGCGCTTTCGACAGGATCCATGGCGCGCACCGCTGCCGCAAATTCCGTCACACCCGCCTGAATGCCGAGCACCGGCGTGTACAGCCGTCCGATCTCCTCGACCGAGGGGTGGATATGGATCAGCTCCTGGGTATCGCCGAGCCGTTCGAACAACGTGAAATCCTGGGTAATGATCGTGTTCAGCCGCGTGCCCACGGCGACCACCAGATCGGCCTGCTTGACCCGTTCCGGCAGGTCGCCCGGCACCGTCCCATAGCCGAGATCGCCCGCATAGCACGGGCTGGTCATGTCGAAATTATCGTGCCGCCGGAATCCGAGCGTCGTCGGAATGGCGTTGGCCTCGGCAAACGCGGTCATGTCGAGAACCGCCTGTTCCGACATCACCGAACCCACGATCAGGAACGGCCGCTGCGCCTTGTCCAACCGCGCCCTGAACTCGGCAAGCTGGGCCGCCGAGGGTTCCGGCTGCACCGGCAGCGCCTTTCGGGCATCGGGGATCGCGCATTCGTCGTCGAGCATGTCTTCCGGCATGACCAGCGCGACCGGCCCCATTCGTCCGGAGGACGCCAGCGAAAAACCGCGGCTGATGAATTCGGGAATGCGGTCGACGGTATCGATCTGCGCCACCCATTTGGTCAGTTCCGAATACATCAAGCGGTATTCGATTTCCTGAAACGCCTCGCGCTGCACCTCGTAGCGGGTGGCGTGGCCGATCAGCACCAGCATCGGCGTCGAGTCGTGTTTTGCCTGGTGCACGCCGATCGACGCGTTGCAGGCGCCCGGTCCGCGCGTGACCAGACAAACCGCCGGCTTGCCGGTCAATTTGCCATAGGCTTCCGCCATGAAGGCGGCGCCCGCTTCGTGCCGACAGGTCACCAAACGGATTTCCGGCGTATCGATCAGGGTATCGAGAATGCCGAGAAAGCTTTCGCCCGGCAGGCAAAATACGGTGTCGACACCGTGGCTCTTCAGGGCGTCCACGACGATTTTTCCGCCGTGGCGCGGGGGCAGGTTGCCATGCATATGAATGTCGTTCGGTAGTGGTGATGGAGCCGCTGACTAAACGGATTGCGCGCGACCGTGTCAATCATTCTGGACAGCGCGCGCCCGCCGAGTCAGATTGCGGAAGGAGTCGCCGTTCAAAACCAACCAGCCAAATCAAGGGGCCGATGACCGAATCCGTCGCGCAATACCGGCCGGGGCAACTGGTGCATCACAAGCTGTTCGATTATCGCGGCGCGATCGTCGATGTCGATCCGGTGTTTCAGGGCAGCGAGCAATGGTACGCGGAAATGGCGCAATCGCGGCCGCCGAAGGACCAGCCCTGGTATCATGTGCTCGTGCACGACGCCACGCATTCCACCTATGTCGCGGAGCGCAATCTGGAAGCGGACCATTCCATGGAGCCGATCCGCCATCCGATGCTGGGCGACCATTTCGAGCGCTTCGAGGTCGGCGCCTATGTGCTTCGACGCGCCGCCAATTAAACCGCAACCCGAACAGCCCAGAACACAGGAAACACCGAAGCGAATGGCCGAAGATCCCACCCGCGTTACCGCCCGCCTGCTCATCGAAACGAAGTCGGTGCTGTTTCGCCCCGACGATCCGTTCATATTTACCAGCGGTCGGCCGAGCCCCGTCTATGTCGACTGCCGCCGGCTGATCTCCTTTCCCGACGCGCGGCGTCAGCTCATGGTGATGATGGCGGACCAGATCCGGGACGCGGTGGATGTCGGCCAGCTTGCGGTGGTGGCCGGCGGCGAAACCGCCGGCATCCCGTTCGCGGCCTGGGTCTCGGAACTGCTTGATCTGCCGATGGTCTATATCCGCAAGAAACCGAAAGGGTTTGGCCGGAACGCGCGCATCGAAGGCGTTCTGCCCGAAGGCCGCGAGGCGGTCCTGGTCGAGGATCTGGCGACCGACGGGGGCAGCAAAATCAGTTTCGTCGACGGTCTGCGCGAAGCCGGCGCCCAATGCGCGCATACCTTCGTGATCTTTCACTACGGAATTTTCCCCGAAGGCATCAAGACGCTGGAAAAAGCCGGCGTGCATCTGCATGGCCTGGCGACATGGTGGGACGTGCTGGCCTGCGCCGAGGCGGATGGCAGCCTGGATGCGGATACGATCGCAAAGGTGCGGGAATTCCTCGAAGCGCCCGACGCCTGGGCCGAGGCGCACGCGCCGAAGGCGTCCTGACGTAAACGGCACAGCGATAAACCAATTA
>JBFFGE010000050.1:0-25348 GCA_041557595.1 Alphaproteobacteria bacterium
AATTGGAATCAATTGGAGGCAGAAAAGTTGATCGATTCTATAAAGATAGAGCAGCGAGCGCCAAGATGGGCGCACGCTGCTCTAGACCAATTCTTGTTTAGATTGACTCAATTGAAATGGTCTATTTCCTGGTTTTTGCGCAAATACGTCGTCGCGAACCGTTTCGGTTCGCTCGGGATTTGCTCTAGATTTTACGGATGCCTATTCCACGATCGACCGGATCCAGCTTCGCAGCCGGTTGTACGTCGAATCCTTGGACTGTTGCGCTTCCTCAGGTTTCGCCGGACTGGGAACGGGCGGCGGCGCGACGTTGGCAAGAAGTTCCTTTTTCTTCGGCATGGCGCCTTCCAGCTGGTAGGCGGCGCTCACGAAGTCGCGCCAAATCTTGGCCGGAAGATCGCCGCCGGTCACCCGATCGGTCGGGCTGTTGTCGTCATTGCCGAGCCATACGCCGACGACAATATCCGCGGTGAAACCGATAAACCACGCATCGCGGTAATCCTGCGTCGTGCCGGTCTTGCCGGCGATCGGCGCGTGCAGCCGCGCCGCCTTTCCGGTGCCGGAATCGACGGTGGTGATCAGGAGATCGAGCATCTCGTCGCGTTTCCAGGGCAGCGCCGCGGGCGCCCGCGAGGGTGGGCGTTGTCGATACAGCTCCCTGCCCTTGCCGCGCAGCGTTCGAATGCCATACGGACGGACGACCTTGACGTCGGCCGCCATCGCGGCATAGGCGGCGGTCATTTCCAGCAGCGTCACCTCCGACGCGCCCAGCGCCAGGCTCGGATGCGATTTGATCGGCGACCGGATGCCGAGACTCTTGGCGACCCCGATGACCCGGCCGCGGCCGACCTGTTCGCTGAGCTGTACCGCCACGGAATTGATCGATTCGGCAAAAGCGGTGCGCAGGCTCACCTCGCCGCGATAGGTGCCGTAGTAGTTCTGCGGGCTCCACTTGTCGATCTCGATCGCCTGGTCGACCATTTCCGAATCGGGCGTCAGGCCGGCGTCGAACGCGGCGAGATAGACGAACAGCTTGAAGAGCGAACCCGGTTGCCGGCGCGCCTGGGTCGCCCGATTGAATTCGCTTTCGTCGTAATTCCGGCCGCCAACCATGGCCAGAATCGCGCCGTCGTGATCCATCACGATCATGCTGCCCTGGCCCACGTTCCGGCTATCGCCGGCATTGTTGAGCCAGTGCTCCAATGTATTTTCCGCCAGCGTCTGCAGGCTATGATTCAGCGTCGTTTCAACCGTCAGATCCGCGCTCAGCGGTCCCAGGATCCTTTCCGATCGCTTGGCGACCCAGTCGGCGAAATACCGGCCGCTGCGGCTGGTATGGGTGTTCGGATTGACGGCGAGTTTCACGTTCTGCACCGGCGCCGCGTCGGCGGTCGCTTGATCGATATGGCCGGCATCGATCATCGCCTTGAGCACGCGGTTCGCGCGCACCCGCGCGGCCTCCAAATTGCGCGTCGGCGCCAGGTGGGAGGGCGCGCGGATCAACCCGGCCAGCATGGCCGACTCCGCAAGCGTCAAGGATTTCGCCGATTTGTTGAAATAGCGTTGCGCCGCGCCGTCGACGCCATAGGCGCCCGCGCCGAGATAGACCTTGTTGAGGTACCGCACCAGGATCTCGTCCTTGGTCAGCCGGTTCTCCAGCCACAGGGCGATCATCATTTCCTGGATTTTACGTTTGAAGGTCCGCTCCGAAGACAGGAACGTCACTTTGGCGAGCTGCTGGGTAATCGTACTGCCGCCCTGGCGCACTTCGCCGGCCAACACATTGACCACCGCGGCCCGCGCCATGCCGATGAAATCGATGCCGATATGCCGGTAGAATCGCCGGTCCTCGATCGAAATCACCGCCTTCACGAGATGGTCCGGCACTTCGTTGAGGTCCAGGACTTCGGCGGAAAACCGGCCGCGCATGGCGAAAACTTCGCCATTGGCGGCGACAAGGGTCGTGGAGGCGCGCCGCTCCGGCTTTCCGAAATTGTCGGAAATCGGAAGGGAATAGGCAAAATACGCCAACACGGAAAACCCGATCACCATGAGAACGAGCAGGCTGACCGCCGCCCGGCGGAGCAGGACGAGTGGCGCGATCCTCGGCCGATCGTCGCCATATCGGTCGCGCCGCCAGGGCATCAAGGCGGTGGCGAAACCGCCCAGTCGTCGTTTGAGGGTATAGGTCCAGCTCATGGGGCCGTTCTTGATCGCGTGGGCACTGCACAATGCATCGATTTTTCCATTGGAGCAGGGACTATGCCCGGACAATGCGTCACATTCGGGACGCGATCATGGCCAAATTGTGCACGCGGCGGGCGTATTGTCGCAGCGACAGGACGTTTGTCGCGGATATTTTGGTGCCATAAAGTTGCCGCGAGCATGGATCGTGCGGATTCGATACTATATCGACGCCGGGGTCCGCAACGAAGATCGACCGGCGGCGGCAACGAGAGGAATAAATGGCAGTGAAACCGGAAAAATCGATTCGGCGTCGTCGTTGGACCCGAATGGCATGTGTCGGCGTCATCGCGGCGGCCGTTGTCTCTGCCTGCGGAACCTCCAAGAACGCCCAAGACGGCGATGCGGCGGCGCAGGCGGGGTCCGTCGCGCCCCAGGGGCCGGTTCTCGTCGCCGCGATTCCCGCCGTTCGGGGCCCCAAGCGAACCGCAGCGATTGGGTCGGTCGACACCGATGGGTCGCTTGCCGGAAAATACGGCGCCTGGGACGTGGCGGGCGGCATGGCGGCGATGCTGACGGCGGCAATGGCGGAATCGCAGCGATTCGTCATGATCGAAAACGCGGAACCGGACGTGAAACCCGCCACGCAGTTCATCGTGCACGCAACCGTTCGGGATTTCGGCAAGCCGACCGTAGCGCCCGCCGGCGCCGCGCCGCCGGGCGCGGTGTCCCGGTCGGCCGGCAAGATCGTCATGGATGTGCGGCTCGAAGACACGACGACCGGCAGGACCACCGCGTTGCGGCCGGTCGAGGAAAATATCGACGCCAGCGGCGGCGTCGACTATGCGGCGATGCGTCTCGGCAGCGCGCGGTTCCTGAAAACGCCGCTCGGCGAAGCGCATCGCCGGGCGGTGACGCGAGCGGTGCAGCGGATCGCGATCGAGGCCAATCGCTGGCCCTGGTCCGGACAGGTCGTCCGGTTCGAAAAAGGCGTGGTGCACATCAACGCGGGTACCGAGATCGGGGTCAAATCCGGCGATGCGTTCACCGTGGAACGTGTCGTGCGCCGTGTCACGGATCCCCAAACCGGCGCGCTGCGGTCGTTGCGCAAAAAGCCGATCGGGATCTTCAGAACCGACTCGGTCGATGGGACATCCGCCTCGGGACGGTTTTCGCCGACCGATTTCGACATGCCGCGGCAGGGCGACCTGGTGCGGGTTATTCGGCGCTAGAGCAGCGTGCGCCCATTCGGGCGCACATAAGCTGCTCTATCATTATAGAATCGATCAACTTTTCTGCCTTTAATTGAGTCCAATTAAAGGCAGGTTGATCTAGGTTCCGTCCCGCCGCCGGACGATGCACGGATCTGCGCGACGGCGGCGAGCGCGCGCTGCCGGGCGGCGGCATGGTCGACAATCGGTTGCGGATAGGTATCGCCGAGCGAGACCTCGGCGGCGGCCAGGATGGCAGCCGGCGCGGCCCAGGGCTGGTGAATGAATTTGTCCGGCAGCTTCGACAGTTCCGGCACCCAACGTCGCACATAGGCGCCATCGGCATCGAATTTCTGGCCTTGCAGGACCGGATTGAAGATTCGGAAATACGGCGCGGCGTCGGCGCCGCATCCGGCGACCCATTGCCAGTTCGCGGCATTGTTGGCGAGGTCGGCGTCGACCAGCGTGTCCCAGAACCATGCCTCGCCGCGCTGCCAGGGAATCAAGAGGTGCTTTATCAGGAAGGATGCCGCAACCATGCGAACGCGGTTGTGCATCCAGCCGGTGTGCCAGAGTTCGCGCATCCCCGCATCGACGATCGGATAACCGGTCTGGCCCCGTTGCCAGGCCGCGCGGGAGGCGTCGTCGTCGCGCCAGGGGAATCTCTCGAAGTCGTCGCGGAACGGCCGGTCCGGCAGGCTCGGCCAATGGTGCAGCAAATGCGTCGAGAATTCGCGCCAGACCAATTCGCGCAGGAAGGCCGCCGCCCCGACATCCCGCCCGCCGCCGGCATCCATCGCATGGCGAATTCGATGCCAGCATTGGCGGGGCCCGATTTCGCCGAAATGGAGATGCGGCGCCAGCCGCGACGTGCCCGCCGTACCGGGGTGGTCGCGGTCCGTCCCGTAGCGTTCCATGGCATCGCTTAAGAAGGCCTCGAGACGGGTTTTCGCGGCCTCCTCGCCCGGATTCCAGCTTTCCCGTAATCCGCCCGACCAATCGGGCTTCGTCGGCAGCAGCGCCCAGTCATCCAACACATCGCTATCCGGCGCGCGGGATGGGGGGTGGATCGCCGCCGGGGCGGGAACGGGCGCGGAAATCTCCAGCGCACGGGTCGCCTTGTGGAACGGCGTAAAAACGCGGAACGGGCGACCATCCTTGGTGGCCACGGCTTCGGGCTCGAACAACAACGCGCCGCCGAAGCGCCGGCAGGCGACGCCGTCCCGGCCGAGTTCTTCGGCGATTGCCGCTTCTTGCGGCGCGGCATGGGGACCGTATCCCCGGGTGAAGGTCACCTGCCGGGCGCCGGTTTCGCGGACGATTTTCATCAGGGCTTCGAGGGCCGGTCCGCGGCGCAGGGTCAACGCTCCGCCGCGCCGACGCAGCGTCCGATCGAGTGCGGCGAGGCTGCCATGCAGCCACCAGCGGCTTGCCGCGCCCGGAGCCCATGCGCCGGGCGTTGTTTCGTCGAGGATGAACACGGCGATGAGCGGCGCGCCGCTGGCGACCGCCGCCGAGAGCGCCGGGTTATCGGCCAGCCGGAGATCGTGCCGGAACCAATGGATGACGGGCGCCGTCACTTGTTCGCACCGCCGGCGACGCCGTTCCTACCAGTCGGTCTCGACATCGCGCACCGAGGTTTCCGGCACCAGCCCGGCTTGCTGGCGTTGCAGGGTGCGCCGGCCGTTTTCCAGATAATCTCCGGCAGCGGCGCGGGCGGCGTCGTCGTCCCATCGTTCGGTCCAGTCGCCGAGCGAATATCCATACCAGGGCGACATAGGCCGTAACGGCGGCAGGTCCAGGCGTTCCCAAAGCGCCTTCGCTTTCTCCATGTATTCCTTCTTGGGCAGCGCCAGCGGCGGCATGTCGCTTTTCATCGTGGCGTCGATCAGCAGCGTCGAATCCTCCTCGCCGCCATGTTCGCGTTTCGGCCCGTGACCCTGGCCGCGATGCTCCAGGATTTGCACGTCCTCGACCGGGTTGTGGCGATACGCCATGGCCCAGAGCAGCGCGTCCGCATTGTCCGGATCGATATCCTCGTTCACGGCGATGCAGATCTTGCCGCAATCGCCCTTGAACGACGCGGCGCCATAGAGTGCCCGCCAGACCTCCGTCTTCGGCGTGCCCTTGTCCACCGTGACCACCGTGACCCGCAGCAACCCGGTGAGTGGTTCGTGCAGCGCGACTTTCTTCACGCCCTTGATGCCCAGCGTATCCCGCAGATGGCCGAGGAACAGCGGCTCGTAGGCAACCCGCTTCATCACGCTCGATTCGCTGGGTGCGACCTGGCTGATATAGGACGGAATGATCGGCTTCTTCTTGTGGGTGATCGCGGTGATCTGCATCGGCATATTGAATTCTTCGAGCGCCACATGGCCGTGCGATTCGCCGAACGGCCCTTCGGGTTCGAGATTTTCCGTGTCGATCAGCCCCTCGATGACGATCTCCGACTCGGCGGGCACCAGCAGGTCGACCGTCCGCGCCTGCACCAGATTGATCGGCGCGCCGGCGAGGCCGCCCGCGACCTCCACCTCGTCCATGCCGATCGGCAGTTTCTGTGGTCCCATGAAGGCGACATAGGGCGGGCAGCCGAGCACGATGGCGCAAGGCATCTTTTCGCCCTTCGCCTGATATTTGCGCCAGTGCAGATAGCCGCCGGCGCCGCCGACCCGCGTCGCCATGCGCACCACCAGCCGGTCCGGCGCCTTCAGGCCGCAGCGATAGGTTCCCATGTTCTGCACGCCGGTCTCGGGGTCGCGCGTGATGGTGTTGGTCGAGGTCAGCGTCGGCGCGGCGTCGAAGCCGGGTGTCGACACCGGGATCGGCAGGCTGTCCAGCCCGTTGCCCTCGCCCAGCAAGTCGTCGCCGGTGAGTACGACGTCGTGACACGGCGCCTCGTCGACGATGGTCGGGGCGATCGGATTGGCGATCGCATGCTGCCATTTGCCGCCGATCTCCTCGACCGGCACCTCCATACCCGTGCTGTAGACATCCTGATTGGCCGCCAGGGCGCCGACGACCACGGGAATCGGAAATTTGCGGCCCTTGCCGTCGGTGACGTTGTTGAACAGGAAGGCCTTGCGATCCTTCTCGGCAAGCCCGCCGCAGAACTGCCAGCGCACCAGCGGATGCATCTCGCTGTCCTTGTCGACCGGCTCGTCGACGGTGACCAGCAGATCCGCCTTGTCCAGCGCGGCGAGGTGGTCGTGGAGGTCGCGATAAGGGCGGTCCGTAGTCATGCCAAGAAATCCCGAGGTTTTGAGGCGGCGGTCGATCTGCGCGGGTATCGGTCCCGTATACGGATTATCGGCTTAACGCACAACACGAGGTAGGGTAGACTTTCACCCGGTGACGGAAACGCTTGGAGGAAGACGGCTATGCGCGTGCAATCGCTTGGCCATGTGGTGTTGAAGGTGCGGGATCTGGAGCGCTCGGTGCCGTTCTATGCCGGGGTTCTTGGGCTCACGGAAGTCGCGCGCAACGAGCGCGGCATGGTGTTCTTCTCGATCGACGGCAACCATCATGACATCGCGCTGATCGAAATGGGCGCCGATGCGCCGGCCGCGCCGGCCGTCTCGCCGGGTCTCGCCCATGTCGCGCTCAAGGTCGGCGACGATCTCGACGCGCTGCGCGACGCCAAGGCGGTGCTGGAGGCGAATGGCGTCGAACTTGTCCGCGTTGCGGACCATATCGTCAGCAAGTCGCTGTATTTCCAGGACCCGGACGGCAACGAACTCGAACTGTTCGTCGACGGCGACCCGCAGACATGGCGCGACGATCCCGGCATCGTTGCGACCCGGTTGCCGCTGGAGCTCTAGGCGTCTGACCCCAGCCTGCCATCCCGGCCGCAGCGAAGCGGAGAGCCGGGATCCCGAGTGTCATGGGCGTACATTCGCGCCATGGACCCCGGAACGGCGCGGCTGCGCCGCTTTTACGGGGTGACGGCGAAATTTTCGCGGTAAGCGGCATTCGCACAGGTGTCTGCGCCGGCGTCGGCTTGCGCTGTCCCAACGCAATGACTAAGCATGACCGGCGGGCCGGTTTTCCGGCGACGACAAGAATCGTAGGGAGAGAACGCCGATGAATGGGGCCGAAAGCCTGGTGCACACGCTGCTCGCGGGCGATGTAGATGTCTGTTTCACCAATCCGGGCACTTCGGAAATGCATTTCGTCGCCGCGCTCGACAAGATCGAGGGCATGCGCTGCGTGTTGTGCCTGTTCGAGGGCGTTGTCAGCGGCGCGGCCGACGGGTATGCGCGCATGGCCGGCAAGCCGGCGGCGACCCTGCTGCATCTCGGTCCCGGCCTCGGCAACGCGCTGGCCAATCTGCACAATGCGAAGAAGGCACGGTCGCCGGTGGTCAACGTGGTCGGCGAACACGCCACCTATCACATTCGGTACAATACGCCGCTGACCTCCGATATCGAGGGGATCGCCCGGCCGGTATCCGGTTGGGTCAAGACCGCGACGGATTCCGCATCGGTCGGCCCCATCGGCGCTGAGGCGATCGCGGCGTCGCGCGCCGCCCCGGGGCAGGTTGCGACGCTGATCCTGCCCGGCAATACCGCCTGGGACGAGGGTGGCGTGGTCGGGTCGGTGCCGGATGTGCCCGGGCCGGAAGCGGTCGACGGCAAGGTGATCGACGACATCGCGAAGGCGATGCGGGGCGATGAGCGCACCCTTTTGTTGTTGGGCGCGGGCGCGCTATTCGAGGAACCGCTGGAGATCGCGGGCACGATCGCGGCGGCGACCGGCTGCGATGTCCTGGCCGAGGGCATGAATTCCCGATTGCAGCGCGGCGCCGGGCGGCTGTTCGTCGAGCGCGTGCCCTATCCGGTCGATCAGGCGCTCAAGGTGCTGGCGCCGTATCAACGGATCATCCTGGCGGGCGCCGGCGTACCGGCGGTGTTCTTCGCCTACCCGAACAAGCCCAGCCTGCTGGCGCCGGAAGGCTGCGAGACCGTCAAGCTCGCTGAACCGCATCAGGATTGCGCTGGCGCGCTACGCGCCCTGGCCGACGCGGTCGGCGCCAAGCCCGGCACCGCCAAACTGCAGAAGGCGGAACGTCCGGCGCGGCCAACCGGGCCGATCACGCTGGAATCGATTGCCAATGCGATCGGGGCGCTGCTGCCCGAAAACGCCGTCGTCGCCGATGAGAGCATCACCACCGGGCGCAATTTCTACGCCTATACCAAGGGTGTGCCGCCGGTCGACTGGCTGCAGAACCGGGGCGGATCGATCGGGCTCGGCCTGCCGATGGCGACCGGCGCGGCGGTGGCGTGTCCCGACCGCAAGGTGGTCTGCCTGGAAAGCGACGGCAGCGGCATGTACTGCCTGCAGGCGCTGTGGACCCAGGCGCGCGAAGGGCTCGACGTCACGACCCTGCTGTTCGCCAACCGGTCCTACAATATCCTGAAGGGCGAGCTGGCGAATGTGGGGGCCGGCAATCCGGGCCCGCGGGCGCAGAACATGCTGTCGCTCGACAACCCGACGCTGGGCTGGGTCGAGCTCGCCAAGGGCATGGGGGTCGAGGCGGAACGGGTCGAGAGCGCCGACGAACTGTGCCGGGCCTTCGAGCGCGGGCTGGCGGTCGAGGGACCTTATCTGATCGAGGTTGTGATCTGACCGATGCGGCTCGCCATCATCAACGACTACCAGAAACTGGCGATGGAGACCGCCGATTGGGCGTCGCTGCCCGACGATATCGAGATCGACGTCTATCATGACCGGCTTGCGGGCGGCGCCGCGGCGGCGGAGCGGCTCGCGCCGTACGATATCGTCGTCACGGCGCGGGAAGAAACGCCGTTCGATCTTGCGCTCGTGGCGCAATTGCCGAACCTGAAACTGCTGGTGACCCATGGCGCACGCAACGCCGCGTTGGACATGGCGGCTTTGGCCGAACGCGGCGTCACGGTTTGCGGAACCGGTTATGGCTATCCGATGGCGACGGTGGAGCTGACCTGGGCGCTGATCCTGGGTCTCGTGAAACACTTGCCGGCGGAGGATCGCGGCGTTCGCGATGGCGCGTGGGGCATCGATCTGCCGCGCGGCCTGACCGGCAAGACCTTGGGCGTGTTGGGTTTGGGCGGGCTCGGCGGCGGTGTCGCCCGGGTCGGCCGCGCCTTCGATATGGAGGTCATCGCCTGGAGCGAGAATCTGACCGAGGAACGCTGCGCCGGCCTCGGCGTGACCCGTGTCGACAAGGATACGCTGTTCGCCCGCTCGGATATCCTGAGCGTTCATCTGGTCTTGAGCGGCCGCACACGCGGCCTGGTATCTGCGCGCGAAATCGGTCTGATGAAACCCTCGGCCTATCTGGTCAATACCGCGCGCGGTCCGATCGTCGACGAGGCGGCGCTGATTGCCGCTCTGGAATCCGGGGCAATTGCCGGCGCCGGATTGGATGTCTACGACCAGGAGCCCTTGCCGGCCGACCATCCGCTGCGCCGCCTGCCGAATACCGTCGTCGCGCCGCATATCGGCGGCCGGACCTGGGAGAATTTTGCCGCGCGTTACCGGGATTGCGTGGAAGACGTGCAGGCCTGGCTGGCGCAGGCGCCGGTTCGCGTGATAAATCCCGAAAAATGAAGGCCGTGGGGCCAACCGATTGGACCCGATCCATCGCGGCGCGAGTCAGCTCTAATCGTGCAACCATCAGCGTTAATTGTGAATTAACCGTCATTGGCCTATTAGGTCTGTGGCAGCAAAAAATCCCCGGGGAGCGCTTTTCCATTGACTGATGAAGACACGAATCCTGGCGAGCCGTCTGCGCCGCTGGTCAAGCGGTCGCTCGACAAGGACCTGACGAAAATCCTTTCGGTCGAGACGGCGGCCCGCACCGTCACGCGCCGCCTGCCGGCGCTGGGACTGGCGCTGGTGTTCCTGGGGCTGGTGGGCGGTTTCGCCGCGATCTATATCGGCGCGCAGCCCAACGCGGTATTCATCATAACCGCGGCGGTTCTGGGCGGGTATATGGCGCTCAATATCGGCGCCAACGATGTCGCCAACAATGTCGGCCCGGCGGTCGGCTCGCGCGCCCTGACTCTGGTCGGCGCGCTGATGATCGCCGCGGTGTTCGAAGCGGCCGGCGCTTTGATCGCCGGCGGCGACGTCGTTTCGACGATTTCGAAGGGCATCATCGACCCCAGCCTGGTGCCGGATACCGATACCTTCGTCTGGGCAATGATGTCGGCGCTGCTTTCGGCCGCCCTATGGATCAATCTCGCGACCTATGTCGGCGCGCCGGTCTCGACGACCCACGCGGTTGTGGGCGGTGTCATGGGCGGCGGCATCGCGGCGGTCGGATTCGACCTGGTCAACTGGGCGACGATGGCGAAGATCGCGGCAAGCTGGGTGATTTCGCCGCTGCTCGGCGGCGTCATTGCCGCGATATTCCTGGCCATCATCAAGATCAATATCATCTACCGCGAAGACAAAATCGCCGCGGCCAAGCGCTGGGTTCCGATGCTGCTGGCGATCATGGCGACGGCGTTTTCCTGCTACCTGCTGATGAAGGGACTGAAGAAGGTCTGGAAACCCGAAATCTGGATGGTCGTGGCGATCGGCGTGGCGATCTACGCGGCGACATTCGCCCTGATCAAGCCCTGGGTCGCCCGCCAGGCGGAAGGCATGGAAAACCGCAACCAGTCGCTTCGCAAGCTGTTCCATCTGCCGCTGATCTGCTCCGCGGCGTTGCTGTCCTTCGCCCACGGCGCCAACGACGTCGCCAACGCGGTCGGTCCGCTCGCCGCCATTCTGCACAGCGTTTCGACCGGCGGCATTGCCGCCAAGGTGGGGATTCCGATTTGGGTGATGTTGATCGGCGCCGTCGGAATCGCCACCGGCCTGTTCCTGTTCGGACCCAAGCTGATCCGCATGGTGGGCGAGGAAATCACCAAGATGAATCCGATGCGGGCGTTCTGCGTCGCCCTCTCGGCGGCCATCACGGTGATCGTCGCATCGGCCCTTGGGCTGCCGGTGAGCTCGACCCATATCGCGGTCGGCGCGGTCTTCGGTGTCGGCTTTTTCCGTGAATATTATACCAGCCGGAGCGCGCGGCGCCGCGCCTATGTCAACGCGAAGGGCAATGGCGCGGCCATGTCCGGTGCCGCCGCGGTCGATCCGGAAACCTTCGTCCACCGCCGGCTGGTGCGCCGCTCGCATTTCTTGACGATCATCGCCGCCTGGCTGATTACCGTGCCGGTAGCCGCGCTCCTCGCCGCCTTGATCTATTGGGGATCGTTCCTGATTCGGTAGGTCCCGAGTCGCGCCGGGGGCGGGCCTTGGCGCGGTTTTGCCAGAGGGCCGGCAATTGTTGCATTCTGTTGCCCGGAGCGGCCGGCACTCGGGGCGGGCCGCGCTCAAGCAATTGGGAGCGGAACGATGCAAACGAAGGCGTTGGCGGAATATGCGGTTGGCCTAACCTACGACGACCTGCCCGGCGATGTGCGCGGATTGGCGCGCGACTGCGTGCAGGACACGATCGGCATCGGCATTTTCGGCGCCCAATTGCCGTGGAGCCGCATCATTACCGACTATGTCGCGCGCAGCGCCGGCGCCGGCCCATGCTCGGTCTTCGGCAAAACCGGTGGCGGCATCAGCGCGCCCTTCGCGGCGCTGGCAAATGGCGCGCTTGCCCATGCCTTCGAGATGGACAGCCTGCGCACGCACAGCGCGGGCGTGCATCCCGCCGGTACGGCGGCGGCGGTGCTCGCGGCGGCCGAAGAAACCGGCGCTTCCGGCAAGGACCTGATCACCGCCTTCGTCGCCGCCATGGAAGTGATGACGCGGATCGGCCTGGCCACCCGGCACACGCCCGAAGACAAGGGATTTCATGCGCCGGGCCTGACCGGGGTGTTCGGCGCGGCCGTGGCGGCCGGCAAGCTCTACGGGCTGGACGCAAAAGCGATGACCCATGCGCTCGGCATCGGCGGCTCGCTCTGTTCCGGATTACTGGAATTCGCCAAGAGCGGCCGGGGCGGCATGGTCAAGCGGCTGCATCTAGGCCGGTCGGCGGAAGGCGGCATCCTGGCGGCGTCGCTGGCGCGCGGCGGCTTCGACGGGCCGGATACCGTGCTCGAAGGGGCGTTCGGCTTCATGGCCGCCTTCACCGACGAACCGGCGATGGAAAAGCTGACCGAGGGGCTGGGCGAGACCTGGGAAACCCGCACCATCTGTTTCAAGCGCTGCTCCTGCCACATCACCGCGCATGCGCCGATCGAGGCGCTGCAGGAGTTGCGCGCCGAGCACGGCTTCGCGGCCGACGACGTCAAGTCGCTCACCATCGGCACCAGCCAGAAGGTCCTCGACAATCACGATATCCGGGTGCCGCAGGACATGATGGCGGCGCAATACAGCGTGCCCTTCCCGGTCGCGTTGTCGATGTTCCACGATCCGTCGGACCCGCATTCCTTCCTCGAGGTCGATATCGCCGACCCGGCGATCCTCGACTTCATTACCCGCATCCGGCTGGAACACTTCGCGGAGACGAAGAAGCCGGGCCTGGGCCGCGTTTGCAAGCTCGACGTCGAACTGGGCGACGGACGCACGGTCGGCAAGGTCATGACCGATTCCACCGGCACCGCCACCCGGCCGATGACCGAGGAAGCCTTCGACGGCAAGTTCCGAAAATCCACCCGCGGCATGGGCGAGGATAAATCGGAATCCCTGCTCGCGCGGATCAAGGACCTGGAGAACGCGCCGACGGTGACGGGGTTGTTGGGGTAGGCGTCAGCGCAACGATCGCCTTGCATTCCATCGGAGGATCGGGCGACAGTAGGGCTGGGTTCGGCTTCTCCACTTCGCATGATGGGACGGCGGTCTGATGGCGAAAACCGTGAGCAAGATCGTTCTTCTCGGCGGCGGCAAGATCGGGGCTGCGATCGTCGAGCTTCTCGGCGCGAGCGGCGACTACGATCTGGTCGTCGGCGACCATGACGCGACGATCCTCGATGCGCTGCACCGCCACGATGCGGAACGCCGGGTATTGGATGTCGAGGACGCGGCGGCGCTGCGCGATATCATGGCGGGCGGCGACGCGGTGGTCAGCGCCCTGCCCTTCTATCTCAACGCGGGCGTCGCCGAGGCGGCGCGCGAGTGCGGGCTGCATTATTTCGACCTCACCGAGGATGTCGAAACGACCCGGCGCGTGCACGAGATCGCCGACGGCGCCGACCGGGTATTCATGCCGCAATGCGGGCTCGCGCCCGGGTTCATCTCGATCGTGGCGCACGATCTGGCGCGCCGCTTCGACAGTCTCGACGCGGTCCGGCTCCGGGTCGGCGCGCTGCCGCAATTTCCCACCAACGCGCTGAACTACAACCTGACCTGGAGCACCGACGGGCTGATCAACGAATACTGCAACCCGTGCGAGGCGATTCACGAAGGCAAGCGGATCGAGACCTTGCCGCTGCAGGGCATCGAGCAGTTTTCGCTCGACGGCATCACCTATGAGGCGTTCAACACCTCGGGCGGGCTCGGAACGCTGTGCGATACGCTCGACGGCAAGGCCAAGGAAGTGAATTACAAGACCGTGCGCTATCCCGGTCATTGCGCGCAGATGCGGCTGCTGGTCAACGATTTGAAGCTCGGCGAACGGCGCGCCTTGTTCAAGGACGTGCTGGAGACCGCCATTCCGATCACCTTGCAGGACGTGGTGCTGATCTTCGCCACCGTCACCGGCATGCGGGACGGCCGGCTTACCCAGGAGTCCTACGCCAACAAGGTCTATAACCGCGACATCAACGGCACCGTCTGGAGCGCGATCCAGACCACCACTTCGGCCGGTGTCTGCGCCATGATCGAATTGCTGCGGGCGGGTCAATTGCCGAAAGGCGGCTTCGTGCGTCAGGAGGACGTGACGCTGGACGCCTTCCTGTCGAACCGGTTCGGCCGCTACTACCAGTAAGGGGTTCGCCGATGTATGAGAAATCCATCTTCAAGGCCCTCGGACTGACAGGCGACGCGGTCACCGGCGGCGGCCTGTTAGTGCGCTCCCCGGTTGACGGACGCGATCTCGGCCGGGTCGCGTTGGATGATTTGACGTCGCTGGATGCGAAGATCGCCCGCGCCGCCGCGGGCTTCGAGGCCTGGCGCACGGTGCCCGCGCCGCGCCGTGGCGAGCTGGTGCGGTTGTTGGGCGAGGAATTGCGCGCGTCCAAGGAGCATTTGGGCGCCCTGGTCGCGCTCGAATCCGGCAAGATCCTGCAGGAAGGCCTCGGCGAAGTGCAGGAAATGATCGACATCTGCGACTTTGCGGTCGGATTGTCGCGCCAGCTTTACGGGCTGACCATGGCGTCGGAGCGGCCGGGCCACAAGATGATGGAGACCTGGCACCCGCTCGGCGCCATCGGCGTGATCAGCGCCTTCAATTTTCCCGTCGCGGTGTGGTCGTGGAATTTCGCCATTGCGCTGGTCTGCGGCGACACGGCGGTGTGGAAGCCGTCGGAGAAGACGCCGCTCTGTGCGCTCGCCTGCCGGCACATCTTCGAACGCGCGTGCGAACGCTTCGGCGCCGCGCCGGACGGGCTGCTCGAAGTGGTGATCGGCGAGCGCTCGCTCGGCGAAGCACTAGTCGCGGACCGCCGTCTGCCCTTGATCAGCGCGACCGGGAGCTGCCGCATGGGACGCGAGGTGGCGCCCGTCGTCGCCGCGCGGCTCGGCCGCAGCCTGCTCGAGCTCGGCGGCAATAACGGGATGATCGTCGCGCCGTCCGCCGATCTGGAGCTTGCCGTGCGCGCAATCCTGTTCAGCGCCGTCGGTACCGCCGGCCAGCGCTGCACGTCGTTGCGGCGGCTGATTGTCCATGAAGACATCTATGACGAACTGCTGCCGCGGCTCAAGCGGGCCTATGGGTCGGTGCGCGTCGGCAACCCGCTGGAAGACGGCGTGTTGGTCGGCCCGCTGATCGACCGGCACGCATTCGACCGGATGCAAGCGGCGCTGTCCCGCGCAATGGCCGAAGGGGGACAGGGTACCGGCGGCGGGCGCGTGCTTGCCGACACCTATGCGGATGCCTGGTATGTCGAGCCGGCGCTCGTCGAGATGCCGGGACAGACCGAAACGGTGATGGAAGAAACCTTCGCGCCGATCCTCTATGTCATGAAGTACCGGGATTTCGACGAGGCGATCGCCCTGCACAATGCAGTGCCGCAGGGGTTGTCGTCCTGTGTGTTCACCAACGACCTGCGCGAGGCGGAACGGTTCCTCTCCGCCGAGGGCAGCGATTGCGGCATCGCAAACGTCAATATCGGGCCGAGCGGCGCGGAAATCGGTGGCGCATTCGGTGGCGAAAAGGAGACCGGCGGCGGCCGGGAATCGGGTTCGGATTCCTGGAAGGCGTATATGCGGCGGGCAACCAACACGATCAATTATTCCCGCGAGCTGCCGCTCGCCCAGGGCATCGTTTTCGAGACGGGATGATCGCGCAGTTCTGCGGTATTATTCGTGGATGACACAAAACCTGACTCGAATCCTGGCGGAGACGTTGACGGCGACGCGCTTCGGCGATCTGCCGGCGGACGCGATCGAAGTGGCCCGCCAGGTGTTGTTGGACGCGCTCGGCGTGAGCGTCGCCGGCGTTGCCGAGCCGTCGGGGCTCGGCCGCATCACCATCGATTATACGGCCAGCCTCGGCGGCAAGGCGCAGGCGAGCGTGATCGGCAGCGGATACAAGACCTCCGTGCCGAATGCCGCCTATGCCAACGGAACGCTGTGCCATGCGCTCGATTACGACAATACCTGGTGGCCGCGAAACCATCCGGCATCGCCGTCGATTCCGGCAATCCTGGCGGTCGCCGAGCGGGATGGCGCGCCGGGCGCGGAAGTCCTGCGGGCCATCGTGCTCGCTTTCGAAGTCCAAGGGCGCATCCGTCTGGCATCGCAGGGCGCCATCTCGGGCGGCCCGTTCCATCATCCCGGCGTTTCCGGCGCCATGGGCGGGGTAGCCGGTGCAGGCGTGCTGCTGGGGCTTTCGGCGGAGCAATTCTGCATGGCGTTCGGCAATGCGGGTTCGCGCGCCGGTACGGTGACTGCCAATCACGGCACGATGACCAAGCCGAGCCACAGCGGCATCGGCGCGCGCATGGGGGTGGAGGCGGCGTTGCTGGCGGCGCGCGGCTTTACCGCGTCCGATGATATTTTTGGCGCCGGCGAGCTGCTGCAAACATTCTACGGCGCCGCGAATTGCGAACCCGGGTTGCTTGTCGAGGGATTCGGCGCGCCGTACCGGATGGTGACGCCCGGCGTCGCCTTCAAGCAATACCCCGCCAAATACTCGTGCCATCGCGGAATCGAAGCGGCGATCACCCTGTCGGAAAAACACGCGCTGCGGCCAGACCAGATCGACCGGGTCGAAGTCGAATACCCGCCGACCAAACTGGTCGACCGGCCCCGGCCGCGCAGCGGCCTCGACGGTAAATTCAGCCTGCAATATGGCGTCGCCGCGGGTCTGTTGGACCGCCGGGTCGGCATCGACACATTCGTCGATTCGCGCCGGTTTGCGCCCGATATGGTCGATCTGCTGGAGCGCATCGCGATCGCCGAGGACCCGTCGATCCCGCGCGACTTTGCGGAGTCATGGATCGTCGTGCGGGTGAAAACGAAGGACGGCCGTGTGCTGGAAGAGCGTTGCGCGGATTTGAAGGGCCGGGCGGGGCATCCGCCGGGCCGGGAGGATCGCTTGCGGAAATTTCGCGATTGCGTCGCGGGGAGGATGCCGGATGCGGACGCGGAAAAATGTATTCGCACGGTCGAAAATTTGGCGGGGCAACGAACCATTCGCCCACTGATGACGTTGCTGCGCAACGCAGCCCCCGGTTGACCGACCTTCGCGGTTTATTGAAGCGGCCAGGGCAGATCCACGCCCAGGTAAAGCTGCAGGAAACCGCGTGGATATTCGAGCGTCATCAGATGTTGCACGAGGCCGAGCACGCAGATAAACGCGGCCGAGTTCACCGCACACCAAACGTGGCGGACGCCGCCCTTAATTCGAATAAAACTGTAGGTGAACAGCGCCACGCCGATGACGAAGCCGAACAGCGCGGAGGCGATCATCATCAGTAAAAGCCATCCGAGGTAATGCGCGCTGGTGCGGTAGGTAACGTGCTCGCTGAACTGTTCGCGTTCGGAATCGTAGAAAATCGAATGCGGCCGCTTGGTCGCGACCAGGCGGATGCCGAGCGGGATGAGGAATGCCAGGCTGAGGCCGCAGGCCACCTGCGGATAGATGCTCGTGAGCCAATTGTGTTGCAGGGAATCCCATAGCAGCATGAGGGTAAAGACCAACACGACGGCTGCGAACACCATTTGCGGCCATTTTCGCATGTGGGTGTGCGGCCCGTCATCGGGCATCTCCGGCAGCGTCGGCTTGAACCGGGCGGCGGCGATCAAGGAGCCGATCGTGAACACCAGCAGCAAGATCACCACCGGCCGCTCCAGGAAACTAAAGCCGTAGGATTTGACCGCGTGATAGACCGATTCCTCGACCTTTTCCGCCAGAACGAACCCGATCAGCATGGCCGGGCGCGGCCAGCCGAAACGTTTCATGTAGACGCCGAGCACGCTCAAGATGAAAAGCGCGATGATGTCGCCCCAGTCGCGGGTGGCCTGAAAGGCGGCGAAGAAAATCAGACCGAACATGAAGGGGGCGACCAGCACGTACCGGATCAGCGTGATTTTGGCCAGCTGGCCGGCCAGCACCGTGCACAGGCCGGCACCCAATACGTTCGCCAGCGCTACCGACCAGATCATCACGTACACGAGGTCGAGCTGGTCGGTGACCATCTCGATGCCGGGCTCGATGCCGATCAAGACGAACCCACCCAGCAAGATGGCCATGCTGCCGGAGCCGGGAATGCCGAACAGAATGGTGGGGATCAGGGCGCCGCCTTCTTTCGCGTTATTGGCCGATTCCGGCGCGATGACGCCGCGCACGTCACCGGTGCCGTAGCTTTCCTTCCGGTCGGTCGTTTGAATGGCGTGGCTGTAGGCGATCCAGTCGATGACGGTACCGCCCAAGCCGGGCAGCGCCCCCACCAAGCAGCCGATCACGGCGCAGCGGAGCGACAGCCACCAGTTCGAGCACCAGTCCCGAAACCCTTGAATCCATCCGGAGCCGAGTTCTTCCTTTTCGGAGATCGCCCATTGCCGGCGCAGCAGGTCGATAATTTCCGGCGTGGCGAACATTGCCAGCCCCACCACCACCAAGGGGATCGGCTCGATCAGATAATTGGTGTTGAAGGAGAGCCGCTCCTCGCCGGTCATCGGCGCGGCGCCGAGCGACCCGAGCATTAAGCCCAGCGCGCAGCTCGCGAAGCCCTTAATCGGGTTCAGCCCGGTCAGCATGCCGACCATGGTCAGGGCAAGCACGATCAGCATCATCTGCTCGCCGAAACCGATGTTTTCCAGCAGCGGTACGGCGAAGAAGATCGCGAATGAGAGCACAGCCGCCCCGAATACGCCGCCGAACAAGGACGAGATGAAGGCGGCGGCCAGTGCGCGGGCGCCTTCGCCTTTTTTCGACATCGGGAAGCCGTCAACCACCGTCGCCTGGCTGCCGGACGTGCCGGGAATACCCATCAGCACCGACGGGAAGGTGTCGGAGGTGACGGTCACGGACTGCAGGCCGATCATCATGGCGAGTGCAACCGACGGTTCGGCCCCGAACAAAAACGGCAGAATCAGCGCCAGGCCCGCGGTCCCGCCGAGGCCCGGCAGAATCCCCATGGTAAGCCCCAGCAACACACCGCCCCACAGGGCGGCCATGTGATGCCACGTGAATATGGTGCCCAGTGCCTTGAGGGCAGCATCTTCGATGGAAATGGGACGATGCTCCCGACTGTGAGAAGAAGAGGGACCGGCGCCGGGCGGCGCCGATCCGGACGTCAGATCAGATCTTCACGTCGTAGCGCTGCTTGATCCATTTCTTCATCCAGGTGCGGACTTCCGGCTTCATGGTCGTCGCATTCTCGAGAATTTGCTTGGCCTCCGCGCCGAACGACCGTGGCAGCTTTCCGAACCTCTTGTCGGCGAGCTTTTTAAACTCGGGATCCGCGTCGATCTTCCGCATCGCATTGTCGTAAACCGCGACCACGTTGTCCGGCGTGCCTGCCGGCAGCGCGATCGCTTTCGACGCATTCACGCCGATGGCGACGAAGTTCTTGAAGGCTTGCCACTTGGGTCCGCTTGGTTTTTTGCCGTGCGTCGCCACATAGGCTTCCTCGACAGTTGGCAGATGCGGGAACATCAGGTCGCGCTTGATATTGCCGTCCTTGTCCAAATAGCCGAAGGTCATGTACGGCACCACGGTGCCTTTCTCCTCGTATTTCTTGACCTTCTTGTCGTACGGTCCGGGCGCGTCGTAATTCAGCGAAAGTTCCCCGCGGTGATAGGCCTTTCGCTGCTTGGACGTGCTGAGGCCGAATGTCGTGCTGTGATTAATGCCGAGCAACGAGTAGGCCAAGGTTCCGCGCAAGCCCGCATCGACCGGGTTCTTGGTGCCGTTTACAAGACCTTCGGCCGTCTGAAGTTTCTTGATGTCGCTCGCAATGTCCTTGCCGTGCCCGATTATTCCCGAGAGTTTGGGGTTGGAATAGAAGACATTGCCGCGCGGAATCAGGATGACCGGCTTCCAGGACAGCACGTCGTATCGAACTTTCTTGGCCTGCACCATATAGGCGGTCAAAGCCGACGACGAGACGCCGATAATCATCGTGCCGTCCGTCCGGCCTTCCCGTTGAAACTTGTTGGAAGCCTTGGAGCCGGCGCCGCCCGGCTGGTTCAGCACGATGACGGTCGGGTTGCCCGGCAAGTATTTCTGCAGGAATGGCTGGAAAATGCGGGCCATCGTGTCGGTGCCGCCGCCTTCCTTATAGGGCACGATGAATGTGACTTTCTTGCCTTCGAGGCTGAACGCTGCAACCGGCGTCGCGACAGTCATTGCCAGCGCCACGAATGCGGCCAGCGATGGAGCAATTAAATTTCTCAACTTGGACATTTGCTTCCTCCCTTGACGACAGATTCGCCCATCGCGGTGTCCGGGTTACGGGAGGTTTGGCCCTCTATTCTTGATTGACCCGGCTGGTTGCCGACGGGTGCAATTCAATACGCTTGCTCGAATCCTGCTCAATTTCGGAATTCGGCGCAGAATCCTATCGCGCATTTTGGTGGTTGTTGATGAGCGTCGGGGGGTCGCACTGTCAAGCGTGGCACCCGCGGGGCGCTGCCATCGCGGTGGTATCCGGAGGCGCATGCGGGGAAGCCGGGGATCCCGATGGGGGCGTTGCGATACCTACACCGCCATATGGTCGAGCAGCGGGTCGATCCGGTCGAGCGCTTCGAGCCGCCAGATCACGTCGATCAGCGCCGATCGCGCGGCGTCATCGAGGAACGGCCGGGTGATCGCGTGGATTTTCGCCTCCAGCGCGGCGCGGCTCATGCCCTTCAGGTCGTCTTCCGGACCGAGCCGCAATTCGGCGACCGCGGTGCCGCCGCCACGGCGCGTGGCCGTAATGCGGCAGCATCGCGTTTCCGGCGCGAGGATTGCGAACTCGTCGTTCAGCTCGATCGTGCTGCGGCCCATGAGATCCAGCACGTCCGGGTCTCGATAGCGTTCGTCATCGAAGGTGGCGGGTGTGATTTCGCCGTCGATCAGCGCGGCGGCGACGCAGAACGGCAGCGAATGGTCGGCGGTTTCCCGCGTTTCCGGTCGCCAGATTTCGGGCAGCGCGATCCAGCGTCCGAAGGCCTGTTCGAAGGTTTCGATGACCACCGTCTCGATCTCTGACACGTCGACCTGCCCGCGCAAGTCGAGCGCGGCGAACACGGGCACGTGGCAGTTGAAGCGAATGGGGAAGGATTTGATCATGGTCTGCTGGACGGCGAAGACATGGTCGCCGAACCCGGTCGGGATCGGCAGGTCGTAGGCCTCGCCGAACAATTGCTTCCAGAGACCGAAATCTCCCTCGAAAATATCCTCCGGTCCGGTCATGCCGGCGGCGGCGAGATAGGCGGCGAACACGCCCTGGCGCGCGCCCTGCGGGCCGGCCATGCCCTTCCACATGGATATCCGTCCGGTGCGGGTCTGGTTCAGCGCGACATTCGGTGTGATCGCCAGCGCCAGCGCATGGCCGAGCGTCGCGCGATCCAGCCCCATCAGGCGGCCGCACGCGAGCGCGGTCGCCATCGCGACCACCGGCGTTTGGTCCCAGCCGCCATGGTTGATCGGCACCACGTCGACGAACCGGCATTGCAATTCGTAGGCGATGACGATAGCGACCAGCAGATCGGTGCCGCTGGCGCCCTCCGCCTCGGCCACCGCGATCAGGCCGGGCAGCGCGTCGGCCGGATGGCTCACCGCGGCCATCACGCGGGTGTCGCTCATGTCGAGGAACCGTGTTGCGGCGCTGTTCACGTAGGCGGCCATTTCCGGCGTGGTGCGGGTCAGCGTGCCGAACAATCGCGCCGACGGGCCGCCCGCTCCATCGGCCGGTAATGCGGGCGCCAGGGTCCGCGCGATGCGCACCGGCGGCGCCTCGAGCGCGGCGATGCTCACGCCGGCACAGTTGAGCAGGCGGGCCAAAGCCGCCTCGACCGCCGCCGGCGACAGGTCGCGGCGCTCCAGGTTCAGCGTGAAAGTCAGCAGCTTGTCCGTGGTGCTGTCCATGGTTTCCTCGGAATCGGTGGCAAGCTGTGGGTGGCGGCGCGAATTCCGTTAGGATTTGTCAAAAATGCAAGACGGTTCTCATTCATTTACCGTTGGTTCGCACCGAGGCGTTGAGGTAATATCGTCCGAGGCATGGTTGCAGAACCGGCCGGTAGTATTCAAGGGATTGCGACAATAGGCCGGTGGTGCTGGTTTGGTTGCCTGGCCGCACCGGTATTCTGTTTGGAAGGGAAACTCCTATGAAACGCTCAAGGTCGGTCGCGCTTGTCTTGATGGGCGCCAGTACGATCGTATTGTCCGCTTGCGGCGAACCGGAAGTGGATGCGGCGGTTTACGAAAACCTGCAGCAATGCATCGACGATCCCATGATTACCCGCGACCAGTGCGAGACGGCGTTCAAGACGGCGGAGACGCGGCACAGCATGGTCGCGCCGAAATACCAGTCGAAAGCCGATTGCGAGGCGGATTTCGGGGCGGAGCGGTGCGAATCGGCACCGTATCGGGCGAGCAGCGGCGGATCGATTTTCATGCCGCTGATGATGGGATACATGATGGGCAGCATGATTGGCGGGCGCAGCAGCGTCGTGAGCCAGCCGCTCTATCGTTCTGCCGACGACTCCAAGAATTATCGAACCGCCGACAATCGCAAGGTCGGCGGGGCAACGGGCGTGACCAAGGTCGCGCGGTCGGCGACGAAACGGCCGACGGTCAAATCCCGTACCGTTAGCCGCGGCGGATTCGGTGCCCGCGGCAGGGCTTTCGGGTCGGCGCGAGGCTGATCCGGAACGGCGCGCGCCGGGGCTAGCCGGATGCAGAGAATCCCAGTCGCCGAACGCGAGGATTGGCGGGCGACGGCCGAAGAGCACGGGTTCAAGTTTCATTCCATCGACGACGACCCGTATTGGGACGAAAGCGCGTATTACCGGTTCACGATGCGGGAGATCGAGCAGGATCTTGAGGATCCCGTAGAAGAAATCGAAAAGATGTGTTTCTCCGTCGTCGAGCGCGCCATTGCCGACGAAGAGATCCTGTCACGCTTGCGCATTCCCGAGCCGTTCTGGAACCACGTGGCCGAGACCTGGAAAAACGGACATAAGAACCTCTACGGGCGGGTCGATTTTTCCTATGACGGCAGGGGCCCGGCGAAACTCCTCGAATACAATGCCGACACGCCAACGACGCTCTATGAATCGTCTATTTTCCAGTGGGTGTGGCTCGAGCAGGCGATGGAGCGCGGGCTGGTTCCGCAAGGCTGCGATCAGTTCAATTCGCTCCATGAACGCCTGCAGAGCGCGCTCGCGCAGTTCGGCATCGACGGCATGCTGCATTTTGCGTGCGCCCAGGATACCGAGGAAGACCGGGGAACGGTCGACTACATCGAGGATTGCGCGCGCCAGGCGGGTTTGGAAACCTGCGTGCTCCATATGGAAGACATCGGCGTCGACGCCGACGGCCGGTTCACCGATCTCGACGAGAACGTCATCACCACGCTGTTCAAGCTCTACCCCTGGGAATGGCTGATGATCGAGGATTTCGGCCAGAATATTCCGAAAAGCGGGACACAATTCATCGAACCGGCATGGAAGGCCATCTTGTCCAACAAGGGCATGCTCGCGCTGTTATGGGAAATGTTCGAGGGGCATCCGAACCTGCTGCCGACCTATTTCGAGGACGACCCGGCGGCGGCGGCGCTCGGCGACACCTTCATGCGCAAGCCGCTGTTTTCCCGTGAAGGCAACAATATCGAATTCATCCGGGACGGCGTTTCCGAAATCCGCAATGACGGGCCGTATGGCGAAGAAGGCTTCGTCGTGCAGGCGTTTCACCCTCTCGCCGAATTCGCCGGTAATCGCGCGATGGTCGGTTGCTGGCTGGTGGCGAGCGAAGCGGCCGGCATGTGCGTCCGCGAGGACACGGTCCTGATCACCTCCGACGACGCCCGCTTTATCCCGCACGTGATTCTCGACTGACGGCGGCCGCGACCGTCAGCCTGCTAACAACCTTCAAGTACCTCGCTGATGGCTGCGAGCGCGTTGAGCGCGGGCGGGAAACCGCTGTAGGGCGCGGTCTGCATGACCGCTTCCACGATTTCTTCCCGGCTCAGGCCCAGCGCGATGGCCGATTGCGAGAATTTTCGCACCTGCGAGTCCAGGCGAAGTGCGGTGAAGGCGGCGACCGCGCACAGCATGCGCGCGCGGCGGTCCAGCCCGGGGCGGAACCACAATTCGCCGTAGCCGTATTGGATCGCCATGGTGTAAAGCCCGCCGGTGACCGGATTGTCCGGGTCGGCGTAGCCCTGGCGGCCGCGCGCGCCGTGCAATTCGGCGAGCAAATCGTCGCCCCGCAGCTGTAGCACCTCCAGCGGCGCGTCGCGCTCCGGCTCCGGCGCGATTGTGATGCCGCGTTCGGCGAAGACCGTCCCGGCAATCGCAGAGGCGGCTTCGGTGTTGGGGAAACCGCCATAGAGGCCGCATTGAACGAAGATCTCCAGGATGGCGCGCGCCTCCAGGCCGGCGTCGAGCGCGGCGCCGATAAAGCGTTTGAGCGCCGCTTCGCGCGGCGGCGATGCGAGCGCGGACAGGGTGCATATCATCCGGTCCTGCACGGACAGCCCCGGCCGGGTCCACAGCCCGCCATAGGCGGTTTCGGTCATCATCCGCTCGAAACCCGGCGCGGTGCCGCCGTCCGCCTGCGCCCGGTCGGTACTGTCGACTTTCAAGCGTGCCCGCATGGCTTCGCCTGATTCGAATAGCGTTTCACGCGTCGTCATCTGCATCCGTCCCCGTATTTTTGGCGCCGCCGTTCCGCCGGCGATTTTCCCAGACCGTCTCTTGTTTGAATTGACGCATATGAAAGGGTCTATCTCCTGGTTTTTCCGCAAACACGTCGTCGCAAACCGTTTCGGTTCGCTCGGGATATTCTCAAGATCACCCTGCCTTTAATTGGAATCAATTAAAGGCAGATAAGCCGCTCTAGGCGGCGCTGGCCAGCACCATCTCCGATGCCTTTTCGCCGATCATGATGGAAGGCGCATTGGTGTTGCCCGAGGTCAGCGTCGGCATGATCGAGGCGTCCGCCACGCGCAGCCCCCGCACCCCATGCACCCGCAATTGATCGTCGACCACCGCCATGGGATCCGCCCCCATCTTGCAGGTGCCGACCGGGTGATAGGTCGTCTCCGCGGTTTCGCGCACCCATTGAAGGATTTCCGAATCGGTTTGCAGCGTGGTGCCCGGGGCGATTTCGGATCCGACGATATCTTTCAGGGATTCGGCGCTCATGAATTGCCGGG
>JBFFGE010000051.1:0-25184 GCA_041557595.1 Alphaproteobacteria bacterium
AAATCCTCCGTTATGAAAACCCCTCAATCTGTCCCAAGGGCGCTGACGCCGCACATTTTGCAACAGAATCGAGTGTAGAGCGGACATAATTGTCACGAAAGCTGACTCTCGAGTTTTTGGGCTCCGCTAGAGCGGCGAATATTTTGGGGGCCGCTAGAGAAGGGGAACTAGCGTAACACCACGAAGGCCGAGGGGGGGGGGGTGCCAGGGGTACCGTTACCGGGCGCAAAACCGGTATTTCCGGGGGCGCATATTGGACAAATATTGGATAAAATCGATCTGCGATTCACTAACTTCTTGAAAACCTTGGCGTCCCCTAGGGGAGTCGAACCCCTGTTTCCGGCGTGAGAGGCCGGCGTCCTGGGCCACTAGACGAAGGGGACATGGCCGTGGGCGTCGGACGACTCATAGCGGATGGCATCGCGCCGGGCAATGGCTTTGCGGGGCTAGCCAGAAATAAGGCGCTTTGCCTCGGCGGCGGTCCGGGATATCGTGCGCCGCCAGACACAACGCCTCGCGCGGCCGGGCCTGCCCCGGCGCCGAGACGCGATCCCGACGAACAATTGCCGAGCCCAAATTCATGACCGCGACCGACACCAAGAGCCTGATCAAGACCCTGCTGGCCAAAAGCGACCTGCTGCCCGAGACCGAAGAGGATCTGCGGGAATATCTCGAGGAGGCCGAACGCGGCCCGCTCGACAAGATGGATGAGGATTACGTGCACGGGCTCGCCCGCCGACTCGGCGTGGCGACGGACGGCGCAGCGGCGGTTGCCGCCGTCGGCCCCGACGGCACAGACGAAGAAGACGATGACGCCCCGGTTGCGGCGGTGTGGGACGACGCGGACGACGACGACGACCGCCTCGCCGAACTGGAAGACGAAATCGCCGCGGCCCGCAGCGCCCTGGACGGGGCCGCGGAATCGATCGCCGAGGCACAGGTATTATTGACGATGATTTACGACGCCGAGGCCAACACGATCAAGGACGTGGATCCGGCGGAGGCGGCGACGGCGCTGCGCGGCATCGACGCGGCGCTCGCTGTCGCGGCGGACCGGACCGCGCCGGACGCGTAGCGCGCGGCCAAATTGCCGGGATATTCGGGCGATGAAGCCGGGCGACCCTACCGACCGGATTCGAGTTCGATGGTGCCGATCTGGCGGCCATCGCCGAGGTGAAAGATCATGATGCGCGCGCCGCCATCCGGCAGACTGAGGCGAACCGACAACCGGTCGCCGTCATGGGTGCTTTCGACAACGGTCGCCCCGGCCGGCAGCCGCGCCCGCACCGTGCCGAAGCCCTTGGCGGATGTGGCGGATGCGCGCTCGCCCAGCGATCCGAACCCGGCGGTCACGCCATACGCCAACAGCCCCATGCCGATGACGATCAGCACGCCCATTCCGATGACAACGACCTTCAACGCCTGCATGTTCTCCGCCTCGCCGGACCCGGTCTCACAGGCCCGCCCTTCGTTTCACGGTCCCGCCAATGAGTGATGCGCCGGACCGCCGCACGCCCCGGGCGACGCCGGAGGATGCGGGCATTCGGCTCGATCGCTTCCTTGCCGGTGCGCTCGCCGACCTGTCGCGCAGCCGGATCAAACGATTGATCCTGGAGCGCCACGTCGCCAGCGGCGGCGCGACGATAACGGACCCCTCATACCGGGTCAAACCCGCGCAGCAATTCGAGGTGACGATCCCCGCGAGCAGCGACCTGGCCCTCATCCCGCAATCGATGGACCTGACCGTGGTGCACGAAGACGCGGATTTGCTGGTGATCGACAAACCGGCCGGGCTGGTTGTCCACCCCGGCCCCGGCCGGCCGGACGCGACGCTGGTCAACGCGCTGCTCGCCCATTGCGGCGACAGCCTGTCCGGCATCGGCGGCGTCAAGCGGCCGGGCATCGTCCACCGGCTCGACAAGGATACCAGCGGGCTGATCGTGGTGGCGAAAAACGACCGCGCGCATCAGGTTCTGGCGCGGCAATTCGCCGAACGCAGCATCGATCGCACCTATTGCGCCGTGGTCTGGGGCCTGCCGATGCCGCCGGCCGGCGAGATCGAGGGCAATATCGGGCGCCATCCGCATCACCGCAAGAAGATGGCGGTGGTCGGCGAGGGGCGCGGCAAGCCGGCGCTGACCCGCTACGTTACGGAGCGCGGCTTCGGCACCCACGCAGCCGCGATCCGCTGCAACCTCGCCACCGGCCGCACCCACCAGATCCGCGTGCACCTTGCCCATATCGGTCATCCGTTGATCGGCGACCCGGTATACGGCCGCGCAGGCGGCAACCGGATACGCGGACTTGGCGCGGCGGCGGCGGCCGCGGCCGGGGCGTTTTCGCGCCAGGCGCTTCACGCGGTCGTTATCGGGTTTGACCACCCGACATCCGGCGAGAGGTTGAAATTTTCCAGCGCTTTACCAGATGACATGCAACGCCTTATGGACGCCTTAAAGGCGGATTAGCTTGCCCGGAGTGATCTAAAGTGCGCTGGTGATCGTAAAATCATTGACTTAATTGAACGGTGTGTTATTATAGCGCTCGCTTGGGGAGAGTGCTAATTCACTGACAGAATGGAGATTTCCTGATGGCGACGACCCTTCCCAGTCTGGTGATCAGCCCCGAGGGCAACCTGCAACGGTATTTGCAGGATATTCGCAAATTTCCCATGCTCGAAAAGGGCGAGGAGTACATGCTCGCCAAGAATTGGAGCGAGCATGGCGACACCAAGGCCGCGCACAAGATGGTGACGAGCCATCTGCGTCTGGTCGCGAAAATCGCGATGGGCTACCGTGGCTATGGATTGCCGCTGAGCGACCTGATTTCCGAGGGCAATGTCGGCCTGATGCAAGCGGTCAAGCGGTTCGATCCGGAACGCGGCTTCCGCCTCGCGACCTATGCGATGTGGTGGATCCGCGCCTCGATCCAGGAATACATCCTGCACTCCTGGTCGCTGGTGAAAATCGGCACCACGGCCGCGCAGAAAAAGCTGTTCTTCAACCTGCGCAAGATCAAGGGTCGGTTGCAGGCCTTCGACGAAGGCGATCTCCACCCCGAAACCGTCAAGAAGATCGCGACCGAACTCAGCGTGCCGGAACAGGACGTGGTGTCCATGAACCGGCGGATGAGCGCGCCCGACAATTCGCTGAACGCGACGGTCCGCATGGACGGCGACGGCGAATGGCAGGATTGGCTGGAAGACGAAGGCGATAGCCAGGAAATCTTGCTGGCCGAGGCGGACGAACTGACCAAGCGCCGGGCAATGCTGCGCGATGCCATGAGCGTACTCAACGACCGCGAGCGTCACATTCTGACGGAACGCCGGTTGTCGGAGGAAACGTCGACGCTGGAAGATCTCAGCAAGGTCTACAAGATCAGCCGCGAACGGGTCCGACAGATCGAAGTCCGCGCCTTCGAAAAGCTGCAAAAAGCGATGCGCACGGCCGCGAACGACGCGCAAATGGCGGCGAACGAAGCGCAGGCGGCGCACGCCGGCTAGCGCAGCGTGCGCCCATTCGGGCTCACTCAAGCTGCTCAATCTTTATGGAATCGATCAACCTTTCTGCCTTTAGTTGATTCCAATTAAAGGCAGGGTGATCTGGAGCAAATCCCGAGCGAACCGAAACGGTTTGCGACGACGTATTTGCGTAAGAATAAGGAGATAGGGAGCGGCTCGCATCTCGTTAACTCGGATGGCCCGCGGCGCTACTCCGCGGCTTGCGCGGCGGGCGTTCCTTCCCGGTCGTCCGCCCGCCCCGGATTGAGCAGGTCGCTCGCCTCCGCCTCTTCGCGCACCGGCGCGCCCCAGACATCGACGATCTGCGCCTGCCGGCGTTTCAATTGCACTTCCTTGATCTCCGCGGCCACGCCCAAATAGGCGGAAACCACCGGCCGCAGCGCGAAATACAGCATCCAGCCGGCCGCCGCCGCGGTGTACATGATCAGCAACGCATACGGGTCGCTGACGATATTGAGGACCCGCTCGATGCCGCCGCCGGCCAGCCAGTAATCCATCAGCCAGGGCAGACAACCTGCGAAATTGATATAGGCGACCGTGCGCGCCGCATTCCGGTTACGGGTGCGGTCGATCGTCACCGCGACCAGCGTCGGCACCATCCCGATCGCGAGCAGGGCAAAGCTTTCGTAAAAGGCGAACAGGGCGCTCGCCCCCAGAATCCAGAACAGGACCGAGCCCGTCTTTTTCCGCGCCTTCGCGCTTTCCGTCGTATTCGCGGTTCCCGCCATTCTATCCGCTCAAAACAGTTTCACGAGGACGATCACCAGCACGGCAACGGTCGCCACGACACCGGAAACCAGCGATGAAATCTGCGCGCCGAATTCCTTCGCCAGTTCTTTCCGGTTCGCGCGCTCATAGTCCAGCCGCTGCAATTGCAGCAGCGTCGACACATATTCCGACACCGCAAATTGATAATGCGTACGGTCCGCCGACAAATCATCCTGGTTGTCGATGACCGTCAGCAGGTCCCGAATGATCCCGGCCTTCGCTGTTTTCTTCAATTCCGTGACGACCACCTTGCGCCGGCTCAGATTGTAGTACCGCTCGGCGCACACCTCCAACATGGCGGCCGCCGCCGCGCAAATCGCAGGCGCGTTGTGGGTGGCGGTATTGTCCTGCACCGCCGCCAGGATCCGTGTCGATGCAAGCGCCGCGTCGATCGGCGTTGCCGCCTCCTCCAGCTCCCGAAGGTGGGAGACGATCGACGCCTTCATCCGGGCCGTGATGAACGCCGCGACATGCCGGTCGACGAGATTGACCGCGTTCCCCGGATTGATCGCCGCTGCGCGTTCTAGCGCAGGCAATAGCTGGTCCATCGTCACCACGAATTCGTTCTGCAGAAGCGGCGAGCGGCAGGGCGACGTCGGGTCGAGATCGTAGATCGCGCGCTCGATCCCGTGGCCGATAGCCGGTCTGTCGAGATATGGCCGCGCTTTCTCATATTGCGACACGAAACGGAAGTGGTCGGGCGACGGGTTCTGACGCATGTCCATCCAGAACGCCAACAGGTTCTCGCGCATCAACTTTCGAAACAGGTCGCAAATCGTCTCGTCGGCATGCCTGCTCGAAACCAGCTGTCCAACCCCATCCAGGGTCGCCCGGAAATCGCGCAGGCGAAGCGGCGCCGAGGGATCCAGCGCGATGCAGACGCGCGCCAACATGGCGTCTTTCGATGCGTCGATCGAATTCCGGTCGAATTCCTTGGCGATCTTCACCGCCTCGGTCCGGTTGTCGTCCGCGAGACTGCGGCGAAGCCAGTTGTCCATCGTGCCGTCGGTCACCAACCCGATCGCTGCGTCCCAGTGGCGGCTGAAACCTTCCGCTACGTCGCGCGCCGTGTAGTGTTCCGCGCCGGCAAACTCGAGCGGCCGCACCGCCTTGGCCGGCATGATTTGCTGTTTCGGGCTAAGCCGCCGACCGCCGACCCATTTGTTCAGACTATCGATGCCCCACCGTTCGCCGACATCGTCGTGCAGCAGGCCGCGCAGAACCTCCATCACCGTGAGCGAAACGCGGAAGTCGCCGAGCATCGCGTGGTAGCTGCCCAATTCCATCTTCTTCGCGAGAATTTCTTCGTCGCTCATGCCCCGGAACGGACATTGGCCCAGCAGCAGGGCGACCATCGTCGCACCCAGCGCGTACAAATCGTTGCGGCTGTCCCCCTCGCCGCGCCCGGCGGGGTCGGCCAGGCCGCAATCGATGGTCTCGTAACCGATTGCCTGGGCAATGCCCGCGGGCGACGACAGCCCATCCCCCAACATGATCGGCGCCGTATCCCCCGCGCCGTCATAAAACAGGTTATCCGGCCGGATATTGCGATGGGAAATGCCCTGATAATAGCACTCGCTGAGCACCTGGGTCATCGGATGGATGACGCGGCGGATCAGCGCTTCCTCCTTGAAGGGCGCAATTTCCGCGGACAGCGACGGCAGCACCTTGGCGCCCTTGGGCCGTTCCAGGACCAGCGCGGCCTTGTGCGTATGATCCGTCGGCCAGGGAATCACGCCCCAATCGACCACCCGCACCAGGTGTCGATGGTCGATCCGGCGGATGATCTGCACCAGATCGAAACGCGGCGGATACCGTGGGTCGCTGAGCAGGGCGAATAGCGGGCGCGACGCATCGCGCAATTCCGTGGTCGCGAAGGCCCTGGCAGGCCCGACGTCGAGGTCGACCAATGCCCGGTCCGGGTGAACCGCGTAGCGGCCGTTGACCAGAACCGAGTCGTCCACGTCGCCGGTCGGAGATAGAGCCATTGTGTCTTACGCCGTTTCAACCGCCTATCGGATAAGACGGTCCACGGGAACGAGCAAGGAAATTTTTCCCGTCAAACGCGCATTCGGCTATCCGGCGAAAGGATCGCGGACCAGGATCGTATCCTCGCGTTCCGGGCTGGTCGACAACAGCGCGACCGGCGTTTCGATAAGCTCTTCTATCCGGCGGATATATTTTACCGCGGTTGCCGGCAGCGCCGCCCAGGACCGGGCGCCCTGCGTGCTGTCCGACCAGCCTTCCATGGTTTCGTAGATCGGCTCCGCCGCCGCCTGCGCCTTCATCGATGCGGGCAGGTAGTCGTAGCGTTGCCCGTCGATTCGGTATCCGACGCAAACCCTCAATTCATCGAATCCGTCCAGCACGTCGAGTTTGGTCAGCGCGATCCCGTCCATGCCGCCGACCTTGACCGCCTGGCGCACCATCACCGCGTCGAACCAGCCGCAACGGCGCTGCCGGCCGGTAACGGTGCCGAATTCGTGGCCGCGTTCGCCCAGCGCCTTGCCGGTCTCGTCTTCCAGCTCAGTCGGAAACGGCCCGCTGCCGACGCGCGTCGTATAGGCCTTGGTGATGCCAAGGACGTATCCGGCCGCCTGAAACCCGATCCCCGAGCCGGTCGAGGCCTGTCCGGCGACGGTGTTCGACGACGTCACGAATGGATAGGTCCCGTGATCCACGTCCAGCATGATGCCTTGCGCGCCCTCGAACAGGATACGCTTGCCGTCGCGGCGCGCGTCGTTCAGCAGGCGCCAGGTGGCGCAGGCATAGGGCAGGATCTTCGGCGCCACGTCCCGCAGCTTGGCGAGCAGCGCTGCCCGATCGATCTCCGCCTCTCCGAAACCGCGCAACAGCGCATTGTGGTGGATCAGCAGTTCGTCGACCTTGGATTCCAGAACCGACGCATCGGCGAGATCGCAGACGCGTATCGCCCGGCGCGCCGTCTTGTCCTCGTATGCCGGGCCGATACCGCGGCCCGTGGTTCCCAGCTTGCCCCGGCCGCGCGCCGCCTCGCGCGCCCGGTCGAGTTCGCTATGCAACGGCAGAATAAGGGCGGCATTTTCGGCGAGTTTCAGCGAGTCCGGCGTCAGGGTAACGCCTTGTCCCTCGAGGCGGGCGAGCTCATCAAGCAGCGCCCAGGGATCGACCACGACGCCATTGCCGATAACCGATATTTTCCCGGGCCGTACCACGCCGGACGGCAGCAAGCTCAGCTTGTACACCTCCCCGCCGATGACCAGCGTATGACCGGCATTATGCCCGCCCTGGAACCGCACAACGACATCGGCCCGTTCGGACAGCCAGTCGACAATCTTACCCTTGCCCTCATCGCCCCATTGCGACCCGATGACCACGACATTCGTCACGCCTATTTCCCCTTTTCTTGGATCGCCACGACCTTGCCGTCGACCAGACAGTGAGTGCAGTTGAGCCGCCGCGCCTCGGCCGCCAAATCCGCGACCGCGACCAGCGCTTCGACCGTAATCCAGCCCTGGTCCCGTAGCGTCGCCCCCGCCGATTGATCGGCGTCGACCGGCAGCAACACACGTTCGACCGCGACCGGCGGCGGCAACGCCCGCAGCAGGTTCTGCAGGAACAAGGAAAACCCGGTGGCCGGCTCGCCATCGCCGCCGGCCAGATAACGGCCGCCACAGCCGAGCTCGCCCCGAACGCCGCTCGCGAAAAACGTAAAGCTCAGACCGCTATGGTACTCGAACCCGCGATTTTCGACCGGGTCGATAGTGACCGCCAAGTCCGGCGCCTTGCGCTCCAGCGCCGCGACCACCGTGCCAAGCCTGGCCAGCTCTGACGCCGCCGCGCCCTCGAAGGAAATCGCGGAGAGCGCCGCAAGCGCCTCGCTCGCGCTGCCCGACGCCGCCAACAGCTTCTCCAGGTCGCCGGCCGCCCTGCCGCCGATCTCGGCGACCCCGGCCGCATCCTTCCGCGCGAGCATGGCGCGCAGTTCCGCACGCACGCCGTCATCGAGCTTGCATCGATCAAAAACCGCCGGCACCAGCGCGGGTAAAGTCAGGTCCACCGTCAGCCGCTGCGCACCGGCGGCCCGCAATGCGTCTTGTGCCAGCAAAATGACTTCAATATCGGCGGTCGCCTCGTCGGCACCAACCAATTCGACGCCCGCCTGGCGAAACTCCCGCTCCGGCTGCAACTGGCTGCCGCGCACGCGCAAGACCGAACCGCCATAGCACAGACGCAGCGGCCGCGGCGCCTTGTGCAACCGCGTCATGGCAATACGCGCGACTTGCGGTGTCATATCGGCCCGCACGCCCATCATTCTCTGGCTGACCGGATCCATCAGCCGGAAGGTCGACAGCGCCACGGAATCGCCGGCGCCGTCGAGCAGGCTGTCCTCGAATTCGACCATCGGCGGGTCAACGCGCTCATAGCCGCGCGCGACGAAGGTCGCCAGCAGCGCCTCGTGCACGGCGGCCTCATGTCCCGCGGCGGGCGGCAGCGAATCCCGCAATCCGTCGGGCAGAAGCGCCTTGTCGGCGGAGGTTACCATTGCTGTGTCAAAGCCTTGTTCTCGAGGATTGCCGGCTTCCTCACCGGCCTGGGATATTCCGGCGACGCCTGCCGGAGGATGGCTGAACGGTGCATACTACCGCTGAATTACATTGAGAAAACCGCCTTTATCGCCAAAAACGATATCCGCCTTGCCATTTCGGTCCAAATCCGCCGCCACGATCGACATCGTTACCGGCCGGTCGAGCTTGAGCGACGAAATGAGCGATAAACGCCCCTTGGTCAGGGTAACCGCATGCAGTTGCCGCCGCGCCTGATCGGGCAGAACGATATCGGGCACCCCGTCGCCGTTCACGTCCAGCACCACGAACATATCGAGAATCGTCGACCCGATGACGTGGGTGGAAAACCCGGCATAGCGGCCAACCTCGCGCAACCGGCTGCCATCGATTTCATAGAGCACCAACTGCCCGCCAAGATGCGGCGTTTCGATAACCGCTATTTCGATCTGCCCGTCGCCATCGAAATCCGCGGCCCCGATCGGATTGAGCCAGCGATGGGACAGCCCCGATTGCCGGGGACTCCGCCAGCCGCGTTATCCGCTCGCCGCGCAGTCCCAGCAGCATCACCGCGGCGCCAGCCTCGACATGTGAACGAACCAGCAGAATTTCGTCGCGGCCATCGCCATCGATATCGGTCAGGCGCGGCGTCAGATCCTCGAACACCGAGTCCTGCAGCAGCCTAAAGACCAGCTCCTTGCCCTGGCGCGTCCGCACCCGAAGTTCCGAGGCTTCGATCGCATCGCCAAGGACACCGTGCGCGTAGCGGCCCGTCGCCCCGGCGAGCCAGGCGGCGGCGATGTCGTTCGCGCCCGTGGCGACGCGGCTGTGGGGGATGGCGTCCTTCGGACGCGGCGCCTCGACCGGCGCGGACGTGCGCTGCAGAACCGGCTTGCCGTCGGCCACGGACAGCCGGTAGTACCGCCCCGCGGCCCGGACCTTCACCGACCCGGTCTCGTCGTCGCGGGTGATGGTTTCGACATCCTTCAGCAGATCGGCCGGCAGCGCCCGCCAAGTTTTGGCCAATCCGGGCGTCGCGGTGAGCAATATCAGAATCGCTGCAAGACGCACCATCTCATTGCCTCAGAATTTCAACGCCTTGGCCTGCGTCACATTCGGCAACGCGGCGATGCGGTCGACCATTGCCTTGTCCAGAGCCTGATCGATCTGGAGCAACGCAATCGCGTCTCCGCCCGGTCCACTCCGGCCAAGATGGAACGTTGCGATATTGACTCCCGCATCGCCAAGCGTTTGCCCCAATTGGCCGATAACGCCCGGCTTGTCGTTGTTGCTCGTATACAGCATGAACTCGCCGAGTTCGGCCTCAATTGGATACTGATTGATTTCGACGATGCGCGGGCGGTCGCCGCCGAACAGGGTGCCGGAGACGCAGCGCGACTGCCGTTCGGTTACCGCCGTCACCGTGATTTGCGTCTCATAGTCGCCGGGCGTCTCGTGGATCGTCTCGCTGATATCGATTCCGCGATCGCGGGCCAGCAACGGCGCGCTCACGATATTGACGACATCGAGCTGGGGTCGCAGCAGCCCGTTCAGGACGGCGGAAACGAGGGGGCGGATGTTGAGTTCGGCCACATGACCCTGAAACTCGATATTCACTTCTTTCAAACTGGTTTCGGCGAGTTGGCCGATAAAGCTGCCGAGTTTCTCGGCAAGCGACATATAGGGTTTCAGGCGCGGCGCATCCTCCGCCGAAATCGACGGCATGTTGACCGCGTTGGTCACCGCGCCGGTCATCAGGTAATCCGCCATCTGCTCGGCGACCTGGACGGCGACGATTTCCTGCGCTTCCTGTGTCGCCGCCCCGAGATGCGGCGTCGCGATGAGGTTTTCATGTCCGAACAGAACGTTGTCTTTCGCCGGCTCTTCCAGGAACACGTCCACCGCCGCGCCCGCGACCTGACCACTATCCAGCGCCGCACGCAGATCGGCCTCGTTGACGATACCGCCGCGCGCACAGTTGACGATGCGGATGCCCGGCTTCATTTTCGCGAAAGCTGCGGCATCGAGCAGGTTCCGGGTGGAATCGGTCAGCGGCGTGTGAATGGTGATGATATCCGCCCGGGCGAACAATCGGTCCAGATCGACCTTCTCCACGCCGATTTCGATCGCGCGTTCCGGCGACAGGTAGGGATCGTGCGCGACAACCTTCATTTTCAGGCCCTGGGCCCGATTGGCCACGATCGAACCCACGTTTCCGGCCCCGATCAGCCCCAGCGTCTTGCCGGTCACCTCCATGCCCATGAAGCGGGATTTTTCCCACTTTCCGGCCTGGGTAGACGTATTCGCCGCGGGGATCTGCCGGACCAGCGCCATCATCATTGCAATCGCGTGTTCGGCGGTCGTGGTGGTGTTGCCGAACGGCGTGTTCATCACCACGACACCCTTCTGGGTCGCCGCCTGAAGATCGATGTTGTCCACGCCGATGCCGGCCCGTCCGATCACCTTGAGCCGCTCCGCCCGCGCCAGAACTTCGGGCGTCACCGTGGTCGCCGACCGAATGGCGAGCCCGTCATACTCGTGAATGCATTCCAGCAGGGCCGACGCGTCCAAACCCGGCTTGAAATCGACATCGACACCGCGTTCCTCGAAGGCGGTTACCGCATCCGGGCTCAATTTGTCGGAAATCAGAACTTTCGGCATCGGTGCTATCCCCTATGCCGCCGCCGATTTGGTGAATTCGGCAAGCGCCCAATCCAACCAGGGCAGCAGCGCCTTGATGTCCGCGGGATCGACTGTCGCACCGCCCCAAATTCGCAAACTTGGTGGCGCCGCGCGGTGGTTCTTGGTGTCAAAAGCAATGCCTTCGGCCGCGAGCAATTTATCGATGGCCGCAGGCGCCGCGGCCCAGGCATCGCCATCGAGCCCCGCGCCCGCGCCGATCGACACGACAATCGACGTGCAACTCCGGGTCGCCGGATCCTTGGCGAGAAACTCGGCCCACGGGCTCTGCGCAACCCATGCGGCGACGCTGTCGAGACTTTCGCGCGAGCGCGCCTGGACGGCCGGCACGCCGCCGATCGATTCCATCCATTTCAGGGAAAACAGCGCATCCTCGACACACAACATCGATGGCGTGTTGATCGTCGCCGCCTGGAAGATGGTCTCGTCGAGCTTGCCCTTTTTCGTCATGCGGAAAATTTTCGGCATCGGCCAGGGTGGCGTGTAGCTTTCCAGTCGCTCGACCGCGCGCGGGCTGAGGACGAGCATGCCGTGTGCGCCCTCGCCGCCCATCGCCTTTTGCCAGGACCACGTCACCGCGTCGAGCTTGTCCCACGGCAGCGGCATCGCAAAGACCGCCGAGGTGGCGTCGCACAGCGTCAGTCCACCGCGGTCGGCGGCGATCCAGTCGCCGTCGGGCAAGCAAACGCCGCTCGTGGTCCCGTTCCAGACGAAGACCCGGTCGCGATCCTGATCGACCGCCGATAGATCCGGCAGCTCGCCATAGGGCGCTTCGAATACCTGCGTATCGTTCAGTTTCAGCTGATCGACAACATCGGTGACCCACATGGATCCGAAATTCTCCCAGCTCAACACATCGACGGGACGCGGGCCGAGCAACGACCAAAGCGCCATCTCGATAGCGCCGGTATCCGACGCGGGCACGATGCCGACGCGGAAATCGGCCGGGATCGACAATAAATCACGAGTCCGATCGGAGACTTCCTGAAGTCGCGCGATGCCTTCTTTCGACCGGTGCGACCGCCCGAGCAGCGCGTCCCGCAGAACGTCGGGAGTCCAGCCCGGCGGCTTCGCCGTGGGTCCCGAGGAAAAGAATGGGCGCGCGGGACGTTCCTGCGGCTTATTCATCGCGGTCTTTCCTTCTCGTACAAGCGACGATTTTCCCTAAATCCGGCGGCCGATCTTCCGGCGTGCTCCAGTCCGAATTGCAAGCGGCCGCAGCGCAGTGGGGCTACTTGTTGCCGGGGCCATAGTCAAGATGGAATGTGGTGCGTTGCCCCAGCGCGCGCCGGGCCGACACGGCCCTTTCGCGCAGGAATTGCATCCGGCGAGCCGGTTCCCTACCCTGCCGGCCAAACGAGGGGCCGGAGGGGCGGGGGTGACCGGAGAACAATTTTACGTTTTTGCCGTGTTGGCGGCGACGCTGGCGCTGTTCATGTGGGGCCGCTGGCGCTACGACATCGTCGCCCTGCTTGCGCTGCTGGCGGTGCTGTTCGGCGGAATCATCCCGCCGGAATCCGCATTTATCGGTTTCGGACATCCCGCCGTGATCACGGTCGCCGCCGTCCTGGTCATCAGCCGCGCCCTGCAGGTATCGGGCGTGGTCGGCTGGGTCGCCAAACGTCTGGCCGAGGCGGAGCTCGGCCCCTCGCTCCAGGTCGGCGCGATTACCGCCCTCGTCGCCGCGTTGTCCGGCTTAATGAACAATGTCGGGGCCCTGGCTCTGCTGTTGCCCGTGGTGCTGCAGATTGCCAAGAAATCGGGCCGCGAGCCCCGCGAATTGCTGATGCCGCTGGCCTTCGGATCGCTGCTTGGCGGCCTGACCACCTTGATCGGCACGCCCCCCAACATCATCGTGGCGGCGATCCGGGCAGATTACGCGGACGGCGCCTTCGGCATGTTCGCCTTTACCCCCGTCGGCGCAGCGATCGCCGCGGTCGGCGTGGTGTTCGTCTCCGTGGTCGGCTGGCGGCTGATTCCGTCCCATGGCGACCGCAGTAAATCCGAGACCATGTTCGACATCGAGGACTACATCACCGAGGTGGAAATACCCGAAGGCAGCGCGCTCGCCGGCAAGACGATCCGCGATGCCTATGCCGCCGGGATCGGCGACGACATCGTATTCGTATCGCTGATCCGCGGCGAACGAGAGAGGCTCGCCCCCGCATGGGGGGCATTGCTTCGCGCGGGCGACCATCTGCTGCTCGAAGGCCACGCGCAGTCGATCGAGGAATCGGTGAAAGCAACCGGGTTGAGCCTGGTCGGCAGCCGCGATCTCGATCCGGACGTGCTGCGGTCGGAAACCGTCGGCATGATGGAGGCGGTGGTCATGGCGAGATCGCGCCTGATCAACCGGACCGCCGACCAGGTCCGCCTGACGACGCGGCATCACATCAACCTGATCGCCATCGCGCGTCACGGCGAGGCGGTGCGGGGGCGACTCAACCAGGTCCGCTTCGCACCGGGCGACGTGCTGCTGCTGCAGGGCGACACGGACACCATGCCAGAGGAACTCGCCGACCTCGGCTGCCTGCCGCTGGCCGAGCGCGACCTGACCCTGCACCGCACGCCCAGCCTGTTGCCCGCCGGCATCTTCCTGGTCGCCATCCTGTGCAGCGCGCTGGGACTGGTGACCGTGCCGATCGCGTTTCTTGCCGCCGTCGTCGTGATGTTCCTGACCGGCAAGGTGACGCTGCGGGGCGCCTACAACGCCGTCGACTGGCCGATCCTGGTGTTGCTGGGCGCGATGGTTCCGGTCGGCCTCGCCATGGAGGCGTCCGGCGCCTCGGCGCTGATCGCCGACGGCATCGCCGGCACGAGCGCGTACCTGCCGCCATGGGGGATGTTGGCTGTCGTCCTGGTCGCCACGATGATGCTGTCCGACGCGATGAACAACGCGGCGACCGCGGTATTGATGGCGCCGCTCGCCGCCGGAATCGCGCAGCGGCTCGGCGTCAGTCCGGATCCGTTCCTCATGGCGGTGGCGGTCGGCGCGTCCTGCGCTTTCTTGACGCCGATTGGCCACCAGTCCAACGTGTTGGTCATGGGCCCGGGCGGTTACCGGTTCGGCGACTATTGGCCGATGGGATTGCCGCTTGAAATTCTCATCGCCATTGTCGCGGTCCCGATGATCCTGTGGGTCTGGCCGCTTTAGGGAGCGAACGCCCGATGACCCGAATTCTGTACGATCTGTGCGGCGCGAAGGATTTACGCTTCAGCCCCAACTGTTGGCGCAGCCGCCTGGCGCTGGCGCATAAAGGGTTGGAGGTCACCTGCGAACCGGTCCGCTTCACCGACAAGGACATCATCGCGTTCAGCGGCCAAAAACTCGTGCCGGTGCTGAAGGACGCCGAGACCGTGGTCTGCGAATCCTGGCCCATCGCCGAGTATCTTGAGGACACCTATCCCGACCTTCCGTCGCTGTTCGGCGGGCCGGGAGGCCGCAGCGCCACCAAAGACATCAGCGACTGGGCCGACACGACGCTCCACCCGGCGCTCGTGAAGACAATTCTTTATGACATTTACGAGAGTATCGACGATGTCGACAAAGAATACTTCCGCAAGACGCGGGAAAAGCGATTCGGCATGAGCCTGGAAGAGGTCGCCGGCGAGCGCAGAGCGCATTTCGGAGCTTTCCGGGAAACGCTGGGACCGCTCAACGCGGTGCTCGGCACCCAGGAATGGTTTGCCGGCGAAGCGCCCGCCTATGCCGATTACTTGATTTTCGGCGCTTTCCAATGGGCCCGCGCGGTGAGCCCGCTGCATCTGCTGCACCCGGACGATCCGCTGCACGATTGGCGCGAACGCATGCTCGACCTGTTCGACGGGTTGGGGCGGACGGTGCCGGAGCGCACCGCGTAAATTGACCCGCCGCGGCGACTCGAACCACTATTCTCCGGCGCGCGCGGACGCTGTCCGGCGCACCGAAATGGGCATCTCCGCGGCCGACGCGGATAGATTGACGAAATCGATTCCGCCCGGCACTATGCTGCCCATCCTGGGGGGGCCCCGCGAAGGGGCTGAGAGTCCGCTGAAACGTTCGTTCGAACAACCGTGCGGTGACCCTGAGAACCTGATCCGGGTAATGCCGGCGGAGGGAAGGAACTGGTGACAGGGCCAACCTAAGAAAACGACACGGACCCTGCCAGACCGCCCCGCAGACTTTTCCCGGATCTCCTGACCGCATTGAAGGAGGTCCGATATGCCTAGAGATCCCGAAGACATCGTCATCACGACGGGGCCGATCCCCGGCTCGCGCAAGGTTTACGTCGACAGCGGCGCCAAGGGCGACCTGAAGGTGCCGTTCCGCGAAGTCGTCCTGGAACCCTCGGCAAACGAAGCGCCGGTACGGCTTTACGACACCTCCGGCCCCTATACCGAGGAAAACGCCAGGTTCGACGTGCAAAAAGGGCTGCCGCCGATGCGCGCCGACTGGATCCAGGCCCGCGGTGACGTCGAGGAATACGAAGGCCGTGAAGTCCGGCCCGAGGACAATCACCGCAAGGAAGGCGATCCGCGCGCCGTCGCGGAATTCACCAACAAACGCAGACCGCTCCGCGCCAAACCGGGCGCCAATGTCTCGCAGCTTCACTATGCGCGCAAAGGCATCATCACGCCGGAGATGGAATATATCGCCGCCCGCGAAAATCTCGGCCGCTCCGAATTCTACGGCGACGGCGAGACCTTCGGCGCGGAAATTCCGGAGTTCGTGACGGCGGAATTCGTGCGCGACGAAATCGCCCGCGGCCGCGCGATCATTCCGTCCAACATCAACCATCCGGAAACCGAGCCGATGATCATCGGCCGAAACTTCCTGGTGAAGATCAACGCCAACATCGGCAATTCGGCGGTGTCCTCCTCGGTCTCCGAGGAAGTCGAAAAAATGGTCTGGGCGACCCGCTGGGGCGCGGATACGGTGATGGACCTGTCGACCGGCAAGGACATTCACGACACCCGCGAATGGATCATCCGCAATTCGCCGGTGCCGATCGGCACGGTGCCGATCTACCAGGCGCTGGAGAAGGTCGACGGCGTCGCCGAAGACCTGACTTGGGACGTCTACCGCGACACGCTGATCGAGCAGTGCGAACAGGGCGTCGACTACTTCACCATCCATGCCGGCGTGCTGTTGCGCTACATCCCGATGACCGCGAAACGCGTCACCGGCATCGTCAGCCGGGGCGGCTCGATCCTCGCCAAATGGTGCCTCGCCCATCACAAGGAGAATTTCCTCTACACCAATTTCGAGGAAATCTGCGAGATCATGAAGCAGTACGACGTCAGCTTCTCGCTGGGCGACGGGCTGCGGCCGGGCTGCATCGCCGACGCCAACGACGAGGCGCAATTCGGCGAACTGCACACGCTGGGCGAACTCACCAAGATCGCCTGGAAGCACGACGTGCAGGTAATGATCGAAGGCCCCGGCCACGTGCCGATGCACAAGATCAAGGTCAACATGGAAGAGCAGCTCAAGCATTGCCACGAGGCGCCCTTCTATACGCTTGGACCGCTGATCACCGATACGGCGCCGGGCTACGACCACATCACCAGCGCCATCGGGGCCGCCATGATCGGCTGGTTCGGCACCGCGATGCTGTGCTACGTCACGCCGAAGGAGCATCTCGGCCTGCCCAACCGCAAGGACGTGAAGGACGGGGTGATCACCTACAAGATCGCCGCCCACGCCGCCGACCTCGCCAAGGGACATCCGGGCGCTCGCCTGTGGGACGACGCGCTCAGCCGGGCGCGGTTCGATTTCCGCTGGCGCGACCAGTTCAAGCTAGCCATGGATCCGGAAACCGCCGAGGATTTCCACGACCAGACGCTGCCCGCCGAGGGCGCCAAGGTCGCGCATTTCTGCTCGATGTGCGGGCCGAAATTCTGCTCCATGCAGATCACCCAGGAAATTCGCGACTTCGCCGAACAGGGCATGTTCGACATGTCCGAGAAGTTCAAGGCGGAAGGGGCGGAAATCTATCAGCCGGCCGAGAAAGTCGCGGCCGAAATCGCCAAGGAAGCGGCGGCCGGCGACGATTGATCGCCTGTTTCCACTATTCTTAGAGAATGACGGGGGCGCTCAGGCGCTCCCGTTTTTCCTTTCGGCCCGCCCTGTCGACTACCTGCTCCACGTCAGAATGTGCATGTAGTCGCCCACCGCGGTGGCGCGGCGCCCGTCGCGCGACACTGCGACACCCTGCAGCATGGCCGAACCATGGCGCTCCTCGCGCCAAGTGTCGCCGCCATCCACGCTCGTCTGAATCTTGCCGTCGAGCGCCACCGCAACCACCGTGCCGCCATCGCCGGAAATCGCGACATGCCGTATCGTCGCCTTCTTGCGTACGGTGGTCTTCCAGGTCTTACCGCCGTCCCGGCTCTTATGGATCAGTTCCCGCCCCGCGGCGGCGACCGTGCGGCCATCCGCGGCCATGGCAACGCCGAACAGGTCGCCGGTGCCAAGAGTATTTTCCGACCATGTCGCACCGGAATTATCGCTCACCAGCAACCGCCCCTTATTCCCGACGACAACGATTCGCCGGCGGTCTTCGGACACCGAAACGCCCGTCAAGGTATCCGGACCCCGGCGCCAATCTTGCCAGGTCTTGCCGCCATCGGCGCTGGCGAAGAAAGCGCCCCGCGAACCGACGGCAACAATCAGGCGGCCATCCGCCGAAACGGCCACGTTGTTCAAATGCGGTCCAGCGGCTAACTCGCCGGCTTCCCACGTGTCTCCGCCATCGCGGCTGTACTCGAACCGTCCGAACAATCCGACCCCGACGATCATTCGTCCGTCGAGGGATGCCGCAATGCTGGAAATATCCGGTCGAGATTGCAGTTTTTTCTGCCAAGTCGCGCCACCGTCGCTACTCCGAAGAACCAGACCGGATTCGCCCAAAACGATTTGCCGAACACCGTCATCCGACATTGCGACTGCTATCGTGTTTTCCACTTTCGCGTGTCGCACCACCCAACTCCCGCCGCCGTCAGCGCTGGCTAGGATCGGCCCATAGGTTCCCACTGCCAATGCCTGTCGGCCATCGGCGGACAGCGCAATTCCGCTCAATCCGACACCGGTAGGTCGTCGCTGACTGCTCAGGAGTCCCGCAACTTTTCGATCAGGTTCGCGCCAGCTTTTGCCACCATCCGCGCTCCAGCTGACGTGACCGTCGTCGCCGCCGACGACGGCGCGCGATCCGTCGCTCGAGATCGCAACACGCCTGAATCCGGGCCCAGCGCCCTGTCGTTCGCGCCAAACCCCACCACCGTCTTCGCTCAGCAAAATTACGCCACCCAAGCCGACAGCGATAGCCCGCCGTCCATCGTCCGAGACAGCGACGTCGCGCAATGACCGTCGGTCGCTATCCCCGCCACGCCAACCATGCGACTTCCATGATTTCCCGCCATCTGCGCTCGTCGCGGCAAATTCCGAGCCGACGGCGATCATCCGCCGCCCATCGCGCGAAATAGCGACGCCGCTCAGATTTTCGCGCGCCAGCCGGCCGTTGCGCCAGCGCTTGCCGCGGTCCGTACTGCGCAGCGCGGTTCCGTCTTTCGCAACGGCAACGATCACCTTGCCGTCACCCGACATAGCGACGTCCGCGATATCGCTCTTACCGACTTGCCGCGAGGTCCATGTCGCGCCGCCATCCGTACTCGCGTAGATCATCCCGCCGCCACCCGCGGCGACGACATTTTTGCCATCTTGGGAGACAGCCACTCCCATCACATTGACGCCATCGTTGAGGACCATCGTCCAGGAGCGGCCGCCATCGATGCTCTTGATGACGCCACCTTCCCTGCCGCCCGCAAACGCAACTTTCCCGTCATCCGTCATCGCGACCGTGTTCAGCCAAGGCTGGTACGACACCGTTCGCCAGCTTCCCGCAGCGGCCGGTGTTGCCGCCAGCGTCACGGCAAAAACGAAGACGACGGCGATAAAGTCAGGCGGCCGCCGATGGCGACGCGAAGCCCTTTGCAATCCGCAATACGCATGCCGTTCCAGCCTCATGAAAACGTCCTCCCGCGATGATTTGGCCGATCGGAACATCCCGTGGATCGTACTGCAATATGCAAATCCCAAAAAAGAGAATTTTATTTTTTATTACACTCAAAAAGTGTGTGCCGGATTCGAGGATATGCGTTTCGTACAAACCGCCAAACCATCCCCACACCCGCCAACCGACCTCAATTTTCGTCAGCGCACCGCCCTTTCGGCAATCGCCGCAGCTGCCACATCACGTCGCTGGCCCGTGCCGCATCGTCCGGGTCGATGGCGACGCCTCCGGCGGCGAGCACTTCGGCGATCCAGGTGTTGCAGGTGCGCATGACCGAATAGCTGCCGGTGCCCCGATAGAAATGGCTGCGGCCGTAGAGGCCCGGCTTCAAGGGCGTTACCTGGCCGCGCGCATCGCGCGCGAAGCCGCCGCGCAACCCGTCCAGCAGTTTCCGGTACCCCGGTTCCGTCAAGTGCAGCGCGACGATCTTGTTCTTTCGAAAGACGCGCGCCGGATCGCCGTTGAAGCCGTAGACATGCATCACCGCCTCGGTCGGCCAGAACAGCGCCCGCAAGGCGAGCCCGGCGGAAATTTCCTTCGCCTGATAGAATTCCGCATCGCCCCAGCCGAATTCCAACCACTGCTTGCCCCTGAAATAGTCGGTTCCCAACTCCCGGGCATGAGGAAAATCCCGCGCCGGGACGATGATGCCGGTATGCCAGCCATTGTCGACAACGTGGACGGTGCGGCAGGACGCGGGAAGACCTTGTCCGAAGATGGGCGCGGCGGTCAGGACGGCCCACAGAACTGCCATGGCGACCGCTGCGTGCCGCACCCGCCCGCTACTCCGCGGGCCGGTTCTTGAGAATGCACGTGCTGGTGTAGTGCAGCACCTCCTCGTCCCGCTGATTGAGCGTGGTCGACTTGAACGACATGGTGCCCCGGTCGGGCTTGGAGCGCGACGGCGTCAGCGCGGTGATCGCCACCCGGCAGCGCAGCGTGTCGCCCGCGCGCACCGGCGCGGTCCAGCGCACCTCATCAAGGCCAAGCCCGATGATGTTGGAGTGAACGACGTAGCCCATGTCGTAGAACAGCCGAAAACTGATCGACAGCGTGTGAAAGCCGCTGGCGATCAGTTCGCCGAACATGCCCTCGGCGGCGAAGGTCTTGTCGATATGCATCGACTGCGGATCGTAGAGCAGCGCGAAGTCGACTATCTGCGATTCCGTGACCGTAATTCCCCGCGTTTCGAAACTGTCGCCGACCTGCCAGTCCTCGAAGTAGCGGGTGGTCACCCAATCGCCTCCGCGATCGCCTTGCCGAGGTCCTGCGTATTCGCCTTGCCGCCCATATCGGGGGTCAGCGGCGCGCCCTTCTCCGACAGCACGGTTTCGATCGCCGTGACGATGGCGGCCGCCGCTTCGGGCTGCCCCAGGTGGTCCAGCATCATGGATGCGGACCAGATCTGGCCGATCGGGTTGGCGATGCCCTGCCCCGCGATGTCGGGCGCGGAGCCGTGCACCGGCTCGAACATCGAGGGATGCTCGCCTTCCGGGTTGATGTTGGCCGACGGCGCCACCGCGATGGTCCCGGTCACGCCCGGTCCCAGATCCGACAGGATATCGCCGAACAGATTGCTGCCGACGACGACATCGAACCAGTCCGGATGTCGCACGAAATGCGCGGTCAGAATGTCGATATGGTACTGGTCGGTCTCGACGTCGGGATAACGCGCCGACATCTCGCGGAAGCGCTCGTCCCAATAGGGCATGGTGTAGATGATGCCGTTCGACTTGGTTGCCGACGTGACGTGCTTCTTGTCGCGCGTCATGGCCAACTCGAACGCGTATTTGAGAATGCGGTCGACGCCCTTGCGGGTAAAGACCGTCTCCTGAATCACGGTTTCCTGTTCCGTGCCGGCGTAGATCTTGCCGCCCATCTCGGAATACTCGCCCTCGACATTCTCGCGCACCACATAGAAGTCGATATCGCCGGGCTCGTAGCCGTGCACTGGCGGGGTGATGCCGGGCAACAGCCGGACCGGGCGCAAATTGACGTATTGATGAAAATCGCGCCGGATCGGGATCAGCAGGCCCCAGAGCGAGACATGATCCGGGACACTTGGAAAACCGACCGCGCCGAGAAAGACCGCGTCATGTTCGCGCAGTTGGTCGGTGCCGTCCTCCGGCATCATCCGGCCGGTCTTGGTGTAGGTCTCGCAGCTCCAGTCGAAATCGGCAAAGCTGAATTCGATACCGAATTTCCGGCCGGCCGCGTCGAGCACGCGAAGCCCTTCCGGCACGACCTCCTTGCCGATGCCGTCGCCCGGAATATTTGCGATCTTGTATTTCGCGGTATTGTTCGTCATCGCGTGTCGCTCCCCATCATTGAGCCGAAAAAGTAACGAGACAGCTCCATAAGATAAAGCGGGGAAATGGCGAAACGCTCGATTCAGGCAACCCGCATCAGCTCACGCGCCAGCGCGCGCACCTCGGTCGCCGCCTTGCTGCCGGATTTGGTCTTGAGCACCGTGCGACCGGCGCCCACGCTCTCGGCGAAGGCAACCCGGTTGCCGAGCGGCGACTTCGCCACACGTACCTTGTAATCGCCGAGCCGGGTGATCATCGTCGCCGTCAGCAAGGCCCGCGGCGGCACCCGGTTGAGCACCAGCAACACCGGTTTCTTCGCCGCGGCCGCGACCTCCAGGGTCGGCAGCGTCGCCCAGAAATCGAGCGGCGACGGCTGCACCGGCACGACGACCAGGCTCGCCGCCGCAATCACCGCATTGGCGGCGGATGTCGCATGCGGCGGCATATCCACCACGACCACGTCATGGTCGCGCGCCAGCGCCCGCGCTTCATTGACCGCGCGGCTCCCGCTGGATTTTCTGAACGTCAGCCCGGTGTCATCGGAACCCAGGTAATGCTCGCGCGCCTCGTACCAGACGCTGGAACTGCCTTGCGGATCGACATCGAGCAGGGCGACGCGCTTGCCGCGCTGTTTCGTCCACGCGACCGCCAGATTGACCACCACCGTGGTTTTGCCCGCGCCGCCCTTTTGCTGCGCGATATTGAAGACCTTGCCTACCATCATACACCCCCGGTTGGACGACACTCTGCATCGCCCGAATTATCAGTGCAAGACCAAGGTAGCGCCGCTTGCCAGCACCGTCGCCCCCGTGTAAGGCAGCCCGATGCCGCGCATCGAACCGATAACCCCGCAATCCCTGGCCGAGGCCGGCCGCGCCCTGCGGGCGGGCAAGCTAGTCGCCTTCCCTACCGAGACGGTCTATGGCCTAGGCGGAAACGCCGCGGATGACCATGCGGTCGCGGCGATATTCGACGCCAAGGGCCGGCCGAGCTTCAATCCGCTGATCGTGCACCTGCCGGACGCCGCCGAGGTGGCGAACCACGCCACGGCAAACCGTACTGCCCGCCTCTTGATGGCGACATTCTGGCCGGGCGCGCTCACCCTCGTGCTGCCCCGACGACCAGGGAGCCCGATTTCGCGCCTTGCCTGCGCCGGCCTCGACACGGTGGCGGTGCGCGTACCGGCGCATGACGACGCCCGCGCCCTGCTGCGCGCGGCGGGTGTCCCGATCGCCGCGCCCAGCGCCAATCGCTCGGGCCGGCTGAGCCCGACGACCGCGGCCCATGTGGCAGCCTCGCTCGGCGACGCGGTATCGATCATTCTCGATGGCGGCGCCTGCGCCATCGGCCTCGAATCAACCGTGCTCGATGTCAGCGGTGCGGCGCCCGCGATCCTCCGACCAGGTGGGGTGACGCAGGAAGCGATCGAGGAGGCGCTCGGTCATCCGGTCGGCGTGGCCGCCGCGGACGACGGCGCCCCGAAATCGCCCGGCATGCTGTCGAGCCACTATGCGCCGGGACTGCCGCTCCGGATGAACGCCCGGTCGGCGAAGGTCGGCGAAGCCCTGCTCGGGTTCGGGCCCACCGACGGCGCGACGCTCAACCTCAGCGTGGATGGCGATCCGGTCGAAGCGGCGGCCAATCTGTTCGCTTTTCTCGACGCGCTCGACCGGCCGGAATTTTCGGCAATCGCCGTCGCACCGATCCCGGAAATCGGCCTCGGACGCGCGATCAACGATCGACTGCGCCGCGCCGCGGTGCGCGACTAGAGCAAATCCCGAGCGAACCGAAACGGTTCGCGACGACGTATTTGCGTAAAAACCGAGAGATGGACCATTTCATTTTAGTCGATTTAAACAGGAAATGGTCTAACCGGCCTTTAGGAACAGATTGATCCGAACCGCTTTCTCGGTGACGAAGACGTCGCCATCGCGGCGCGCATGGGCGGCAAACCGCTCGCGAATAGCGGGGCCGTGCTGAGCAAATGCCACGGCGTGTTTCTCGTTCCGCGCGGTCAATTGAGCCTGAAAATCCTCGTAATCCCGGTAGCGGCCCGTACTGCCGTAAAACGCTTCCTGTTGCGCGGCCAGGCCATAGTCGCCGACCCGCGCCAATTCTTCATAGGCGCGCCGGCGGACCGCCGTCTCGTCGTTCCACAGCTTTTGAATTTCGAATTCGGGCCCGGCCGGCACCGGCTCCAGCACCATCAGCGTGCCGCCCGGCTTCAACGTCCGCGCCGCTTCCCGCAGGGCATCGACAATCGCGTCGAGCGGCACGTGATGCAAGCTGTTGGTAAACACCGCCGCATCGAGCGCGCCATCCTCCACGGGCAGTGCCTGGGCAACGCCCTCCTCGAAACGCACATCGAGCGCTTCGCGGGCAGCGGCCGCGCGCGCCGCGGCGATCCGGCCGGCATCGGGGTCGATCCCCAACGCGGCTGCGCCCTGGCGCGCCATATGAAGCGTCGGCCCGCCTTTTCCGCACCCGATGTCGACCACGCGACGGCCCGCCAATTCGATCGCCGCGGTGAGGATATCGCTCGACCCGGCTATCGGAAGATCGCGCAATTCCCCCTGCGGGAACATCCTAATGCCCCGATCCGTGCAGGATGGCGCCTTGCAGGCCCGTGTCATAGGCGACGCCATCTGACGTAATCGTACAGATCGTCGGAAAGACCAACGGTTTGATCAGCCCTTTTCGCTCCAGCGCCGTCCATACGCTCTGATTGATGAGGCCGGTGGCGTCTTTCAGGAACACCACATGCTCGCCGACATGAAAGTGGTCGCCATGCGGCGCCGGGACGGTCACCGTGATCTCGCCGTTCGCGCCGTCGGCAACGCCGTGATCGGAGTCGCCATAGGCCTGCAGAATGGTAAGGGTCTTCAATTGCAGTTTATTCAGTCGTAGTGGATTTCGCTTCGGCGGCATTTCGGTGCTCTCTTTCACAACCAATTCACGCGATCTTGACGAGGACTTTAGACGCCTCTCGCTCAAATGAGGATAGAGTCGCGTCAATCGCAATCCCCAAATCAGCGAAAGGGATACAGCGTCGTTTCTCGCAACCCAACCAGATTATGAGCAGAGGATTCAGCCATGTCCCGTAGATTTATTGCAATATTATCGTTCACCGTCGCGGCGGGTCTGTTGCCGCTGACGGGCCACGCCGATTTCTTTTCGGCCGGCTGGCCAATCACGACCAAGGCGCCCGCAGGCGAGTCGCTTATTACCTTCAAAGCGTCTCCGCTCGCCGCCGCAAGGGCGCAACGCGTCTGGCATACCGGCGCCTTCGAGCATT
>JBFFGE010000052.1:0-25053 GCA_041557595.1 Alphaproteobacteria bacterium
CGGACAGTGATAGGCGCGCTGGACACCGTCCATGGCGCGGCGCGTGTCGCGGTAGTCGAAGAGGTCGCCGACGAAAATCTCCGCGCCGGCGGCGCGCAACGCCTCGGCCCGGGCATCCTGGCGTCGGACGAACGCACGGACGGGAAATCCATGCGCGAGAAGTTCGGTGACAACAGATGCGCCGGTGCGTCCGGCCGCGGCGGTGACGAGGATTTTTGGCTTTACCATTTTGAAGTTCCTTTCATTGATTCATGCAGATTGCGCGTGAATTCAGCGGATACCGCGGAGCAGCGCCCGCGATGTTCGCCGACGCCGGTTAAGCGCTGCGCAGCGATCCGTGGACGGGAGTCCGTGCGGCGCGGCGGAGGTGGCGGACCTTCAGCAGCACGGTCAGGTGCAGGATGATGAAGGCGGGGACGATGAAGCTCGGGAAGAGGTTGAGTGGCCATACATCCATCGGCGCGCTGGTCGCGCCATTGCCGATCAACGCGGTGTAGGCGCCGGCGGTAAGCCCGGCCGTCACGACGGCGCCGACAAAGTCGAGCAGGCCGAGCAGATTGAATGCGATGAAGCTGGTCGATGTCGCGAATTCCGGGTCGCGGCCCAACCGCTTGACGATAAAGAACGCGGAAAGGCCGACCGCGATGTCACCGAGCCCGGCCGCCCAGCCGAACAATGCCGGAAGCACGCCGAAGGCGTAGAGCACGGGGAAAACGAGCCCGACCACCCGCCAGTGCTGGAACAGTGTCAGGGTCCGGATATCCTGCGCCAATACGAAGCGTCGAAAGCCGGGCGCCAGATTGTAGAACGCCAGAAATAGGGCGACGGGCAGCGCCACCGTGGCGGCGATCGGCGCCAGGAAGCCTTGCTGATCGTTGGTCAGCAGATGGCTCGATCCAATGAGGTATGCCGTGGCCAGCCAGATAGAAAGAATCCCGCCGAGGGCGGCCTTGCGCGTGGATGTCCATTCGGAATGTTGGTGGTGCGTGGTCATGTTGAGTCCTCCTGTCGATGTATGCATATGCACTTAATTGCACAAAAAATATCAACCTTGCGCGACGGCTACGGTCGCCGCGAGATCGTCGAGGAACCCGGACCACCGGTCCTGTCCCAGGGTTTCGACAAGCCGTGATTGGGCTTCCCGCCACCGGGGCAGGGCGTCGTCGAGTACGCGCTTGCCGTCGTCGGTCAGGCTGATCCTGCGGACCCGCGCGTCTGCCTCCTGGTAAACCCGGATCAACCCGCGTCCGACCAGGGGCTTGAGGTTACGGGTCAGCGTCGTCCGATCCATCACCAGCGCTTCGGCCAATTGGGTTAGGGGAAGGTCCGGGCGCCGCGACAAGGTGGCAAGCAGCGTGAACTGCGTCGCCCGCAGCCCGGTCGGCGCCAAGGCGGCGTCATAGGCCTGCGTCACGACCCGCGTCGCCTTGCGCAAATTCGCGCAGGTGCAGGCCGCGACATCGGCCGCGTCGCGAGAGGTCTGCCGCGTGTCGTTATTACTCATATAGTGCATATACACCTATATCGGTGCTGCGTCAAGCTTGCACACGCGATTTATTTGTAATCGATGGAATAGGGTCCGATCGGAGAACAGATTGTATGGTGGGGACGATGTTTTCTCATTCCGACGCAGGTTTGATATGGAACACACTTCGGAAATGAACCTTCAGGTCGAAGCAACGGCGCGGGCGCTCGCGATCCAATGCGGCGCGATATCGGTGGCGGAGGTCGTCGCTTGGGCCGACACGGTTATTCTCGATCAGGCCGAGTGCGATCCGAGGCTGTTCGATATTTCGCTGGCAAAGACCAATGATGCTGTTTTGTCGGCGCTGAATGCGTTCGGTCCGCCCCGGGAGCGGTCGCGCGTCGCCCGGCGGGCATTTCAGCTCTTCCACACATCGCTTGTCGCCGGGCGGGCGGATTATTCACGGATAGCAAAGGCGCTATACGAAATGGCCGGAGACGATTACCTGCCGCATCCGGGACAAAGGTCACCGATGTGGGCATTTTGGGACACGTACGACCTCGCGGTCGACGGCATTGCGGGTGAAGTCGAAGAGGTCAAATCGGACCTGCTTTCCTATCTCCACGCCAACATGGAATAGCCGTCCCGCCTTTCCCTCCCGCGCATGAATGTGCTGCAATGCCGGAAAACAGGGGAGGCGAGCCGATGCCGACGGTGGAAAACCACGGTGCGAGTATTTACTACGAGGTGCATGGCACGGAAGGGCCGGCCATCGCATTCGCCCATGGCCGGGGCGGCAACGGCGCGAGCTGGTGGCAGCAGGTGCCGTATTTCGCCGGGCGTTACCGGGTCGTCGTGTTCGATCATCGGGGCTTCGGCCGTTCGATCTGCGTGCCCGGCGGGTTCGACCCAAAATATTTCGCCGCCGATCTGGCCGCCGTGCTCGACGATGCGGGCATCGGCTCGGCGTCGCTGGTGTGTCAGTCGATGGGCGGCGTGACGGGCATGGGATTCGCGCTCGCGCATCCCGACCGCACCGATTGCCTGGTGCTCGCCTGCACGTCCGGCGGCATCGTAACCGATGCGCTCGCCGACTGGCGCAAGTCGCGCGGCTCGCTGCTGGAGAACACCGGGTTCGCGGCGGCGCTGGCGCCCGACTACGGCGAACGCGAACCGGTGATGGCGCATCTGTACGGGCAGATTCGGTCGTTCAACACCGGCGAGGGCCCGGCGGCGCGGGCGCGGAGCCGGGGCTCGGCCTCGGAGAACGATCCGGCGAAGCTCGCCGGTTATTCGACGCCCACCCTGATCGTCACTGGGGAGACCGACCAGCTCTTTCCGCCGCCGCTGCTGCATGAGGTCGCCACCCTGATTCCCGGATGCGAGGTGGCGGACATACCGGTAGTCGGCCATTCGGCCTATTTCGAGGATGCCGCCGGCTTCAACCGGATCGTCGGCGCCTTCCTCGACCGCCACGCGGGTTCCGGCTGATGGCCGACCCGTCGAACGGCTTCTGTCCCTATATCGACATCCGGATCGCCGGTGCCGCATCGGGGCCCTTGTCCGGCCTGACCTTCGCTGCCAAGGATTTGTACGATATCGCGGGTCAGGTTACCGGCGGCAGCAACCCGGACTGGCTGGCGACCCATTCGCCGGCAAAAAAGCATGCCTGGGCGGTCGAGACCCTGCTTGCCGCCGGGGCGACGCTGACCGGCAAGACGATCACCGACGAATTGTCGCTCGGCATTCTGGGCGAGAACGCCCATTACGGCACGCCGGAAAACCCGCGCGCGCCGGGCCGAATCCCCGGCGGCTCGTCGAGCGGTTCGGTCTCGGCCGTGGCCGGTGGCCATGTCGACTTCGCGCTCGGCAGCGATACCGGCGGGTCGGTGCGAATCCCCGCGGGATTTTGCGGATTGTACGGGATGCGGACGACGCATGGCCGGATTCCGCTGGACGGCATGCTGCAACAGGCGCCGAGCTACGATACGGTCGGCTGGTTCGCGCGCGATGCCGACCTGTTCGCCGAGGTGAGCGCGGTCATGCTGCAGGGCGAGATCCCGGCGGTGCCGCCGGCGCGCATGATCATTGCGGCGGATGCTTTCGAAGTGGCCGACGCGGCGGTGCAGGACGCCTTGGCGCCGGTCGTCGACACCATCGCCGCGGCGATCGGCGACTCCGCGACCGAGCGGGTCTGCCCGACCGGGCTCGACGCCTGGAAGGCGCAGCAGGCGGTGCTGCAGGGGCGCGAAGCCTGGGAAAGCTTTGCCGACTGGATCGACCGCACAAATCCGCGCTTCGCCTACGACGTGGCGCGCAATCTGGCGCAGCGGGCGGCGATCACCGATGCGGACGTCGCGGCGGCGCAGCCGGTCCGCGCCGCGCTGATCGAGCGCATCGACGCGTTGACCCGTGACGGCGGGGTGATCTGCATGCCGACGGCGCCGTTTCCCGCGCCGCCGGCCGGCCGGCGTCTATCGAATTCCGGACCGGACCGGGATCGCATCCGCCAGCTGACCTGCATCGCCAGCGCCAGCGGCGCGCCGCAGATCAATTTGCCCCTGGCGACGGTCGATGGTTTCCCGGTCGGCCTTTCGCTGCTCGGTGCGCCCGGCTCGGACGAAACGCTCGCCGGCTTCGCCCGGCTTCTCGCATCCGCGAGTCGCTAGCGGAGACGCGGACGCGCAATCCGCAAACCTACAAGACGCAGACGACTTCGAGCTGGATCAGCACGCCGCCGTCGAACTGGGACTTCACCGCGTGGCGGGCGGGCCGGTCGTCTTCGTCGGGGAACAGGGCGAGCCATTCCCGGTTCACCGCGTCGCGGTCCGAAGTGTCGGCCATAAAGACGGTGAGCTTACCGACATCGCCGAGCGTCGCGCCCGCGCCCTCGACCAGCGTCTTCATATTGGCGAAGGCGTTGCAGGTCTGCGCATCCAGTGTATCGGGCAGCGTTTCCGTTGCCGCATCGAAGCCGGTGATGGCGCCGGAGAAAATCATGTTGCCGATGCGGGTGCAGTGAGAAATCGGATTCTTGTGCTTGATCAGTCCCGGAATATGCATCGATTGGCGTTTCGCCATGGTCGGCTCCCTCCTGTTGGCAAATGTGTCGTACGTGTCGCGCTCATCCTGCCGATCAGGACCGGCGCTGGCAATTCGCGGGACCGCGTCGAGGTGATGGCGCGCGCGCCGGGCTCCGGCTAAAACAGGCGCATGGCAGGAACGGATAGCAGCAGAGAGGGCGTGACCGGCGGGCCCGTGGTGGTGCTGGTCAAGCCGCAGTTGGGTGAGAATATCGGCTTTGCCGCGCGCGCCATGCTGAATTGCGGGCTGACCGAGCTGCGGCTGGTGCAGCCGCGCGACGGCTGGCCGAACGCGCGCGCGCGGGCCGCGGCGGCGGGCGCGGACAGCGTCATCGACGGTGCGCAGGTGTTCGAGCGGACGGCGGATGCACTCGGCGACCTGTCCCGGGTGTTCGCCGCGACCGCGCGCCACCGCGACATGATCATGCCGGTCATGACGCCGCGCCGCGCGGCGGAGGAATTGCGCCTGGAAACGACGGCGGGGCTGCGCTGCGGCCTGATGTTCGGCCCGGAACGGTCCGGGCTCGAGAATGACGATGTCTCGCTCGCCGATACGGTCGTGCAGGTGCCGCTCAACCCTGCGTTCAGCTCGCTCAGCCTGCCGCAGGCCGTGATGGTGCTGGCCTATGAATGGTTCCAGGCGGGCGACGGCACGCCGCCGGAAGAACTGGTGATGGGCCGGACGGAACCGGCCGGCAAGGCGGAATTGCTGAATTTCCTGGGCCGGCTGGAATCGGCGCTCGAAGAGAGCGGGTTCCTGCAGGTCGCCGAGAAGCGCCCCGGCATGATGCGCAATATCCGGAACATCTTCCAGCGGGCCCGGCTGACCGACCAGGAAGTGCGGGCCCTGCACGGCGTCGTCAGCGCCTTGGCCTGCCGTCCGCACGATCCGAAAGGGAAGTAGCGGCGGCGGTCCGGTTTTCCCGCGTTTCCGGCGGCAAACGCTGCATGCGGGGTTTGACAAGGCGGGCGGAATCCCTATAGTCCGCGCACCTTATCCGGTAACGCGGGTCGTATTACGGCCCCGCCATGCGCCCAATGGGACGCAGGGCTGACTGGATCCACAAGAACACCGGTAAAAACAGGGTGTTATGCCATGAGCAAAAGACTTAAATCCAAGTACAAGATCAACCGCCGTCTCGGCGTCAATTTGTGGGGACGGCCCCGCAGCCCCATCAACAAGCGTGATTATGCGCCCGGCCAGCATGGCCAGCGCCGCCGCAAGCCGTCCGATTTCGGCACGCAGTTGGCGGCCAAGCAGAAGCTCAAGGGCTATTACGGCAATATCGGCGAGAAGCAATTCCGCAAATATTACAAGCTGGCCGATCAGCGCAAGGGCGATACGGGCGAAAACCTGATCGAGTCGCTCGAACGCCGCCTCGACGCGGTGGTCTATCGGGCGAAGTTCGTGCCGACGGTCTTTTCCGCGCGCCAGTTCGTCAACCATGGTCACATCCGGGTCAATGGCCGGCGCGTCAACATCCCGTCGTGTCAGGTCAAGGATGGCGATGTGGTGGAAGTCCGGGAAAAGAGCCGGCAAATCCCGATGGTTCTCGACGCCATCGTATCGGTGGAGCGGGACGTGCCCGACTACGTCTCGGTCGATACCAACAAGATGACGGCGACCTTCGTGCGCGGACCGAAATTCGAGGACGTGCCCTATCCGGTCCAGATGGAACCGAACCTGGTCATCGAATTCTATTCACGCTGAGCAACGGATTTCTCCGATATTGACGCCAGGTACGGTTTACCTGGCGCCTATCGGCGCGTATTGACTCTCCCCGACGTTTTACACAACCGGAGAGGGGGATCGCGCGATGCGACTCGGCTTACTTCATGGCAGCGCCGGCGCCAGTTATTCCGTCGATATGGATTTGATCCTGGAGGCGGAACGGCTCGGCTTCGAGTCCGTTTGGACGTCCGAATCCTGGGGCTCGGACGCGGTCTCGCCGGCCGCCTGGATCCTCGCCCGCACGTCGCGGATCAAGGTCGGCACCGCAATCATGCAGATGCAGGCGCGCAGCCCGGCGATGGCGGCGATGACGGCAATGACGCTGCAGGCGATGTCGGGCAACCGCTTCATCCTGGGTATCGGGGCGTCGGGGCCACAGGTCATCGAGGGCTGGCACGGCGTGCCGTACGGCAAGCCGGTGACGCGTATCCGCGAATATGTGGCGATCGTGCGCAAGATCCTGGAGCGCAACGAGCCGCTCACCCATGAGGGCGCCCATTATCAGTTGCCCTATACCGGGGCCGGATCGACCGGCCTCGGCAAGCCGCTCAAGAGCATCCTGCATGGCGATCCGTCGCTGAAGATCTATACCGCGTCGATCACGCCGGCCGGCGTGCGGGTCGCGGCGGAAGTCGCCGACGGGTTCTTCCCGATCTATATGATTCCGGAAAAATACGAGGTATTCGGCGAATTCATCGAGCAGGGCTTCGCCAAGGCGGGCGGCGGCAAGAGCCTGGCGGATTTCGACGTGGCGCCCTTCGTCAACGTGATTGTCGGCGACGATCTCAAGAAATGCCGTGCGCCGGTCAAGGCGCAGATGGCGCTTTATATCGGCGGCATGGGCGCGCGCGGCAAGAATTTCTACAACGATCTGGCCAAGCGCCTCGGTTACGAGGATGCGGCCATCCGCATTCAGGATCTCTTTCTCGACGGCAAGCGGGCCGAAGCCGTGGCGGCGGTACCCGACGACCTGGTCGATGCGGTCTCGCTGGTGGGCCCGGCGGATCGCATTCGCGACCGGCTCGGCGCCTGGAAAGACGCCGCCCGCAATGGCCATATCACGTCCTTGATGGCGCGGCGCGCCGATGCCGTCGGCGTCAGGCTGTTGGCGGAAGAAGTGCTTTAGCGTCTGATCGTCCTGCCCTCGCTTGTATCCCGGCTTTGCCGCTTGTCCGGGGCGACGCGATTGGGTCTCTTAATCAATAGTCGCGCATGGAAACGCCCCCATCCGGTTTCAGGCTCCGGATGGGGGCGTTCTATATCTGACCGGGCAACGGCCCGGCGGGCGCCGACTACGCGCTTTGGGTGGCAACGCCCTTTTCCGCGATCAACTGCTGCAGTTCACCGGTTTCGTACATTTCGCGGACGATGTCGCAGCCGCCAACGAATTCGCCTTTGACGTAAAGCTGGGGGATCGTCGGCCAATTGCTGAAGGCCTTGATGCCCTCGCGCAGGCCCGGGTCTTCGAGCACATCGATGCCTTTGAATTTGGTGCCGATTTCGCTGAGCACCTGGACCACCGCCGCGGAGAAGCCGCATTGCGGGAAGACCGGGTTGCCCTTCATGAAGAGAACGACGTCATTCGCGTCGATTTCTTCCTGGATGCGTTTGGAAGCGGTGTTATCCGTCATGATGTCGTCCTTTGTTTCGGGTGTTGTTCCCCAGCCGGGGGAGTCTATGCGTCCTCTGGTACCGCAGTCTGCAGGGCGAGCGCGTGCAATTCATTGCCCATCCGGCCTTGCAGCGCATCATAGACCATTTGGTGCTGCTTGACGCGGCTCATTCCCTTGAAGGCGGCCGCCCGCACGAGGGCCGCGTAATGGTCGCCATCGCCGCGCAGGTCGGAAATCTGGACCTCGGCGCCGGGAATCGCGTCCTTGATCATCTGCTCGATCTCTGTCGCGCTCATCGCCATGCTGCTGCTCTCCCGCTTCCTTGTGTCCTACGGCGTTCCCATATAGTCCGGGAGCCAGCCCTCATGCCCCGTCCGCAAGGCGTCCAGAGATATGGTGGGTCCGCCGGCCAGTGTCAACGCGCTGCCGCCGGTTTGTCCGATGATTTGGGCCGCAACCCCGGCCGTTTCCGCCGCTTCGAGAATTGCCCCGGGATCGTCCGCTGCGACAATATAGCGGCTCTGATCCTCGCCGAACAACCACGCATGAAGGGGTAGGGCGCCGTTGGCCGGCTCGATCACCGCGCCGATACCGCCGGCAAGGGCCATTTCCGCGACGGCGACGAGGAGTCCGCCATCGGCGATGTCATGGCAAACCCGGACCAGCCCCCGGTCCACCAGATCCAATATCAGCGACCCGTTGCGCCGCTCCGCGGCAAGATCGACCGGCGGCGGCGCGCCGTCCTCCCGTCCCAGGATGTCGCGAAGATATACCGATGCCCCAAGCCATCCCGCGGTCTCGCCGAGCAGGACGATGGATTGATCGGGCGCGGCGAAACCGACCCGGGTCGCCTTGTCGATATCGGCGAGCAGGCCGAGGCCGCCGATAACCGGCGTCGGCAGGATCGCCTCGCCCTCGGTTTCGTTGTAGAGCGAGACATTGCCGGAGACGACGGGGAAGTCGAGCGCCGCCGCTGCGGCGCCGATGCCGCGCACGCAGCCGACAAATTGTCCCATGATGGCGGGCCGTTCCGGATTGCCGAAATTGAGGTTGTTGGTCAGGGCCAGCGGCGTCGCGCCGGTGGCGACGAGGTTGCGCCAGGCTTCGACGACCGCCTGCCGGCCACCGCGTTCCGGGTCGGCGCGGCAATAGCGCGGCGTCGAATCGGTCGTGACGGCCAGACCGCGGCGCGTGCCGTGCACCCGGACCACGGCGGCGTCGCCGCCCGGTCCCCGCACGGTATCGGCCATCACCATGTGGTCGTACTGCTCCCAGATCCAGCGGCGGCTGCACAGATCCGGCGTCGCCAGCAGGGTTTCGAGGGCGGCAAGCGGGTTTTCGGGCGCCGCGACGTCGGCCGGGGCCAGTTCCGGCCGTGCCGCCGGCGCGTCCCAGGGACGATCGTATTCGGGCGCCGCGCTGACCAGCGGATCGACCGGGATATCCGCTTCCACCCGGCCGCCCATCTTCAGGATCAGACGGCCGGTTTCGGTGATGCGCCCGATGATCGCGAAATCCAGCTCCCATTTCTCGAAGATCGCCCGCGCCGCGTCCTCATGGCCCGGTTTCAGGACCATCAGCATGCGTTCCTGGCTCTCCGACAGCATCAGCTCATAGGCCGACATGCCGTCTTCGCGCATCGGTACCATGTCGAGGTCCAAATCGATTCCGACGCCGCCCTTGGAGGCCATTTCGACCGAGGAGGAAGTTAGCCCTGCGGCGCCCATATCCTGGATTGCGACGATCGCCTCGGTCGCCATCAGCTCGAGGCAGGCTTCGAGCAAAAGTTTTTCGGTGAACGGGTCGCCGACCTGCACCGTCGGCCGCTTTTCTTCCGAGTCTTCAGTGAATTCGGCGGAGGCCATGGTCGCGCCATGGATCCCGTCGCGGCCGGTCTTGGAACCCACATAGACCACCGGATTACCCGGGCCCGCCGCCGCCGAATAGAAAATCCGATCCGCGTCGGCGATTCCGACCGTCATGGCGTTGACCAGGATATTGCCGTCATAGGCGGTGTGAAAGTTGGTCTCGCCGCCGACCGTGGGCACGCCGATGCAATTGCCGTAGCCGCCGATGCCGGCCACGACGCCGGCAACCAGATGCTTGGTCTTCGGGTGATCGGGCCGGCCGAAGCGCAAGGCGTTGAGATTGGCGACCGGGCGGGCGCCCATCGTAAAGACGTCCCGCATGATGCCGCCGACGCCGGTCGCGGCGCCCTGATAGGGTTCGATGAAACTCGGATGGTTATGGCTCTCGATCTTGAACACCGCCGCCTTGCCGTCGCCGATATCGACCACGCCGGCATTCTCGCCCGGCCCGCAAATTACCTGCGGCCCTTCAGTGGGCAGCGTCTTCAGCCATTTTTTGGATGATTTATAGGAGCAATGCTCCGACCACATCACCGAGAAGATGCCGAGCTCAGTAAGGCTGGGTTCGCGGCCGAGGATGTCGAGCACGGTTGCGTATTCGTCGGCCGTCAGGCCGTGTTCGGCGACCATCGCCGGTGTGATCTGGCTCATGCGGGCCTTCATAACAGATTCGGTTTGTCAGGCAACCACGACGGAACGATCGGGCGGTTGAGTCTTGTGCGCGGGCGGTTTTGCCTCAAGACTGTGCCGGTGCCAAGTTGCCTGCGAGTGAGACAAAGAGGGAGGATAGGATGCGAGGTGTGGTGTTTCTGGGCAATCGGGAACTGGAAATTCGGAACTTTCCCGATCCGACGCCGGGGCCCGGTGAGGTCGTCATCGCGATCAAGGCTTCGGGGATGTGCGGCAGCGACCTCAAACCCTACCGCGCGGCGGACAGCGCGGCTTCCCTCGGGCTCGGCGGCGACGGCGAACCGGTCATTGCGGGGCACGAGCCGTGCGGCGTCGTGGCCGAAGTTGGGCCCGGTGTCACGGAGGCCGAGGCCCGGATCGGCCAGCGCGTGATGGATCATCATTATGCGGGATGCGGCGTTTGCGGCCATTGCCGGACCGGCTGGTCGCAGCTTTGCGGCGAGGGCATCGTCGTCTACGGCATGACCGGCAATGGCGGGCACGCGGAATATATGAAGGTGCCGGTGCGCACCTTGGTGCCGCTGCCCGACGAATTGTCGTTCGAGACCGGCGCGGCGATTTCCTGCGGCACGGGCACGGCCTATGGCGCCTTGCGGCGGCTGAATATTTCCGGCCGCGACACCATCGCCATCTTCGGCCAGGGGCCGGTCGGGTTGAGCGCAACCCAGCTTGCGGCCGCGATGGGGGCCCGGGTCATCGCGATAGACGTCGGCGCGGAACGGCGGGCGATGGCGTCCGAATTCGGCGCCGATGCGGTAATCGATCCGGCGGCGGACGATCCGGTCGCCGCGATCCGTGAGCTGACCCATGGCGAAGGCGCCCATCTGACGCTCGATTGCAGCGGCAATCCCGATGCGCGGGCGGCGGCGGTGCGCAGCGCCCGCACCTGGGGCACCGCGTGTTTCGTCGGCGAGGGAAACAATGTGACGCTCGAGGTCAGCCCGGACATGTTGCGCCGGCAGATCACCATCGTCGCGTCCTGGACCTTCAACACGGTCGGGCAGGCGGAATGTGCGCGGTTCGTGGCGGATCGCGGTATCGATGTGGATAGCCTGTTTTCCCACCGCTTCAAGCTGGATCAGGCGGACGAGGCCTACCGGTTGTTCGATACCCAGACCACGGGCAAGGGCGTTTTCCTGCTCTGACAGCCGTGGGCACGGGAGCGTTCAGGCGAAACCGCCCGCCGCGGCGGCCAGCGCCGTCATCATCGGGATGCCGTCGGTGCCGCCATGCCGGGCGTCGGCCGCGCGTTCGGGATGGGGCATCATGCCGAGCACTGTTTTGGTTTCATTGAAGATGCCGGCAATGTTGTCGCAGGACCCGTTGGGATTGTCGGCGTCGGTGGGCTCACCCGACGGGGCCACATAGCGGAAGGCCACACGGCCGTCGCCGTTCAAACGGTCGATCGTTTCCGGATCGGCGAAATAGTTGCCGTCGTGATGGGCGACGGGGATGCGGATGATCTGACCCGCCTCGTAGCCCGCGGTGAACAGCGTCTGGCTGTTCTCCACCCGGAGATCGACCGGCCGGCAGATGAATTTCAGGCCGGCATTGCGCATCAGCGCGCCCGGCAGAAGACCTGCTTCGGTCAGTATTTGAAAGCCATTGCAAATGCCGAGCGTCGGCACGCCGCGTTCCGCCTGGGCGACCACTTCCCGCATCACCGGCGATTGTGCGGCCATGGCGCCGGCGCGCAGGTAGTCGCCATAAGAAAATCCGCCGGGAATGACGATCGCGTCGACGCGGGGCAGCTCGGTTTCGCGGTGCCAGACCATGGCAGGCTTGCGGCCCGTCGCCTGTTCCAGCGCAACCGCGGCGTCGCGGTCGCAGTTCGATCCGGGAAAAACGATGACGGCGGCTTTCACGTCCGGGCTCCGTGGATACCGGGAACCATACCGGCTGGGTTCATGCTTCCAGTTCGATCTCGTAATTCTCGATCACTGTGTTGGCCAGCAATTTGCGGCACATTTCTTCGGCTTGCGCGCGCGCCGCCGTGGGGTCTTCCTCGACGAGTTCGAGTTCGACGACCTTGCCTTGGCGAACGTCGGTGACGCCCAGGAATCCGAGAGCTTCGAGCGCGTGGCGGATCGCCTTGCCTTGCGGATCGAGAACGCCCTTTTTGAGTGTGATGTGTATCCGTGCTTTCACGTGTCCGCCCTATTGCACCAGATCCGGCGCCCGGACGTCGCCGGGGCCGCCTTCCGGCAGGATGCCCAATCGGCGTGCCACCTCCTGATAGGCTTCCTCGACCTCGCCCAGATCGTGCCGGAAACGGTCCTTGTCCAGCTTCTTGTTCGTCTCCAGATCCCACAACCGGCAGCTATCCGGGCTGATTTCATCGGCCAGCACGACGCGCATCTCGCCGCTTTCTTCGTACAGGCGCCCGAATTCCAATTTGAAATCGATCAGTTTCAGATTGACCCCCAGGAACAGGCCGCTGAGGAAGTCGTTGATTCGCAGGGCCAGCGCGAGCATATCGTCGATATCCTGCGGCGTCGCCCAGCCGAACGCAGTGATATGTTCCTCGCACACCATGGGATCGTCGAGCTCATCGGCCTTGTAATAATATTCCACGATCGATCGCGGCAGCGGTGCGCCTTCCTCCATGCCGAACCGCTTCGCCAGGGAGCCGGCTACGACATTGCGAATCACCACCTCGATCGGGATGATTTCGACTTCGCGCACCAATTGTTCGCGCATGTTGAGGCGCCGCATGAAATGGGTCGGGATGCCGATTTCGCCGAGCCGGACCATCAGATACTCGGAAATCCGGTTGTTGAGGACGCCCTTGCCGGTGATCGTGCCGGTTTTCTTCCGGTTGAAGGCACTCGCGTCGTCTTTGAAATACTGCACCAAGGTCCCGGGTTCCGGCCCTTCAAAGAGAATCTTGGCCTTACCCTCGTAAATTCTTCTGCGTCGCGCCATTTTGGGGAAACCTTTCATCGAAGGGCCCGGCGGGGTCCTTCTGTCCGACCTCATATAGCAACTGCCAATGGCCGCGACAATGAAGCACTTGAGAAACCTGTATTCGAAACATTTAGATATTCAAAAACAATAGCTTAATTGCGCGATCCTGGCGTATCGCCGGGCTGGAAACGGCGGGTTCAGGGCGTTCGCCGCCGCGTGAGTCTCATTCGGCCGCGCCCGCGGATTGACGTTGGGTAAGATCGGTCCAGAGGGCGTCGCCGCCCCGCGCTGCCACGGTACGCCCCAATTCCTCGGCCCATTGGCTTTCGCCGCCGAATTCCGGGCGCCAGGACCAGAGCCGGCGCGTCGCGAAATGGAGCGAATGCTCGTAGGTGAAGCCGATGGCGCCATGGACCTGGTGGGCGATGGCGGCCGCAGCGCCCGCGGCTTCCCCGGCAATGACCTTGGCGCAGGCGATTTCGAAACGGGGATCGCGCCGGTCCGCGGCGCGGAAGGCGGTTTCGGCGGCAAGCGTGGCCTGGGCGGAGAGCGCGGCAAGCGTCGCCAGTTGATGCTGGATTGCCTGAAATTTCGCGATCGGCCGGCCGAATTGGACCCGGTCATTGGCGTATTGCACGGCTTCGGCGAGGGTACGCTCGACGGCGCCCGCCATCTGCGCCGCACGAATCATTGCGCCATAGAGAGCGATCCCGTCCTTTGGCGCGGTTTCCCGGTCGAGTAAGGTAACGGGCGCGGACGCGAAACTCAGCCGGTCGCGGGGTTCGCGCGCCGTATTGCGGTCGGGGCGGCACGCGGCGTCGGACGTGTTCGCCAGGACGAGGCGGGAGTCGCCGTCATGTTGGGCCGTCGACACTACGTGGCCGGCGTCGGCACCCCAGGGCACGGCCGGCAGGTCCCCGGAAATCCGCCATTCGCCATCGCGTTGCGACAGGGTGGGCGTGTGTGCCGCGTCCGTGCACGCAATCGTCAGGGGGCCATCGGGAATATCCATGCCGGAACGATCGAGCAGCCAGCCGGCGAGGATGGTTTCCGGCAGGGGCACCGGCGCGGCAAACCGGCCGGCCGCCTTGATGATGACGAATGCATCGTGCCAGCCGGCGCCCGCGCCGCCCTGCGATTCGGAAACCAGCGGGCGGGTCAGGCCGCTTTCCGTGAGGGCGGTCCACAGGGCTTCGGGCCAGTCGCCGTTTTCGGCCGCCTCCAAAGTTTCGCGCGTGGCGAGGTCGCCGAACAGCCGGGTGACGGTATCTTCGAGAATGTCGCGAAGCTCGCTCATCGCAGCCCCAACCCGCGCGCGATGATGCCGCGGACGACCTCGCGGGTGCCGCCGCGCAGGGAATAGGAAACCGACGCCTGGGTGACGAATGCGAGCGATTTTCCGAATTCGTCGCCATGTTCGAGCAGCGGTTCGGCGTCCGTGAGATCCTGTGCAATGCCGGGGATACCCTGCTCGAAGGTAACGCCGAGTTCCTTTACCACCGTGCCTTCGAGCGCGGGATCCTTGCCCGCATTCTGCATGCCGGCAACGGAGAGCGACATTTCGCGCAATGTCGCCAGTTGCGCCACCATGCGGCCGATGCCGACCGCCGCGCGTTCGCCGGGGGCTTGGGTGCTGGCGTTGATGAGTTGGCGGATCATCGGGATATTGCTCATATAGCGTTCCGGGCCGGCGCGTTCGAACGCAAGCTCGGCCACCACTTGTTTCCAACCGTCGCCCGTGCCGCCGATCAGACGATCGTCCGCCAGGAAGACGTCCTCGAAATGGACCTGATTGAAATCGTGATCGCCGGTCATATTGATGATCGGCCGAATTTCGATGCCGGGCATCTTCATGTCGACCAGGAATTGGGACAGACCCTCATGCCGGTCCTCAGGTGCGCCGCTGGTGCGGAACAGGCCGATCATGAAGTCGCAGCGATGCGCGCCGGAAGTCCAAACCTTGGTGCCGTTGACAACCCAGCCGCCATCGACTTTTTCCGCACGGGTCCGAACGGAGGCGAGATCGGAACCGGAATCCGGCTCGCTCATGCCGATACAGAAAAAGGCTTCGCCGCGGGTGATGGGCGGCAAAAATTCCTGCCGTTGCGCCTCGGTTCCGAACCGCAGGATGAGCGGGCCGCTCTGGCGGTCGGCGATCCAATGGAGCCCGACCGGAGCGCCCATTGCCAGCATTTCCTCCAGCATGACGTACCGTTCCAGCGCGCTGCGCTCCTGGCCGCCATATTTCTTCGGCCACGTCATGCCGATCCAGCCCCGCTGTGCGACTTTCCGGCTAAACCCGGCGTCACCTTCGGCCCAGGACTTGGCGAGGCGCGACGCAGGGTATTCGGCCAGAGCCTCGCGGAGAAAGTCGCGAACCTCCTCGCGAATGGTTTCCGTCTCGGGGGGAAGATCACAGGGCTCGAATTGGATTTCCGGCATAGCCTCGATTTTTTCCTCTGTTCTTCTATTCCTGTGGCGGCCGGTTATTCGAATGGCTCTATCGATGGTCGCCGGAAGCCAATTCGCTATCCGATGAGTACCGGTGAAAAGGCCGCGCTGTCCGGTGGGCCTGGCGCAAACAGCCAGATATCGCCGACATCCTCCGACGATTGTTCCGCGCCGGCAAGCGCGATCAGGCTGCTCGAAACGGTGCCGTAGCCGTAATCCGTCGCCACGCACATGGCGCCGCTGGGCCCGGCCGACGGGTCGAAGGTCGGGCAGGCCAGTATTTTCTGCCAGGCGGACCAGTCGCCAGCATCCGGGTCCGGCGCGGGGGCGGCGTCGAATTTTGGCAGATACCGTCCGATCCGGGCATGCGACGTGTCGTTGAGGTTTGCGGAGGTCAGCATCGCCAGACCGGGCGGGACGGTAACACAGTCCATGCGGTCGGCGCCGTCGCGGCTGGCCAGCCAGAAGGCATCGGTGTTGTCCGCGATGACGAGATTGAAACTTCGGTAGGCAGCGGGATCGATATCGCGCAACGCGGCGGCGGCGGCGGCCGCATCCGCGTGGTCCAGGGCCTCGAGAACCAATTCGCCGCGGCTGCGCTTGTCCGCCGACGGACCGAGCGATCCTTCGCGATTGAGGATCGCCGCCACCACGCCATGCCTGTTGCATCCGAGCCAGCTGCCGCCCGCCAGCCTGTCGCGACCGGCGACGACCTCCGGACGGTCGGGCCAGTATTGGCCTGGCGGATCCCAGGGCCGGTCGGTCATTTCGTCTCGATTTGCCGCGACCAGAAGGGGCCAGCGATGGCCGGGGCGGCGCAGAAGGGTAAGGGTGCACATACGGTCTTCGCTTAGCACGAAACCGATGCTAGCGTAAAACACTGGCACCATTGGCAATGCATTGCCAGGCAGGCTATACCGTCGCGCGAATTCGTCCCCATATATAGAGACTAGGGAAATCGTTCGAAAAGGATCGGATCATCATGACTCAGTTCAATCAACGCGAAAAAGCCTTCGAGGCGAAATTTCAGAAGGATCAAGAGCTTCAATTCAAAGTGACCGCGCGGCGGAACAAGCTTCTGGGGCTTTGGGCGGCGCAGCAGCTCGGGCTGGACGGCGGCGATGCGGAAGCCTATGCCAAGGAAGTGGTCGCCTCCGATTTCAATGAACCCGGCGATGACGACGTTCTGCGCAAGGTACTTCAGGATTTGACGGCGAAGAATATCGATGTCACCGAACGATCGGTCCGCGCTGAGATGGATCGGCTGATGGGGCAGGCCAAAAGCGAAATCGCCGCGCAGATCTAGAACGGCGTGCGCCCATTCGGGCGCCCATAAGCTGCTCTATCTTAATAGAATCGATCAACTTTTCTGCCTTTAACCGATTCCAATTAAAGGCACGTCGATCTAGGCGCGGCGGCACGCCGGGAGCATCTCAAGGGGATTTCTTTCGAGCAGCCCCCGAGTTCTCAGTCTTTTCGAATTCTTCCCAGGTGGTTGCTTTTGGCGCGGCCTTCGCTTGCTGCGCTTGCAGCGGGAGTGCCATGGCGACCGCACTGTAGGCGCCGGCACGTGCGCCGGGATGGACGATCTTCCGGGCCGCCCGTAAGGCGAGCCTGCCGTCGCCGCGTTTCGCGGCCGCGACGGCAACCGATTGCAATGCCCTGTATTTCGGCTGTTTTCTGTTCTCTCCAAAATCGAAGCTTTCGCCCGGATCACCCGCCGATTCGTCCGGAATGCGGGCTGCCGTGTCGAATGCCGTCAGCAATTCGCCGACCGCAAGCTGGGCTTCGGAAATATGCTTGAGCAGTTCGGGAAAAATTACCCGATCCTTGTTCAGCCAGGCAATTCGCCAGGCAAATCCGAGCGACCGCTCCATCGCGTCCTTTTGTCCGCCCTCGGCCTGGGCCCGGGCCAACCGCGTCATGACATAAATCTTGTCGGCGCCGTCGGGAATTTGATCGAGCAATTTGCGGATGCGGCTATAGAGCTTTTCGGCCGATGGCGTCGGGCCCAGCGCCACCTGCGCTTCGTACAATTCCGGCAATGCGACAGCGAGCATTTCGGGGGATGTCCCGGCGCCGGTCGGGTCCAGCGATTTCGCCACGAGCTGTTCCGCGGCCTTCCGATCGCCGGTTCGGAGCTTGTGTTTCGCACCGGCGGCGTAAAGTCGCGCACGCATGCCGAGGTCGGGCAGGTAGTCGATCAATTTGAGTGCTTCCCTGACCTTTCCCAATTCCAGCAAGGTTTCGCCCATGGCGAAAAGCGCCCGGTGTTGCAGATTCTTGTCCCTGATCTTGCCGGCGGCATTGAAGGCGTCGGCGAGCCGGCCCGCCTTGGCTTGATTTCGGATTACGTGAATGAGCGCCTTGCCGCGGATGGCCGAATCCGTAATGCCGTCAATATCCTGTAATGCCGGGAGGAATAGGGGCGCGGCGCCTTCGCGCGAGCCCCGCAGGGCAATTTCCGCGCCGATCGACGCGAGTGCGCGAGCCCGTCGCTCGTCCTGTTTCAGGGAGCGCACGATTTTCATCGCTTTCGATTTTCCGCCGGCGGCGATATAGGCGACCGCGACCTCGGTCAATTGCTTGAGCACGTGTTCGGACGGCCGTGCGCGCAGGGCGCGATGCGTGTCATCCAATACGCCGAGGGCGGATTTCGAATTTCCCGCGGCTGTCATCACCCGGGCGGTCTTCAGCAACAGGTGAAATCTTACGTCGTCATCGATTTGCTGCGCCTTCAAGGCTCGATAGACCGCGTCCGCCGTCTTGCGCGACTGAACGACGACGGTACTGTCTTCGGCGGCGCCCTGGCGCTCGACGATGCGCAGCATGTGTACGATCATGGCTTCAGGGTCGACCATGCGCCGCGCGGTCGAAAGCGCGCCATCGAAATCCCCGATTTCAGCCTGGCGCCGCGCGATGAGGCGCAGCACGCCGGCGTTATCCCTTTCCGCGACATCCGGGGAGATCAGATCGGCGGCGGCGCGCAGATCCTTGCGCGCCTGCAGAAAGACGCCGTTAGCGACGTGGTGATCGGCGAAATGGACCAGCGCGCGGGCACGCCAGAGCGGATCGGTGATTACGTTGAAATCGACATTGGCGTCCTTGAGCCGATTGCGCTTGAGAAAGGCGCCGACCAGCCCGGCAAGAGCTTCGCCCTGGTTTTCCGCGTCGTCGAGTGAAATTGCCGCAATGCGTAGCAGGACCAATGGGCTGCGCTGGACCGCCGTGGTGACGGGATCGAATTCGACCCGCTTTTGCTCGGACGCGGGCGGTTTCGGGTCGGCAGCAAAGGCGCCGGCCGTCCACGGCGCTACGACGGCGGCAAACAGAGCCATGCGAATGCGCGCGCCCATTGCCCTAGCCGCCGGAGAAGACCCGATGGAATATCGTTTCCACATGCTGGGTGTGGTAGCCGAGGTCGAACAACGCGTCCAGTTCGTCAGTGGCGAGATAGCCGGCAATGTCCTTGTCCGCCTTGATCAGATTCAGAAAGGCGCCGTTGCCATGCCATACTTCCATGGCGTTGCGCTGCACCGCGCGGTAGGCGTCCTCGCGGCTCATGCCTTTTTGCGTGAGGGCAAGCAGCACCCGTTGCGAATTGTGCAAGCCGCCCAACCGGTCGAGATTGGCTTTCATCGCTTCCGGGTACACCTGGAGTTTTTCGATCACGCCGGCGAGCCGCGACAGCGCGAAGTCGAGGGTCACGGTGGTGTCCGGCGCAATGACGCGTTCGACCGATGAGTGCGAAATATCGCGCTCGTGCCACAATGTGACGTTTTCGAGCGCCGGTGTGACCGCGCTGCGGACCAGCCGGGCCAGACCGCAGAGGTTTTCCGTCAGCACCGGATTGCGCTTGTGCGGCATGGAGGAAGAGCCTTTTTGTCCCGGGGCGAAATATTCCTCCGCCTCGCGCAACTCGGTGCGTTGCAGATGGCGGATTTCCGTGGCCAGCCTTTCCACTGCGGACGCGACAACGCCGAGCGTCGCGAAGAAGGCGGCGTGACGGTCGCGCGGGATCACCTGGGTGGAGACCGGCTCGGGCGTCAGGCCGAGTTTCTCGGCGACATGCGCTTCGATCTGCGGGTCGATGTTCGCGAAGGTCCCGACTGGGCCCGAGATGGCGCAGGTCGCAATCTCCCGCCGCGCTTCGACCAGCCGCCGTCGGCAACGGGCGAATTCCGCATAATGCCCGGCCAGTTTCAGGCCGAAGGTGGTCGGTTCCGCGTGAATGCCGTGGCTCCGGCCCATGCAGGCCGTGTGCTTGTGTTCTTCGGCGCGGCGCTGCAACGCCGCGAGCACGGCGTCGAGATCTTCGAGCAGGATGTCCGCGGCTTGCGTCATTTGCACCGACAGGCAGGTGTCGAGCACGTCGGACGATGTCATGCCTTGATGCACGAAGCGCGCTTCTTCGCCGACCTGCTCCGAGAGTTCGGTCAGGAAGGCGATGACGTCGTGATGCGTTTCCCGCTCGATCTCGTCGATCCGCGCGATGCGCGCGTCGGTATACGGGATGTCGCCGCGTTTCCAGACGGCTTTCGCTGCATCGGTCGGGATGACGCCCGAATCGGCGAGGGCATCGCAGGCATGGGCCTCGATTTCGAACCAAATACGAAATCGGTTGGCCGGTTCCCAGATCGCGACCATGGCGGGGCGGCTATAACGCGGAATCATTGTATTCTGTTAACTCCTCTCACGGCGAATGCGCTTGGGTTATGCCAGTTTCGGTCCTGCAATTAAAGCGCGATGGGGCCGCGTGCCGATGGCCGGATCAGAGAATATGCCGGCCCGGTTAACAATTCCGAAAGCCCACGGGGACGCAATCGAACGCAGGACCGCTCGGGGGCTCATACCTTGGTTGGATTTCTTCCATCCACTGAACGCCGCGCGCAATTCGGCGCAGCAACACTATGCGAGCGAATGCGCCCAATCACGGCGCAAGTCGGGGGTAGCTGATTCCCGCTGTTCTGCGCCACATTTACCGTCAAAAATTATAACGCAGACCCAACGCTGCAAAATTGGACCCTCCGTGAACCCCGCCGAAAAGTCCGAAGACGCCAGAACGGTGATGAATACGGGTCACCAGTTCCCATTCAGCGGCTTTCGGTACCGCGAAGGCCAACTCGAACATCAGATAATGCAGGAATTGGGCGTTGTCATTGGGGTGCCGCTCCACTTCGATTCGCGGCGGGCTCGTCGCGTATGACAGGCCTTGGCCGGCTGCAAAGCTGGTGTCGAGAAACCTGTCCCACGGGAAGGTCCTTAAACGCAGGACGTACAGCGCGTTGAATTCCCAATTATTCTGCCTGCCGACATGACGGATTACCTGGCCTTCGAGTTCAAAACGGAAGTGACGCCAGAAATTGAACATCTTGTCGTTGAGAACTAGGCCAACAAATTGTGAATTCTCGAATTCGGCATCAAAGGTGAAGAATTGGCTGATATTGGAACCGCTCCCGACCCCGCCATACATCATTACGGACCACGGCTTGCCGCTGTCCTTATTCATTTGCGGATTCGGCGCTTTTGTTCGTGCCGGCTCTGTCGTGGCTGGCTCTGGGCCAGCCGTTGCCGGCGCCGTTTCGAAAACGCCGTGGCCTAGCGCTGAAAATTGGCAAAAACCGACTGCGACAATGACCGCGATCTTTAGGCAATTTGGCAAGAATTCAGGACCGATAACTTGTGGAGGTTCTGCTCCGGAAAGCATCGAATCGTGCCGCCGGGTCGCGCCAGACACACCCGATATCGATGAAAGGGCCGATAGTTTGCTCGATGTTGCGCGCACCCAACATGATACAGATCAGGATGGCCAGGGGAGAGCGCGCGTGCAATTGCAATGCAGGTCGTTTGGATCGGCGTGAAGGGGGTGACCGGCGGCTTAAGAGGTGCACGAATTGAGGTCAATAGATTGCGCTTCTTTATCCAGTCCTGGCTGATCCTTCTATGCACCGTTCCAGTCGTTTAAAATTCGAATCGAAACGTGATCCGTCAATGGCTTGTGTCCCGCGGCGCGACGATTTACACGGGGGGCGTCTGCGCGGGACGAGAATCGAAGGAATTTACGATGGCCGTCATGACCGAAAACGAAATATGGCAAGCCCGCATCGATCTTGCCGCCGCCTTCCGCTGGGCGGTGCGCCATGGCTTGCACGAGGGTATTTGCAATCACTTCAGCATGGATGTCGGCGACCGCCAATTCCTGGTGAATCGCTATGGGATGCATTGGTCCGAAATCACGGCGTCCAGTATTCTCCTGGCGGATTTCGAGGGGCAGGTGCTGGAAGGTGACGGCGAGGTCGAGCCGACCGCGTTTTTCATTCATAGCCGGATTCATAAGGCATGCCCGCACGCGACCGTGGTGATGCACACGCACATGCCGTACGCGACGGCACTGACGCTGTGCGAGAACGGCCGCCTGGAGCCGTGCGAGCAGAAGGCGCTGCGGTTCCAGCAGCATATCGCCTATGACGAAGATTATAACGGCCTCGCCCTGGATATGGACGAAGGCGATCGGATCGCCGCCGGTCTCGGCAATAAGAGTATCCTCTTTATGGCGAGCCATGGGGTCGTGGTGACGGGCAAAACGGTCGCCGCTGCCTATGACGATTTATATTACCTGGAGCGCGCCTGTCAGGTGCAGGTGCTGGCGCGACAGACCGGTTTGCCGCTGCGCCGCCTGCCGGAACCGGTGGTCGACCGCACGATGCAGCAATCCTCCGGCGAACGCATCAGCGTGCCGATGCATTTCGCCTCTTTGAAGCGGATCCTCGACCGCGAAGAGCCGGACTATGCCGCCTGAACCGATCCCGCAATCCGGGCAATCCGGGCGGACAATTCGCTATTGCGGTCGAGCAAGAACGTGGTGAGCCGCGCACCATAGTCCGATGACACGGCGCGCCGCACCGACGGCCGCTCGGCAAGTCGACTTCGCCACGCTTGCGTCTTCGGCTTGGCGGACAGAATGCCGAATTCACCGATACGGTCGAAAGTATCGAAGTACCGGAATATCGGGGCATAGGTGGCATCGACCAACGAAAATTCCCTGCCGGCAAACCAGAGCCCCGATCCCAATTCGGCCTCGATTCGATCGAACATCCCGGCCAGCGTTTCGGCATCGGCGGCCAGCGCTTCGGCGGCTTTGGCGTTATAGAAGCGTCCGATGGCGTTCAAGATGGCGGAGCCGAACTCGATCCAACCGCGATGCCGGGCGCGCGCGAGCGGGTCGCGCGGATGTAAAGGATTCGGGGCGGTTTCTTCCAGATACTCGAGGATAACCGCCGATTCGAAGAGGACCGCCTCTTCGGCGCCATCCCTGACCCGCAGCAGCGGGACTTTCCCGAGCGGCGAAATCGCCCTGAACCAATCCGGCTTGTCGGCCAGGTCGATTTGTCGGCGCTCGACGTCGACGCCTTTCTCATCCAACGAGATCGTGGCGCGCTGTACGTAGGGGCAGAGATGATGGCTCACCAGCGTTAGGTCGGGCATATCTGAACTCCGAGTAATTTTGCCGTGCTGATTTCGATGCATTTACATGTAAAAGATATATGCAAATGCATTAAAATGTCAATGTTGATGCAATTGCATATAAATGTTAAGTGCAATCGCATGGCAGATCGGAATGAAATTCCGCCGGAGACCACGGTGTTCGCATGGGCGCGGCTGCTGCGGGTATCGCAGAGCTTGCTGTCGGCGGTGGAGACGGCATTGAAAGCGGCCGGGTTGCCGCCGTTCGACTGGTATGATGTCTTGCTGGAATTGCACCGCGCGGGCCGACGGGGCTTGCGCCCCTATGAGCTGCAGGATGCGACGCTGTTGGCGCAATACAATCTGTCGCGCCTGGCGGAGCGGTTGTTGAATGCCGGCTACATCGAGCGATTGCCGTGCCCGGAAGATCGTCGCGGTCACATTCTGCGGATCACATCGGACGGCCGGCAGGTGCGGCGTAAAATGTGGCCGGTCTATCGGGCCGCCATTGCCGACCATTTTGCAGCGAAGCTCGACGAGGACGACATCCGCCGCTTGACCGCGATACTCGGTAAGCTGGCCTAGATACCGGCTGGAACGGACAATCGAACATCGTGACGGTTTGCCGCACCGGCGCGTCTATGCTGATCTAATCGCCAGTACGGAAAACGGGTTTCAGAGGGACATTGTCATGGCCGAACGGAAATCGCTGCGGGCGCTGCTCGACGCGGGAACATTCATCACCGCGCCCGGTGTCTTTGACGGGATTTCAGCCCGCTTCGCCGCGCAGCACCCATTCGACGCGCTCTACATGACCGGCCACGGGGTGGCGCAGTCGCAATACGGCCTGCCCGATGTCGGGCTGACCACCTATAGCGACATGGTGCGGGCGGTATCGCTGATCCACGCGATCACCGATATTCCGTTGATCGCCGATGCGGATACCGGCTTCGGCGGCTTGCTGAACGTGCAGCATACGGTACGCGGCTACGAGAAGGCGGGCGCGGCCGCGATCCAGATCGAGGATCAGGAGTTCCCCAAGAAATGCGGTCATACGCCGGGTAAACGGGTGGCGCCGGCGGACGAGATGGTGAAGAAGGTGCGCGTCGCGGTGGCGTCCCGCGACAGTTCGGATTTCCTGATCATCGCTCGGGACCGATGCGCGCGCGATCGAGGGGCTCGACGGGGCGCTGCGGCGGGCGGAGGCGTATCTCGAAGCCGGCGCGGATATCCTGTTCGTCGAGGCGCCGGAATCGGAAGAAGAGATGGCGCGTATTTGCGAGACCTTCGACGTGCCCCTGCTGGCGAATATGGCGGAGGCGACGATGACCCCGCTGCTGCCGAAGGCGCGGCTGGAGGAACTGGGGTATCAGATCGCGATCTTCCCGGGCACGCCGTTCTTCGCCGCCGCCGAGGCGGTGAAGCGCGTCTACGCCCACGTCGCCGCGCACGGGTCGACCCATGGCGTCGACGTGCCGCTGATGGATTTCGGCGAGTGGTGCCGCGATACGGGGTTCCCGGACGTTTGGGATTTCGATGCAAAATATGCGGATTGAGCGGGGAGGGACACGTGGCTGAAATCGGACTGACTGTCGCCTGCGGCAACTATGACCGCACGCGGCCCATTCTCGACGGCAGGATCGGCATCGAGGGGTGCCGGGTGATCCCCGTAGCCATCGGAACGGAAGACGCCTTTCCGCGCGCCGTCTCGCGTCAGGAATTCGACGTCTCGGAGCTGTCGCTCAGCAGCTATCTGCTGCAGGTCTCGCGGGGCGACTGC
>JBFFGE010000053.1:0-24869 GCA_041557595.1 Alphaproteobacteria bacterium
CCGCGCCGCCGCGCTTGCCCCGACGCCGGCGCAGACCGCGGGCCCGTTCTATCCGCGCGACGACGAGAAACCGGCCGATCGCGACGGCGACCTCGTGCGGCTCCGCGGTCGCGCCGGCAATGCCGCGGGCAGTATTTTGCATGTCGCCGGCCGAGTCCTGCGGCCCGACGGCAGTCCGATCGTCAATGCGCGGGTCGAGATCTGGCAGGCGAATGCGAAGGGCGTCTACAATCATCCGCGCGACGGCAACGATCCGACATTTCAGGGTTACGGCGCGGTCGCCACCGACCGGGACGGCCGGTACGCGTTTCGAACCATCAAGCCGGCCGCCTACGGCTCGATATTCTTCCGCCGGACGCCGCACATTCATTTCCGGATTGCCGCCGCCGGCCTGCCGCCGCTGGTGACACAGATGTATTTCGCCGGCGACCCGTTAAACCGGCAGGACGGCATCCTCAACGCGGTGGAAGATACCGCAGCGCGGGCGCGGTTGATCGTGCCATTCCGGGAATCGCCGCAAATCGAGCCCGGCAGCCATGCCGGGCAGTTCAATATCGTCTTGGAAGGCTGAAGGGCAGGAACCGGCGCGTCAGTCGCGCTTGCCGCCGTTTTTCTTGCCGTGTCCGCGGCCTTTCGGGCGGCCCCGGCGCTTGCGGGCGGCCGGCACCGCCGGCTCGCGGCTGACGGCATCCCGCGGCGACTGGAATGGCAGGACATTGTCCAAGGGCGCCTGATCGATGCCGGCAACCGCCCGGGCCACCGACCATTCGACCGCCGATTCAAGCCCCTCCATCGGCGTGAGCACCGACGAACCGCCATGCTGCAGCCGCGCGGAGCACGAGGAGCGCCGTTGATAGATCCAGAGATTGAACACGCCCGTACCTCCGCCGCTTGGATAACTCCCGTCGCCTCAAATCTAATAGGCATCGACAGGCGGTCAAGCGGGAATGCGGGTATGTGCCTTCGAATTCATCCAAATGGCCGCTTTTCGGGCCTTCCCCGCCCTGGCCGCGCGCCGGCACATACGACCGCCGATCCCCTGCAATGCGCGCTCGACGGCCCAATGCCCTTTAATTTCCGATATTTATGAACCACTTGCCGCACTGCCCGACGCGTTCCTATTGAGGAGGGCCAATCCAACCAATTCGTATTAGTGCCTTCTGACTAGCCCCGAGTCCCGACCGCCGCACCGGGGCTTGGCCGGGTTGGCCGCCCCGCCGATCTTCCGCGCGGCACGTCATCGATCGGCTTGATTTTCCGCGGAACCGGTACAAATTTTATCTCGACCGCCGCGTTCCCGGTCGACAGGCCGTGGCGGTGACTGAACGTTTCGCCGGCGACTCGTCTCCCTGGTGTGGGGATGCCACACCGTGACTGCGGAAGACGGAGGCGAAAATGACGGAAGAGAGCAAGAAGAGCCTTTATTGGACCGCCGGAATAATCGGCGTGATCGTGGTCGCGTTCCTAATCGCCTATGCGCTCGATTGGATCCCGACAGCGGCCGGATAAGCGCATTATCCGACCCCGCATCCGACTTCGGGAGGCGCCCAACGGCGCCTCCTTCTTCGCCCGGTGCATGCCCGCAGACGCCTTCGCTTGCCGGGTCCCGGCGCCGGTGGTACTGTCCGGCCGATGTTGACACACCGAACACAGGATCGGCTTCACCGAATTAGCTAGCCGGCCCCACCCGAGGGCCGGGTTTCGTTGCCGTGCCCAATCGTTCATCAAAAAAACCGGTGTGTCTCGATGTTATCCCCAGAAAACGAATATCCCGCCGACGCGGCCTGCTTCTCGGTAACCGCGACGGCGTCTCCCGGCATCATGCCGCGGCTCCTCGAATTGTTCGCGAAACGCGGATTGACGCCAAACGAATGGCACTCGCGCGTCGTCGGTTCCGTATTGTCGGTCGAAATCCAGGTCGCTGGAATGCCGCCCGCCCTGGCGGAATATATCGCCGCCTGCCTGCGGCAGATCTACTTGGTCGACCGCGTGCTCTTATCGAACCGCCGGGCCGACGCCGCCGACAGGGAGCGTTCGGCGATTGCCCTCGGCTGAAACGGCCGGTAAGACTTCGATTGTCATGAGCTATCTCGACCATATCCACGCCTGCAATAATTTCGATTCCGCAGGTTTCCTGCCGTTCGAGATTTCGGGCGACCGCGTCGGCTATATCCGCCCCAAACTGGTGGAGCGGCTCCGCGCATGGCCGGAGATTTTCGACGTTTCCGAGACGGCCGTCAGCCTCGCCCGGTCCCTGGACGATTTCGAGGCGCGGTCGCAGGCCCTCGATACCGTCTTGCGCAGCCTTGCCGCCGATGGCGACATCCCCGCCTGGCGCGAGGAGCACTATCCCGTCACGCCGGACTGGCACGTGCCGCCGCTTATGCGAATCGAACGCGCCGCCTGCCCGATGTTCGGGATCCGCGCCTACGGCGTTCATCTTAACGGATTTGTGCGCGAGGCCGGCCGGCTTCATATGTGGGTGGCCCGCCGCGCGCGCGACAAGGCGACTTTTCCCGGGATGCTCGACAATATGGTCGCCGGCGGCCAGCCAATCGGTATCGGGCTGGCGGATAACGTGGTGAAGGAATGCCAGGAAGAGGCCGGCATTCCGGAGGCCTACGCCCGCCAGGCCCGCCCGGTCGGGATGATTGCCTACACGCAAGAGACGCCCGAGGGCTGCAAGCCGGACAAGATGTTCTGCTACGACCTGGAATTACCCCGGGATTTCAACCCGGTCGCGGTCGACGGCGAAGTTGAATCGTTCCATCTCATGCCGATCGACGAGGTCGCGACGCTTGTCCGCCACGGGTTCGACTTCAAATTCAACTGCAATCTTGTCATCATCGATTTCCTGATCCGCCATGGCGTGCTGGACCCGGATAACGAACGGGATTACACAGCCCTCTGCGAGGGGCTGCGCATCGCCGGTTAAGAAAAGTTTCATGATTCCTGCCGACAATCGGCGCGGCGAAGAATAAGGACTTGCACATGGCCGACCCGAAGACCCTACTCGATTTCGCGGGCGCAGAGTGGACGCCCGGAAATATCTCCGATTCCGTTCTCCTGCTGATCGACTGCCAGCGCGAGTATATCGACGGTCAATTGCCCCTTCCCGGGGTCAACGACGCTCTGCGCGAAATCGGCAAAATGACCGAGCGCTTCCGTGAAGCCGAATCGCCGATCGTGCATGTCCTCCATCGCGGCGCCGCGGGCGGCCTGTTCGACCGGGACGCTCAGGGCGGCCAGGTCGCGCCCGAGGCGACGCCGACCGTCGGCGAAGCGATCATCGACAAGACCTTGCCGAACGCTTTCGCCGACACCAAGCTGGAAGAGACGCTGAAGGGGATTGGCCGCAAGAACCTGATTGTCGCGGGCTTCATGACGCATATGTGCGTCAGTTCGACGGTCCGCGCCGGGCTCGATCTCGGCTATGCCAGCACGGTGATCGCAAAGGCGACGGCCACCCGCGACCTATCGGTGCCCGGCGGCGGTGTCGTCGACGCGGCGACGGTCCAGAAATCCGGTCTCGCCGCCATCGCCGACCGATTCGCCGTCGTCGTCGAGTCGGGGAGCGATATTCCCGACTAGATATCCTCAGCTAGACCATTTCATGTTTAAATCGACTCATATGAAATGGTCTATCTCTTGGTATTTACGCAAATTTGTCGTCGCGAACCGTTTCGGTTCGCTCGGGATTTGCTCTAGGGATCCGGCATTTTCAGCGCTTCGATAAAGGCGGTCTGGGGAATTTCCACCTTGCCGAACTGCCGCATCTTCTTCTTGCCGGCCTTCTGTTTCTCCAGCAGCTTGCGTTTTCGCGTGATATCGCCGCCGTAGCATTTCGCGGTGACGTCCTTGCGCATCGCGCTGATCGTTTCGCGGGCCACGACCTTGCCGCCGATCGCCGCCTGAATCGGCACCTTGAACAATTGCCGCGGGATCAGATCCTTGAGCCGCTCGCAGACCTGCCGGCCGCGCGATTCCGCGCTTGCGCGATGGGTAATCATCGACAGCGCGTCGACCGGCTCCCCATTGACCAGGATCGAGAGCTTGACCAGATCGCCCTCGCGATAGCCGGAGAGTTCATAATCGAAACTGGCATAGCCGCGGCTGATCGATTTCAGGCGGTCGTAAAAATCGAACACCACCTCGTTCAGCGGCAGCGAGTAGACCGCCATCGCCCGATTGCCCACATAGGTCAGGTCGATCTGTTCGCCGCGCCGCTCGGTGCACAGGCTGAGAATTGGGCCGAGATATTCGTCCGGCACCATGATCGTCGCGCGGATCCAGGGTTCCTCGACCGAGGTAATGCGGGTGACGTCCGGATAATCGGCCGGATTGTGCAGATCGATCGTCTTCCCGTCGGTCATATGAATGCGATAGACGACCGACGGCGCCGTGGTGATCAGGTCCAGATCGAACTCGCGGCTGAGCCGCTCCTGGACGATTTCGAGATGCAGCAGTCCGAGGCAGCCGCAGCGATAGCCGAAGCCGAGCGCGGCCGAGCTTTCCGGTTCGTAATGCAGCGACGAATCGTTGAGCGCCAGTTTCGAAAGGCTTTCGCGTAGGTCTTCGTAATCCGCGTTGTCGACCGGAAACAGGCCGCAGAACACGACCGGCACCGTCGGCTGAAACCCGGGCAAGGGTTCTTCGGCGCCGCCGCGGGCATTGGTCAGGGTGTCGCCCACCTTGCAATCCGCGACCGATTTTATGCTCGCGGTCAGGAAGCCAATTTCGCCCGGCCCCAATTGGTCCATCATGGTTCGCTTCGGCGTGAAGACGCCGACACGATCGATATCGTGCAAGGTGCCCGTCGACAACATCTTCACCTTCATGCCCTTGGACAGGACGCCGTCGATCACCCGAACCAGCGCGACCACGCCGAGATAGGCGTCGTACCAGCTATCCACCAGCAGGGCCTTGAGCGGCGCGTCCGGATCGCCGGTCGGCGCGGGCAGGCGCGTCACCAGCGCCTCCAGCACCTCGTCGATGCCGAGCCCGGTCTTTGCCGACACCTCCACCGCGTTGGAGGCGTCGATGCCGACCACCTCTTCAATCTGTTGGCACACCCGGTCGGGCTCCGCCGAGGGCAGATCGATCTTATTCAACACCGGAATGATTTCATGGTCCGCATCGATCGCGAGATAGGCATTGGCAAGCGTCTGCGCCTCGACCCCCTGGGCCGCGTCGACCACCAGGATCGATCCCTCGCAAGCTGCCAGGGACCGGCTCACCTCATAGGTGAAGTCCACATGGCCGGGCGTGTCCATGAGATTGAGCTGATAGGTCTCCCCATCCTCCGCCTTGTAGTTCAGGCGAACCGTCTGCGCCTTGATGGTGATGCCGCGCTCGCGCTCGAGTTCCATCGAGTCGAGCACTTGTTCCTGCATTTCGCGATCCGCCAATCCGCCGCAGAACTGAATCAGGCGGTCGGCGAGGGTCGATTTGCCATGATCGATATGGGCGATGATGGCGAAATTTCGGATGTGCGAGAGGTCGGTCATTGGAGGCGCCAGGTTTGGAATTCAATATCGTTGAGTTCGTCGAGCCACCGAAGCCGGTGCCGCCGCTGGATGTTGATGCACATCGGCATGGACCATCCGGCGCCGATGAGGCGGAACATACGGAGGGCCGCGGCGAGACGCAATCGACAATACGGTCGATCGACCAAATGAACCCCTAAAATGTTCTGGTTTTGTCCCGGTCGCCCGGATAAGCTGGCGCACCACGATGTACCGAAAGCGGGAGCCGATCGAGCTGATGAGCAGGGGGAGCCAACTGGCACTGTGGTCCGCCAACGCGGCGGCGCCCGCGCCGAACGACGACACCAACCTGCCCACGCGCTTCGCCGACTGGTTCGGCGCGCGCGGCTGGTCGCCCCATCCCCATCAGCGCGCGATGCTGGAGGCGGCACGGCGAGACCAGCACACCTTGCTCATCGCGCCGACCGGCGGCGGCAAGACCCTGGCCGGTTTCCTGCCGAGCCTGATCGAGATCACGGAGACGGCGGCAGAGGGGCTGCACACGCTCTATGTCTCCCCGCTGAAGGCGCTCGCGGTCGACATTCACCGGAACCTGCAAACGCCGGTCGCCGAAATGGCGCTGCCGGTCACCGTGGAGACCCGCACTGGCGACACGCCGCAGCACAAACGCCGGCGTCAGCGGGAACGCCCGCCGAACATCCTGCTGACGACGCCCGAAAGCCTGACCCTGTTGCTGAGCTATGCCGACGCGCCGAATTTCTTTCGGGGCCTCCGGTGCATCGTACTCGACGAAATCCATTCGCTGGCCGGCACCAAACGCGGCGACCAGCTCGCGCTGTGCGTCGCGCGGCTGCAAAAACTGGCGCCGCGCTGCCGCCGGGTCGGCCTGTCGGCGACCGTCGCCTGGCCGGACGATTTGCGCGCCTGGCTGGCGCCAGATGCGGCCGCGGCATCGGTCCGGCTGATCGACGGGGGCGCCGGCGCCGATCCCGATATCCGCATCCTGGCCACACGCGCCGACATGCCCTGGTCCGGGCACATGGCGATCCATGCCTTGCCGGAAGTGTATGCCGAGATTCGCAAGGCCGGTACGACGATCGTTTTCGTCAACACACGGGCACAGGCCGAGATCGTCTTTCAGGAATTATGGCGATGCAACGACGACAATCTGCCGATCGCGCTGCACCATGGCAGCCTCGCGGTCGAACAGCGCCGCAAGGTGGAAGCGGCGATGGCCGCCGGCACGCTGCGCGCGGTGGTCGCCACCTCGTCGCTCGATCTCGGCATCGACTGGGCGGCGGTGGACCTGGTGATCCAGGTCGGCGCGCCGAAAGGGGCGAGCCGCCTGATCCAGCGTATCGGCCGGTCGGAACACCGGCTCGACCGGCCGAGCCGGGCGATCCTGGTGCCCGCCAACCGCTTCGAAGTCCTGGAATGCCGGGCCGCGCTGGACGCGGTGGCGGAAAACACCCTGGATGGCGACCGGCCGCAGCCGGGCGGGCTCGACGTGCTGGCGCAGCATGTGCTGGCGATGGCGTGTTCCGAGCCGTTCGATCCGGACGATTTGTATCGCGAGATCACCGCAGCCGCCCCCTATGCAGATCTTGGGCGCCAGGATTTCGACGATGTGGTCGCCTTTGTCGACCATGGCGGCTACGCGCTGCGCCGGTACGAACGCTGGCGCCGGCTGGAGCGGCTGCCGGATGGGCGCTACCGGGCCGCGTCGCCTGCGGTCGTCCAGCGCCTCCGTATGAACATCGGCACGATCGTCGAGGCGACGACACTGAAGGTCCGGATCAAGCGCGGACCGTATCTGGGCGAGGTCGAGGAATATTTCGCGCTCGGCCTGGAAATCGGCGACACATTCCTGTTCTCCGGCCAGCTGCTGCGCTTCGATGGTATCCGCGAGATGACCTTACAGGCGATACGCGCGCCCGGCGATACGCCGAAAGTGCCCGCCTATGTCGGCGGCCGGCTGCCGTTGACGACCCATCTGGCAGACCGGGTGCGGGCCATCCTCGCGCGTCCCGCGGGGTGGCGCGCGCTGCCGGCGCAGGTGCGCGACTGGCTCGACATTCAGCGCATTCGGTCGTGCCTGCCGGAACCGGATGGGCTGCTGATCGAGAGTTTCCCGCGCGGCCAGCGCGAATTCATGGTCGCCTATTGTTTCGAGGGCCGCAACGCGCATCAGACGCTGGGTATGCTGCTGACCAAGCGCATGGAGCGCGCGGGCCTGGCGCCGATGGGCTTCGTCGCCACCGACTACGTGATCGCGGTGTGGAGCCTGCGGCCGGTCGGCAATGTGACCACCCTGTTCGACGAAGACATGCTGGGCGACGATCTGGAAGCCTGGATGGACGAATCGTCGATGCTGAAACGGACCTTCCGCAATGTCGCCGTGATCGGCGGGCTGATCGAGCGCCAATACCCCGGCCAGAAAAAGACCGGCCGTCAGGTCACGTTCAACTCGGACCTGATCTACGACACGCTGCGCCGGCATGACCCGCAGCATGTATTGTTGCGGGCGACCCGACACGACGCCGCGCAGGGACTCACCGATATCGGCCGCCTCGCCAGTTTCCTGCAACGGATCAAGGGACACATCACCCACCGCCGGCTCGACCGGGTGTCGCCGCTGGCGGTGCCGATCTTGCTTGAAATCGGCAAGGAACGGGTCGACGGCGCCGCGCTCGACCTGATGCTGGACGAGGCGGCGCAAGCCCTGATCGCCGAAGCCACGGGCACCGCGCCATGACGCCGGCGGAATTTCAGTTCGCCGGCGAAAAGCTGCTGGCCGACCCGTCCGGCGCCTTGATCTGGCCCGGCGGCGACAGCGCGATCGTCGCCGATCTGCATTTCGAGAAGGGATCCGCCTTCGCGGCCAGGGGCACGCTGTTGCCGCCGTATGACAGCCGCGAAACCCTGCGCCGCCTGGAAGCCGTATTGGCGCGCCATCCGATGCGCCGGGTGATCTGCCTCGGCGACAGCTTCCACGACGGGGAGGGGCCGGCGCGCCTCGGCGCCGATGAGCGCGCGACGCTGGCGCGGCTGACCGCGCGACACGACTGGATCTGGATCGCCGGCAATCACGACCCGGCTCTGCCCGAAACAATCGGCGGCGTGACCACGGCCGAGTACCGGGCCGCCGGGCTGGTATTCCGGCATCAGGCGGCCAAGCGCGGCGGCGGCGAAATTTCCGGCCACTTCCACCCCAAGGCCGGCGTCGCGGCACGCGGCCGCCGCCTTACCGGCCGTTGTTTCGTGACCGACGGTCGGCGGCTGATCCTGCCCGCCTTCGGCGCCTATACGGGCGGGCTCGACGTGCGCGACCCGGCAATCGAGTCATTGCTGATGCCCGAATACACGGTGCTGATCCTCGGCACGGCACGGGTGCACCGCATTCCACGCCGTGTGCTGCGGGCGCGGACGGTCGAGGACGACCCCCGTCAGCCACGGTTGTTCTAGGGCAAGCGTTCAGGCCGCCGCCGTCACCACGATTTCGACCAGCGTATCGCCCGCGAGCGGCGCGCCGACGCAGGCGCGTTGCGGCCAGTTCTGCCAGTCCGGCCCGACCCAGTCGTTCCACACCGAATCCATGCCCGCCTTCTGCGACATGTCGGCGAGGAAAATTTGCACCGAGATCAGCCGCGATTTGTCGGATCCGGCATCCGCGAGGTTCTGGTCGATGGCGTCCAGGGTCGCACGGGTCTGCGCCTGGATATCGGCACCGGGCGCGGTTGCCACGGTATAGACGATGCCGTTATGGCGAACGGCGCGGTTACGGCCCTTCGCGGATCCCTGCCAACGGTCGATTGTCATATTCAACTCTCCCTTTCGATCGTTCGAATATGTCCGGCGACGGTCGCACGGCCGCTCCGGACCGTTATACGGTCCCCCACTTCCGATGCCGCCGCAATCGTTTAGACTGACCGCATCGACCACAATACGATCCGGAGCCGATCCATGCCAAAAATTCTGCGATCCCCCGTTACCGGCCCGAGCGCATGGAAAGGCGCGGCGTTGCGCGGCGACACCTCCTGGTTCCACACATTGACGCCGGCGGAAGTCACGGAAATCGATGCGGCCTTTCGCCATGCACAAGCCAAAGGCCTGGCCCACGAAACGATCGCCCGCGAGGATTTTCCGCTACCGAACCTGGCGCCGCGGCTGCAGGAATTGCTGCTGCAAGTGCGCGACGGGCGCGGGTTTTTCCTGTTGCGCGGCCTGCCGACGGAAAACTATTCGGAGGACGAGGTGTTCGCAATTTTCTGGGGCATCGGCATGCATTGCGGCACACCGGTCTCGCAGAACTCCTATGGCGATCTGCTCGGCCATGTATTCGACCGCGGCGTCAAGATGGGCGAAGGCCAGGTGCGCGGTTATCAGACAAACCAGAACCTGCGGTTCCATACCGACCGTGCGGACATGACCGCGCTGTTCTGCCTGCGCCCGGCGCCCGTCGGCGGCAACAGCAGCCTGGTCAGCTCGATCGCCATTCACAACGAGATCGCCGCGACCGCGCCCGAATTGCTGGCGCCGCTATACGCGGGCATGCCCTATGTCCATGTGGAGGAAGGCGGCTACACGGAGCCGCGGCGCATACCCGTCTACAGCGTGCAGGACGGCGTGTTGAGTTGCGGCATCCAGCGCAACACCATCAACACGGCGATCACCGTCGCGGGCATTCCGGTTTCGGATCAGGAAGCGGCGGCGCTCGACCGGTTCGATGCGCTCGCCAATGATCCGAACTATCGGTTCGATATGCGCCTCGAAGCCGGCGACATTCAGTTTTGCAACAACTACACGGTGATGCATGCCCGCACCGCCTATGAGGACGACCCGGATCCGAACAGGAAACGGCATCTCGTGCGGCTTTGGCTACAGTTCGGCCAAGCGCGCCCGGTTGCGCCGCATTTCAAGGAATACAATGGCGTCCCGAAGCAGCTTTCGCGTTAGGGCTGCGCCCTGGATCAACCTGCCTTTAACTGGAATCAATTAAAGGCAGAAAAGTTGATCGATTCTACAAAGATACAGCAGCTTTTAGGCGCACATAAGCTGCTCTAGGAAATTTCCTCGTCGCCGTCCTTGTCCAGACGATGCTGCTCCAGAAAGGCGACCGTGGTTTCCTTATCCTTCTCTTCGCTCTTGCGTTGAGCCTTCTTGCGCCCCGCGCGTGCACGGTTTTCCGAGGCCTTGCGCAGCCGTTCGGCGCGCTCCTTCTTTTTGCGGAAACTTCGAAGATTGATGACGTCGCCCATGAAATTCCGTTCTGCGTCGGGAATACCGCAGACAGCTTAAACGGACTTGCGCGGACTCAACAAGCGCCTTGCTCTCACCCGCTTGTGACGCCGCGCGATTGCGATAAACTGTGACCCATCGACGACAGGCCGGAGTGGCATCGTCATGCGCGGTACTTCCGCTTGGGAAAACGCGACCGTGGCGCCGCCGGAAACCACCAAAAAACGCGGGGGGCACGTCATGCGAATGTACTTTTACGTCAGTCTGGCGTTGTTGGTTTTACTGACCGCATACGGGCTGTTGAGCGGACATCTTTTATAGACGCAGGCGCGGGCGGAATAGCGCAGGCCGTTTGACAAACAGTGGGAGAACAAGGAATGCGGTGGGCACGTTTCGAACGAAATGGCGACGTTTCATACGGCATCGTCGACGGATCTGAAATCGACGTCGTCAAGGGCGACATGTTCGGTGCGCACGAGAAAACCGGCGAGCGCGTGGCGCTGGACTCGGTGAAGCTCCTCGTCCCGTTCGAGCCGAAAACTTTCTATGCGGCCGGCTTGAATTACGTCGATCACATCAAGGAGCACGCGGCAGCGCAAGGCCACAAACCCAACATCCCGGAGAAGGCGGATGTCGGCTACCGCGCGAACAATGCGCTGATCGCCCATGAAGAAAACGTGATCGTCCCGAAAGACGCCACCGAAAAAGTGCAATACGAGGCGGAGATCGTCGTCGTGATCGGCAAGCAGGCAAAGCATTTGTCGAAGGCCGATGCGCTATCCTGCGTGTTCGGCTACACCATCGGCAACGATGTCAGCGAACGCACATGGCAGCGCAACGATCGTACCTTCTGGCGCGCCAAGAACACCGACACCTTCAAGCCTATGGGGCCGTGGATCGAAACCGATTTGGATCTGGATTCGCTGAAGACGACGGTTCGGGTGGACGGTGAGGTCACCATCGAATTTCCGACCAACAACATGCTGTTCAGCATCGAAACATTTATCAGCGAGATGACCCGATATCTGACGCTCTATCCCGGCGACATGATCTGGATGGGCACCGAAGGATCGTCGCCCAACGTCAAGGACGGCGCCCTCGTCGAAATCGAGATCGACCAGATCGGTACGCTGCGCAACCGCTTCGTCCGGGAAAAATAACCGGCCAAGACCGCGCACGTCGGTGCACGGCAACAGCACAAGACATTCAACGGGAGAGCGAGATGCCGGCATTGCAGCCAGATCAGTGCGAAGCCCTGGCCCGGGCGGTCGATAGCGGCATGGCGGCGGCCGATGCCTTGTTCATGCAACTGGCGCATCGGACCGCGGACACGCAGGGGGTCACGCGCGCGTCCTATGGCGATGGCGAGCAAATCGCCCATGCCCTGGTGGAGGAGGTAGCCCGGCAGCAAGGCCTGGAAGTCGCGGGCGACCTCGCGGGCAATCTCTACATGACATTGCCGGGACAGGACCGCTCGGCGCCCGCGCTCATCACGGGATCGCATCTCGATTCCGTGCCGTGCGGCGGCAATTACGATGGCGCGGCCGGCGTCGTCGCCGGGCTCGTGGCGCTCGACGCGTTGCAGCGTATCGGCGTCACGCCGCCCCGCGATCTCACCGTGATGGCGGTTCGGTCCGAGGAATGCGGCAGCTGGTTTGTCGGCCGGCATGGAGGACATCTCGGCTCGCGCGCCGCGCTCGGCTTGATGGCCGCGGAGGAATTGGATACGGCGATCCATCTTGGTTCCGGCCTGACGCTGGGCGAGCAGATGGCGGCGTGCGGCCTCGATCCGGACCGGCTGCGCGCCGCGCCGCCGCATTTAAGCCCGGCGAATGTAGGCGCCTATCTGGAACTCCATATCGAGCAGGGTCCCGTGCTCGAATCGGCCGGGCAACCGGTGGGGATCGTGACCGGCATCCGCGGCAACACGCGGGCGCGCGACGCGCACTGCATCGGCGAATACACCCATAGCGGCGCGGTGCCGCAATCGCACCGGCACGACGCGGTTCTGGCGACCGCCGAGCTCCTGATGGGGCTGGACGCCGAAGCGCGCACGGTTCTCGACGCGGGCGGCGACATCGTCTTCGCCGCCGGAAAGCTGTTCACCGATCCCGCGCTCCACAGCCTGTCCAAGGTGCCGGGCGAGGCGCGCTTCACCCTCGATATCCGCAGTCTCGATCAAGCGACGATCACGCGTTTCAGCGATTTGGCCAGCGCCCTCGCCGGGGATATCGCAGACCGGCGCGGCGTGCGCTTCGATCTCGGCGATTTTCCCGTCAGCACACCGACCTTGATGCACGAAGGCCATCGGCGGCATTTGTGGGATGGCTGCGCCGCGCTGAACCTGCCGGCGATCGATATCGCCAGCGGCGGCGGGCATGACGCGCAGGAATTCGACCGGGCCGGTATTCCCGCCGCGATGATCTTCGTGCGCAACGCCAATGGCAGCCACAATGCGGACGAGGCAATGGAAATGGACGATTTCGCGGCCGGAACCAAGCTCCTGGCCTGGGCCATGGCGACAGCGCCTTGACCCGGCGACCGGTACACCTTCACAAAAAAGGCGCCCGACCAGGTCGGGCACCCCGCAAACGCGACATGTTAGCCGGCGTTTGAGTTACTTGCTTTCGACTTCCCCACCAAATGGCGTGAACAAATTTGGATCGGTCAAGGCCGAAATCGAGTACAGGCGTACGTCGGAATTCTGCCGCGCCATGCTGACCCGCGCCCGCGCATGCGGCTGTTCGCCATCCGGCGTAAACAATTCGATGACTTCCAAGACAAAATCCGGCGCGTCTTTTTTCCGAAATTTCGTGCCGACTTCTAGATTGTAATCCATGGCACTCTCCACGAAACCCTCATTCGCGGAAAGTGTGAAGGCATAGTCTTAATAAATCGTTAACCTATTCTATGTCCTTTAAATTTAGCGCAAATTTCCAGTTTTATGGTTAACGGCCGCGTGCAGCGGTTTAACCCAGATGCGGTTCGGTTTCGGGTCGGTCGGCAAGCGCCCCGGCGAACCGATGCATCAATTTCGACAAGCGGTCCGGCGCGAAGCCGAGCCGCGCCAAACCGGGGCCCACATTGGCGACTTCCCGGTAATCGGCGATCTTGTCGCCGCGAAGACGGAGTATCGCGATCCCTTCGAACAGGCCGCGCCGGCCTGCCGCGTCCGGCAATTTGGAATCGTAGCTGAAGACATACCGAACATAGACCAGGTCGTCCTGCCGGACCGGGTCGTGCATATCCCAGCGAAAGTTTTCCGCGTCGCGATGAAAACGATTTTCCAGCATGTCGGCGATCGCCGCGCGCCCGCTGAACGCGCCGTAGAATACGTCGTGATAGACACCGTTATCGGTGAACAACGCGGCGAACCTTTCGCCCTCGCCCGAGGTCGCCGCGGCGGTAAATTCCGTCAGCAATTCCACGCAGTCCATCACCGAACCTCCTTTTCATCCGCCCGTTCGTCGGCACAGTCCACACAGTACAGGATTTCGCCGAGACGGGCCCGGCGGCCCGCGTCGCTGTCGACCCAGGGACGGTTGGTCCAGGGCGGGCGGTGCCGCACATGCTGACGGTGGCCGCACGCGAGCACGGCAACCCAGTCGCCCTCGTCGTCGCGGACGAAATCGACGATCCGCCGGCCGACGCCAGCCCTGTCCATCAGCCCTCCGCTTCGTCGAGCGCCTTGGCCAGCAGATCGAAAGCGGCACCCGTGAAGGCCCACATATTGGTCTCGCGATCCTCCTTACCGGTCCGGACGGTGATCGCCCGCTCGCCGGCGGCGCCGACAACGGCAATGCAGGTATGGCCCGCCGGGTCGCCATAGCGATTGCCCGTCGGTCCGGTCGCGCCGGTTTCCGCCAGCGCCCAGTCGGTCGCCATCTTGGCGCGCATGGCACGCGCCAGCGCGAGGGCGTGCGGTTCGGTCGCCGCCCGGTCGCTTTCCAGCGCCGCCTCGCTGATCCCGGCGAGCGCGATCTTCGCCTCGCGCGTGTAGACCACGCCGCCGCCGCGAAAATAGGCCGACGCCCCCGGCACCGCCAGCAAGGCCGCCGAAACCAGGCCGCCGGTTGACGATTCCGCGACCGCGATGGTTTGCCGCCGGTCCTTGAGCTTGGCCCCCACAGGGGCCGACAGAGCGAGAAGTTCGGGCATTTCCTGAATTTCCTTCTTCCTTGCCTGGCGCAGGCCGAGGATATCATTGTGTCGCCGGGAACGGCGGCGTGACAAGCGGGCATGACCGTCCATACAATACCGAAGCCTCCATCACCGCAGTTCCGGAACATGCCGAAGATCGAGATTATTCCCACGGATGCGCCGATCGGCGCGGAAATTCGCGGCGTCGACCTGTCGCAACGGCTCGACGACGAGACCTTCGCGCAGATCGAGGCGGCGTTCGATACCTACAGCGTGCTGTTTTTTCGCGACCAGACGCTGCATCCCCAGGAGCAGGTCGCCTTCAGCGAACGCTTCGGCTCGCTGGAAATCAATGCCTTCAACAAATTCGCCCTGCCCGACCATCCCGGCGTCCTGATCGTCTCGAACGTCAAGGAAGACGGCCGGGATATCGGCTATGCGGATGCCGGCAGCCATTGGCATACCGACATGTCCTATACGGCACGGCCGCCGCGCATGACCATGCTCTACGCACTGGAAGTGCCGCACCGGGACGGAGAGCCCCTCGGCGATACGGTGTTCGCCAGCGCCGCCGCGGCCTTCGACGCCCTGGACCCGGAGACCCGGGCGCAGATCGAAGGGCTGCGCGCCATCCACCGGTTCGCCGCCAAGCAGCGTGGCGTCAAGGCGCCGGTCGCGCTCACGGCGGAGCAAATCGCGCAACATCCCGACGTGGAGCATCCGGTGGCGCGCACCCATCCCAAGACCGGCCGAAAGGCGCTCTATGTGCGCGCCGGCGAATGCGTCGCCATCCCCGGAATGCCGGAGTCGGAGGCGCTGCCGCTGATCGAGCGTCTATCCGAATGGACGATTCGCGAGGAATTCCGCTACCGCCATCGCTGGCGCGTCGGCGACGTGCTGATGTGGGACAACGCCGCCGTGCAGCACTGGGCGCCGCGCGATTACGAATGGCCCGAACGCCGCCGGATGCATCGTACGACGGTCAACGGGTCGGTGCCTTTCTAGGGCGACACGAGCGAAACAAGGAACGAATGAGCGAATTCCAGAACGACCTCGGGCAGCCGATCGGATTTCCCGTGCCCGATTGGCGTCCCTGCGCGCCGCCGCCGCGGACCGCGATGCAGGGACGTTTCTGCCGTCTCGAGCCGCTGGATGTGGAACGCCACGCCCAAGCGCTGTTTCAGGCATTCGGCGCCGACACGGAGAACCGACTCTGGACCTACCTGGCGGTCGGGCCGTTCGACGATTTTGACGCCTACCGCGCATGGCTCGAGAAATCCTGCCTCGGCAGCGATCCGTTGTTTTTCGCGGTAATCGACCTCCGCACGGGGCGCGCGGTCGGTGTCGCCAGCTATCTGCGTATCGATCCCGCGAACGGCGCGATCGAGGTGGGGAGCATCAATTATTCGCCTGCCCTGCAGCGCACGGCAGCCGGCACCGAGGCGATGTATCTGATGATGAAACGCGTTTTCGACGAATTGGGATATCGCCGCTACGAGTGGAAATGCGACGCGCTGAACGCCGGGTCGCGCCGCGCCGCCGAGCGGTATGGCTTCACCTTCGAGGGCGTGTTCCGCCAGGCGGTTCTCTACAAAGGGCGCAACCGGGATACCGCGTGGTACGCAATCATCGATAAAGACTGGCCCGTCATCAAAGCGGCGTTCGAGGCGTGGCTGTCGCCCGACAATCTGGGCGCCGACGGGCGGCAGAAAAAACCCCTGGCGGCAGGCCGGCGCGAATAGGTACGCATCCCTACAGCTTCCGCATGGCGCCAGCTCCCGCGCGCTTACCTCTTCTGGACATATAGCGGCCGATTTGTATCGATGACATCAATGGCCCAAAGCCATGATGATACAACCGACAAAATCCCGCCTGACCGATCGCCCCGGCACAATGTACGAGGCGGTTCGGCGTTGGGCGGAAATCACGCCGGACGCCCCCGCCATCGCCGCACGCGGCCTGTCGCCGCTCACCTATCGAGACCTGCTCGGGGTAATCGACGGAATCGGCGGCGCGCTGAACGCGTCGGGTCTCGGCCGTGGCGACCGTGTCGCGATCGTCCATCCGGGCGGCGCCGATCTGGCGTCAGCGATCATGGGCGTGTCGAGCTACGCGACCGCCGTTCCCTTGAACCCGAGCTTAACCGCCGGGGAATTTGCCGGATATCTCCATACGCTCGACGTGGATGCTGTCGCGGTCGCGCGCGGCGCCGGCGCGAGGGTTCGCATTGCGGCGGACAAACTCGGCCTGGCGGTGCTCGATATCGAACCGGCTGCGGTAAGCGTCGCCGGCAAGGTCGGCCTGTGGGGCGCGACCGCCGGGCCGCCGGAAAACCCGGGACCGGCGGCGCCGGACGACGTTACCGTCATTCTCTCCACCTCCGGGACCACCTCCGCCAGCAAGCTCGTGCCGATCAAACATCGCCACATGATCGCCCGCGGCGAAGATACGGCCGCCCGCTTCGGCATGGGTCCCGGGGACCGGGTCCTGAATATGATGCCGATGTTCCATATCGGAGGGTTGGGCGCCGGTCTGCATTATTTGCTTTATTCCGGCGCCGCGACGCTGCCCATTCCGCAACTGGACGTGCCCACGATATTTCAGCACTTGGAGGATTTCCAGCCGACCTTCCTGATGGGCACCTATACGATCTATCACGCGATCGACGCACAGGCCGACCGGTACGAGAGGGCGATCGCCCTGGCGGCCCCGCATATCCGGGTCATCCGGTCGGGGACGGGCAAGCTCGAGCCGGAGATCGCCCAAAAGCTGGAGACGATTTTCGAGGCGCCGGTCATCCAGGCCTACGGATCTTCCGAGACCGGATTCATGGCCGCCGAGCCGCTGCCGCCAAAGCGCTGCAAGCCCGGCAGCGTCGGCCTTACCGCCAGCACCGAAGTGATCATTCTGGACGACGCCGGCACGACGCTCCAGCCGGGACGGCGCGGCGAGATCGTGGTGCGCGGACCGATGATTTTCGACGGCTACGAGAACGCGCCTGAAACCAATCGCACCGCCTTTTCGGACGGCTGGTTCCGAACCGGCGACCAGGGATATTTCGACCAGGACGACTACCTGTTCCTTACCGGTCGCCTGAAGGAGATGATCAATCGCGGCGGCCAGAAAATTACGCCGAACGAGGTCGACGACGCGCTGCTCGCCCATCCCGGCGTCGAGGCCGCGGCGGCGTTCCCGGTGCCGCACCCGACCCTGGGGGAGGAAATTGCCGCGGCGGTCGTTCTCGCGCCGGGCGCGGTCGTACGCGAGGAGACGCTGTCCGAATTCCTGCGCGGTCGGCTGGCATCCTTCAAAGTCCCCCGCCGCCTGCTCTTCGTCGATGAAATCCCCAAGGGCCCGACCGGAAAGGTACAGCGCCACAAGCTCACCGAGGCCTTCCACCTGGACGTATCCGCGACGGCAGCCCCTCAGCCGACGGGGACACAGGCGGAACCACAGACCGGACAGCACACACCCTCGGCCCTGGAACGGAGGCTGCAAGCGCTTTGGGCGGAATCGCTCGGCATCGACGCGGTCGGCCTGCACGATAATTTCTTTATGCTTGGCGGCGATTCGCTTCAGGCGATCGATTTGTTTCTGAATATCGAGCAAACCCTTGGGCATCGCCTGCCGCGCGCCATTCTGTTCGAGGCGGGAACCGTCGCGGAAATGGCGAAACGCATCGAGGCGGGCGCGCCATCGCAGTGCCTGGTGCCGATCCAGCCGGAGGGGGACGGCCGCCGTTCTTTTGCGTCCACGACCAGAATGGCCATGTCCTGAACTTCCGCGACCTCGCCCGGCATATCGGGACCGAACAGCCTTTTTACGGGATCCAGGCGGTCGGACTGGACGGCAAGACCATGCCGCTCACACGAATGAATGCCATGGTCGATCGCTACCTCAAGGATATCCGCAAGATCCAACCGGCGGGGCCCTAATATCTCGGCGGCTATTCCTTTGGCGGCCGGGTCGCCTATGCCATGGCGCAACGGCTCCGCGCGGAAGGCGAAACGGTCGCGCTGTTGGCGTTGCTCGACACCTACTACCTCGACGGCAAGAATTTCGTCGGATTTCGGCATTGGCTGTCGCGGCATTGCGCGCGGATCGCTCGACTCCGGCCGCTTGAATTGCCGTTCTATCTCGCCTCGCGCGTCCGCGCCCTGGCGGAAATCATGGATGCCGTCATGCGCGCCCGGATCCTGCCCGCGGCCTGGCGCTTCTACGAGCGCCGGAACCGCACCATACCGCGGTTCTTGTGGCATCTGACCGCCGCCAACGACGCCGTCCGGCGAAGCGATCGCCCGCGGCAATATGACGGCGACGCCGTGCTGTTCCAGGCGGAGCTGCCCGCGCTCCGACATCCGGATATTCACGAGGGCTGGCGAAACCTCATCAAGGGTAATCTCGAAATACGACCCGTCCCCGGGCAGCATGTCGATTTCGTCTCGGAGCCGCACGTCCGGACGCTGGCGACGGAAATGGCCGACTGCCTGCGGCAGGCGCAAGAGCGCTACGAACCGAAAACGATCCGTCTCGCCGCCGCGCGATGATCCCGAAAGCGGACCGGCGGCGGAAATCTTTTTTCGCCCACCGGCTCGGATAAGACGCGAATCCGGCGCATTTCCGGCATTCCACCGGAAATCGGTGCGCCCAGCCCTTTTACGCGACTCGGTTGAATCATTGACTTCTCATTGGGATGCCCTAGTTTCGGGTTTGAAGCGTTACATTTGTTTTGTGTTACCTAGATAACCGGTACGCCGATTTGCTTAGTTATCCCCTGACAATGTCAGCGCCATGCCGACCGCGCCGTCACGCTGTGTGAGGTGCGGAATGAATACATCTGTTAGAGGAAGCGAAAATGCCTACTGGTACTGTAAAATGGTTTAACCCTGCGAAGGGTTTCGGATTCATCGAGCCGGAAGACGGATCGAATGACGCATTTGTTCATATTTCGGCCGTCGAGCGCGCCGGACTGAGTTCTTTGAACGAAGGGCAGAAGGTCTCTTACGAGCTTCAGCCGGGACAAAACGGTAAATCGTCTGCCGAAAACCTGTCCGTAATCGACTGACCAAGCAAGGCGCCGCTCCCGGTACTTTATCGGGGGCGGCTGCCGCTGTCGGCCGGCGACACCGCCGACCGCGATCGTCCGACCCCCGACGGAAACGGCATTGCCGATTTTCGGGCGCGTTGTCGATCACATAGACGACATAAAATACGAAATCATGGCGGAAAATGTCCACGCACGACCGCCACCGGTCGCATGCCGGCGCTTAGGTACAGCGATGCGCACGCAATGGCCGGAACAAAAATAAGGAGCATCATCGTGTCGAATGCCGCAAAGTCGAAGGCCGAAAAGCAGTTTGCCGCGCTCCAGAAGAAGGAAGACAAGGTGCAGCAGGAACGGGACGAGGTCCGGCAAATGGAAGCCGACCACACCGCGCGCTTGCGGGCCCTCCGGCTGGCAAAGGAAGCCGCCGACAAGGAAGCCGCCGAGAAAGAGGCCGCAGGCGATTAAGCGCCGCCGCGCCTGACCGACGCCGCCCGTCCTACCGTCAACCCGGCCGGGATCGAAGTGGTACGCGATCATCTCCCGATAGCGGTCCGCTAAAAGCCATCAACCGGATATTCAGGCCGGTCGGCTCTTTCGTCGAACCTGCCGTTCGGTGTCTCTTTTCCGTCCCCGCAGGATTTCCGCCAGCGCATCTATTTTGGGCGAACCGGCACCCTTTCTCCAAACGAGAACCGTCCGCGCGATATCCTCGCCCCGTGGCAACGTGTGCACGGCGAGCCGCCTGCTTTCGGGAAAAGTGCTGAGCACGCTTCGCGGAAGCAAGGCCGCCCCCATTCCCGCCACGACACAGCCAAGCATCGCGTGATAGGAACCAAGTTCGATCGTCCGTTCCGGCATGGCACGACGGTTTGCATACCACCGTTCCAGCAGTTTCCGGTGTGGGCAACCGTGCTCGAACACAAGGATGGTCTTGGGTATACCGATCTTGCTTCCGATTGGCGGATGATCGGCGACGGTTACGATCACGGGCTCTTCCTCGAAAGCAACGATCTCCTCGAATTGCGCATCCGCTTTCAGTTCCGCGACGAAGGCGGCGTCGAGTTCGCCCGCGATTATGGCGGCGGCCAATTGTGTCGGATTGCCGGTGCGGAGCTCCAACGTAACCTGCGGATAGCCTTTGCTGAATTCTGTCAAGATCGCCGGCAAGCGCACCGCGGCGGTGCTTTCCAGTGATCCGAGGCGGAACACGCCGCGCGGCTGGGCGTCCTGCACCGCTGATTGCGCCTCTTCCGCCAGCGCCAGCAGACGATCTGCGTAATCGAGCAGGATTTGGCCGGCCGGCGCCAGGTGCAGGCGTTTGCCTTCGCGGATAAAGAGCGGAACCCCGAGATCGTCCTCGAGTTGTCGAATGCGCGTCGTGACGTTCGACTGCACGCGATGCAGCCGTTGAGCCGCGCGCGTCACGCCGCCTTCGCGCACCACCGCGGAAAATATCCGCAAATCGGATAAATCCATACATCTCTCCTAGAGAACGAAAACATCATAATTATTCATTTTTTATCTCCATTGGCAATTGATGTGACACCCCCCGGCGGTCGGAAACCGATGAACCGGTAACCAATGTTCAAACCGCCATGCGGATAACACAGCAACACATGGAGAAGCGTCATGTCCCCTGAACAGAAGGCAGTCGTACGAGAAACCTGGCGTCGCGTCGTGCCGATCGCCGATACCGCAGCGACGATATTTTATGAACGCCTTTTCGAGATCGATCCAGAACTCCGGGCATTGTTCGATGGGGTCGATCTTGCGAGCCAAGGCACGAAGCTGACCCAGGCCATCAACATGGTCGTCGGCGCGCTGGACCGTATGGACGAAGTTTCACCGTTCGTGGCGGAGCTTGGCCGGCGGCATGCGGGATACGGCGTGACCGATGCGCATTACGACACGGTCGGCGCCGCCCTGTTATGGACCCTTGAAAAGGGCCTTGGCGAAATGTGGTCGGAAGATGCGAGGTCGGCATGGTCGGCGGCATACACCGTGCTCGCTACGATTATGCGGTCCGCGGCAGCGGAAATCGGCTCGGCTCACGCCGGTCGTCGCGCCACGAGCGTTGCCGCGTGATTTTCGCGCTCACCGACGCCCGGGTCGCCTGTCATCCGGGCATTCCTAAATCTCAATCTTGAGGAGACTTGTCATGACCAAGGCATATTGGATCGTTCGCGTCTCGGTGAAGAACGCGGACCGCTATCCCGACTATCTCGCCGCCGCCCGTCCCGCGTTCGAGAAATATAAGGCCAACTTCATCGTTCGCGGCGGCGCCGCCGATACGCTGGAGGGAACCTCTCGCGAACGGAATGTCGTCGTCGAGTTCGAGAACCGGGCGACGGCGGTCGCATGCTACCGCAGCGCGGAATACTAAGCCGCCAAGGCGATTCGCCAAGCGGTCGCCGACGCCGATTTCATTATCGTCGACGGGGTCGCCGCCTAGGCGGCCCCGCGCTAATCCGCTGCTTCGTCCTTGAGCCGCAGCTCGGTGAGGATTTCCTCCGTGTGCTCGCCGAGCATCGGCGCCGGTCGCCGGATCGAGCCGGGCGTGTCGGACAGCTTGATCGGCGTGCCCAGCGTGCGATGGCGTCCGGCCGCCGGATGGTCGACTTCGACGACCATCTCGCGCGCCATCACATGGGGGTCGTGGAATACCTCATCGTGGTATTGCACCGGTCCGGCGGGAACACCGACGGCGTCGAGCTTTTCGAACCATTCCTGCGACGTGCCCGTGCTGAAGCGCTCCTGCAACAGCACGACCAGCGCCTTGTTGTTGGCGACACGGTCCGCCTTGGTGAGAAAGCGCGGATCGTCGGTCAGCGGCATACAGTCGAGCACCTGGCAGGCTTTGACCCAGAGGTTCTGCTGCGACGCGCCGAGCACCATCCAGCCATCCTTGGTCTTGAACACCTGATAGGGGGAGCTGCCGCGGTGCTGTTGGCCCAGCTTGGGCGGGCGCTCGTCGGTGGCGAAATAATAGGCCGCCTCGTAGACGCATTTGGAGATCGCGGATTCGAACAGCGACACATCCACCTGCTGACCCTTGCCCGTCTGCTCGCGCGAGGCCAGCGCGGTCAACACGCCGACCGCCGCGAACATGCCGCCGCTGGTGTCGGAAATCGGAATCGGCAGGCGGTGCGGCGGGCCGTCCTCGTCGCCGCAGATTGACATCAGGCCCGACATCGCCTGGGCGATCAGGTCGAAGCCGCCGCGCGGCCCGTAGGGCCCGGTCTGGCCGAAACCCGAGACCGAGCAATAGACCAGCCGCGGGTTGAGCTTGCCGAGCACGTCATAGCCGAGCCCGAGCCGGTCGGCCACGCCGGGCCGGTAGTTCTCGATGAAAACATCCGCCTCCAGGGCGAGCTTCTTGCAGACTTCCAGATCGCCCGGATCCTTGAGGTCGAGCTCGATGCTGCGCTTGTTGCGATTCCACAGCATGAACGGCGCGCTCTCGCCATTGACGAAGGGCGGCGTCTTGCGCAGCACGTCGCCGTCGCCCTTGCGTTCCACCTTGATGACATCGGCCCCCTGATCGGCCAGCAACATCGCGCAATAGGGTCCGGAAAGATTCGAGGTGAGATCGACAACCTTCAGATGGGAAAGAGCGCCGGGCATGGGAAATTCCTTTACCGATCGTGCCTGGAAACCAAGATTTGAAATCGATGATAGCCCAAGGGTGACGCGGTCGCGAGTTTGCGGGCTCGCGGCCGTGCGACGAACCCGCTATTTCAAGCGCCAGGAGCCCTGCCACCGAAGAACCTGCCGGCCATCCGGGAAACGCACGAGCGTGGTTGTCGTCCCTTTGCCCTTGATGCCCTTGTATTTGCCGGTCCCGTCCACGAATTCCCAGACGCCGCCCTTACCCTTGCCTTCGCCGCGCCACCAGATCCACCACGCATCGCCATCCTTGTCGATCGTGTTGCAATAGCCGGCGGCCGATGGGCCATCGGCGGAAACGATCGTCGTGCCCTCGCAGATCTGCCCCGCCAGATGAAAGGGGTTTGACGTGTCATCCGCGAGAACGACCCCGCTGAGGTCGGTTCGCACGACGGTCTGGCCGCTCGGCAAGGTGCTCTGTTCGACCTTCACCGGCACGTAGGTCACCGTGCCGCCGCCCTTCCATTCCGCCGCCTGTAGGGGCAGGAAACCGACCAGCAGCGCACATCCAAAGAGCGCCGCCGGCAATTTTCGCGCAACCCGTCTCCACATTATGTTCGCCTCCGCATCCATTCTCCCCGGTCAGGGCCGAATGGACAACCTATCGAAAGACCACATCTAGTCGTCAAAATCGTACAACACCGCCGCGTTATCGGCGAGGATGGCCTTGCGCGCGCCCGCGTCCGGCACCCAGTCGAGCAGGACGTCCAGATCGTCCGCCTCCTCCGGTTTTTCATCCGGACCGTGGTGGTGGGGGTGCGGCCAGTTGGCGCCCCAGACCAGCCGGTCGGGCCGCGCCGCGACCAACGCCCGGACCCGGTCGCCGATATCCGCATAGCGTGGCGGCCCTTCCGCCGAGGAAAGATACGGCGCCGAAATCTTGACCCAACAGCGGCCGGTTTCCAGGAACCGCAACAGTCTCTGGAAACCGGGATCGTTGACGCCGGTCGCCGCCGGAATGCGGCCGATGTGGTCGATTACGATATCGATGGGTAGTTTCTCCAACAGCGGCAGTGCCGCCGGTAACCAGTCGCCATCGTCCTGCACCTGCAGGTGCCAGCCGAGCGGCGCGACCTTGCGGGCCATCGCGTCGGCATCGTCGAGCGTTAGATCATCGACCATAAGGAAGAAGCGCAGGCCCCGAATGCCGGCTGCATGCAGCGCCTTGAATTCATCGTCGCCCGCATCGGTTCGGGTCACCGCGACGCCGCGGGCGCGCGCCGGACCGATCTGCGCCATGGCGTCGAGGGTGCAGCGGTTGTCGGCGCCATAGAGCGAAGGCTGCACGATGA
>JBFFGE010000054.1:0-24695 GCA_041557595.1 Alphaproteobacteria bacterium
CGCCGCTCTATCTATGTAGGATCGATCAACTTTTCTGCCGAGAATTGAGTCCAATTAAAGGCAGGTTGATCTTAGAGTGACTGTTGCCTGCGGATGCAATCCAGCGATATCGGCAGCAAACGAAATTGCCCAATCGATTCCGCCTCGGCATGCTTGTAATCCAGGCAGGCGGCGAGCACGGCAAAATCCGACGCTTGCGACGCCATCCAGGTCTCGCGCCCGTCGACGACAACGTAGCGAACATCGTTGCGCAGCAACGACCGCACCAGAAAATTTTCGAACTTTTTCCGCCAATCCGAAAATTGCTTGGGAATGGACAGGCCTTCGTGAAACCACAAGCCGGGAAAGACCGACGGTTTGCCGGAAAGCGCGTACAGGATGCTGGAATCGCCAATCAGCAGAAAATTGCCCTTACGCCCGGCGATTTCAACGAGCAGGGACTTGTAATTGCGGGCCTCTTGCTCGCCGCCGTGACCTTCCAATTTCGTTGGCATGATCCAGTGCAAGCCGGATAGAGCCGGATGGATATTGGCGGCAGCCACCGACCGGGAGGAACTACCCGTGCGAAAGTCCAATTCATTGCCGGTTCGCTGGGAAATCGGCGGCAGTGCGTACAAAAACGCAAGCCCGCTCAGACCGAATATCAATGTGCGAAAGTCCCGCGATTGACGCGCCATCTCGCCTGTTTCCCCGCACTCCCGCCGCGATAGCAGGCCATAGCAGATTGCAATTGCGGCGGGGAAATAGGCGAGCTGGAACATCGGCGCGTTCACGGTAATCCCGGCGAACAATGCAGCGAGAACGAGCATCGCCACCGTCACGCCGGCCGTCGCGAGGACAAAATCGTCGATCCGCCCGTCCGCTCTCGCGCGGATCGCAAATTTCAAGGCAACCAGAAACGGCAACGCGCAAATGGACACCATACCGGCAATGACGAAAAACCTGTCGTCCGTACCGCCAAGGCGCCCGAATGCGAGTTCAAGCGGGATCCGGAAGGTCCAGTAAAAATATCGATCGAAGCCGCAGGTCGCGGCAATCAAGACGGTCATGACCAACAGCACGACCGCGCTGCCGCGTGCCGCGGCAACCAAACCGGCCCGGTACCGCTCGGGATTGCGCCAATACATAAAACCGCATGCAGCGGCGATAAAGACAATCGCAAGGCCGGACGGCATTTGTTTCGAATGCAACGCCAGCACCCCGGCAACCGGAATAAGCGACCATGCCAGGGCCTGCGCCTTTGGCGTTTCCGCCGTCACGCCGACCAGAAACAGCGCCAGCGCGAAAAAAGTGAAGATCAATGCGTGCTGATCCATATACGGCGTCCCCATCGGGGGATACATGAAGTAGGCCGACAACAGGGCAAAATAGAACGCCTGACCGTTCCATCCGAATAGCCGACGCAGCAGCAGATACACCACGATCGCAAACAGGATGTTCATGACCGCGGCGTGCGTGACATAGCTAGTCCATGACACGCCCAGGAGCTCGAAGAACCCGGCTTGCATAAAAATTGGGACGACACCCGTCGGCGTGAAGAAGTCAGCCAGCGGCGTCTGTCCCGATAACACGCGCCAACCGCCGTCGAATATAATCGACTGGTCAAGGGGCATGTAGCCGAGATTTCCGGTCCACAGGGTGAGGCTAGCCGCAAACAAAACCAGAGCGAACATCGCCAACGCGGTTTTGGCAAACTGCCAGGACGGCGGCCGATTGTCATTGCAATCTATCGTGGCGTCAAAGTAGACCATCGGATGATGATTGACATTCTTTTGATGAGTTACAGTATAAATTCTCGATAGGCGCCGTATATTACAGTAGTCATAGATTATATATTTCGTCAACATTTTGATATTGTGGCGAAATATATAACTAATTTAATTTTCTTGCTGTATGATTTTTCGATTTATCCCTATTAATGTTTTTAATTAATGTTTAGGTCCGGCAGTGTATGCGCACCATGTTGCCATCCGCATCGCCGGCAGCGATGCGGATGGCACGCTTGTCGCGCAGAGCGGTATCACCGTCGACTTCGCCACGCATAATTTCGAAGTCGGGTAAGCGCAGGGGCCACGCATAGCGCCCGATGCGGGGATTGGCGCGTCCGTCGAGCGGACACCGGACCGGCACGCCGATAGACTTGAAGAAAATGTCCCGGCGCGCGGCAACGCCGGAAAATGTTACGGATTGTCGGGCGATGGCCCGAGCTGATCGATGGTCCTGTTGGTCATGCGCACCTGCCCCACCGCATCATCGAAAAAGGCGTCCAGCTTTTCGCGCATTTGCGGCGAAAGACTCAACAGCTTGGATCGCGCGTCCCCGGGATTTTCGGTCTCCAACAGAATGCCTCTCTGGAGGGCAAAATCGATGTATTTGCCGGCAGTGTGGGCGCTTTTTACAGCAGTCATATATCGCAGTGCGTCCGTTTTACGCACCGGCTTGGACTCGTTCCAAATATTAGTCAGTAAATCCCAGTATGCGGCTGAATAAAATTCTTTGTCGTCGCCAAATATTTTGAGCCACGAAAGACCAATACTATGAGTCATGGTCAAATATTGCTTCCGCTGCTGATTATTATACTTCAAGGGCATTCCACTACTCCTGTCGGCGCGAGCCGGGCGGATCATACTCCAATGCGCATGCTTTGTATTCAAATTTACACACAAGAGTTTCCGTAGCACGTCGGTAAACGGTTCCTGATCGTAGAATTCGAACTCCCGGCATGAATTTCCCTTTAATTATAATATTCTACATATTTACAAATTGTTACATTCAGAAATACTTTGTTTTTTGACATCATATATACCCGCAATTATACATATATCACTGCCTGCACGATTTCCAGCATGCCGCACACAAGATCGACAATCGCGGCGCAGGCTCGAGACGACACGACATATCAGACGGACTGCACTTTAGGGAGAAGACCAATGAGGAAGCTTATAATGCAAGCCCGAAAGTCACTCATCGTCGCGGCCAGCGCCCTGGGCATCGTCCTTGGAATCGGTGGGCTCAGCACGCCGGCCGCCGCCGATTCCTACCGCGTCATCATCGGACATCCGGGCCATCATGTTTTTTATCGCCATCATTACGGCCACCATTACGGCCATCGGCACCACCGGTACCATCGTCGCCATGTCCGCCGCCATTTCAGGCATATCCGCCGGCATCATCGTGGCTGGGGCCGCCCGGTGTACCACGTTCACCGGTATCCCGGACACCATGGCGGCCACCGCAGCATTGGGCGATTCAGCGGACGCTCCGACCGCGTGGTGACGACACGGAGTTCGTCGCCGAGGAACGGCCGGAACGGCGGCCGCGGTCACCGATAATCAACTCACATTGCCCCGGGGGGCGGGCTGGCGCGACCGCGCTCGCCCGCTCCACGACGGGCATCAAAGAAAAGCATCCGATTCCTTAGGGTCCAGAAACACAAAATTAGGGGAAAGAAAATGACACTTCGAAAAATCGCCATCGTTACCCTCCTCGCCCTCTCGCTCGGCGCGTGTCAAACCACGGGACAACGGCAAACCGGCGGCGCCCTGATCGGCGCAGGATTGGGCGGACTGCTCGGCTCCCAGTTCGGCAGCGGGTCCGGCAAACTTGCCGCAACCGCGCTTGGCGTGGTCGGCGGCATGCTGATCGGCAGCGAGATCGGCCGGTCGATGGATCAGACCGACCGCGCCTACTACCGAAACGCCTCCGCAAGAGCGGAAACCGCGCCGGTCGGCGAGACGATCACCTGGCGCAACCCGGAGAGCGGCAATTCGGGGAGCGTGACCCCGACCCGCGAAGGCACCCATATCGATAGCGGCGCCTATTGCCGCGAGTACCAACAACAAATCATCGTCGGCGGCCGCACGGAAAGCGGTTACGGGCAGGCCTGTCGGCAGCCCGACGGCAGTTGGAAAGTCATCTAACGGACCGACCCCCGATCGGTCCGGACCCTCGGCGGGGCTTCGGCCCCGCCTTTTTTTTCGCCCAGCCTTTCGCGGTGTCCGCCGCAGGGTATACTCCCTGTAAACAGCAATCAGGGATACGCCGATGGCCCACCTCGGACCCAATGAAACGCTCATTGGCCAGCCGGATTCGCGCTCGCATCTGACCACGCCGGCGCTTCTGATCGACGTCGATGCGCTCGAACGGAACATCCAGGCGATGGCGGCATATTGCAGCGAGCACGGCGTCGGGCTGCGGCCCCATGCCAAAACGCATAAATCGATACAAATCGCCCGCCTGCAGGTGGAAGCGGGCGCGCACGGCGTCTGCGCCGCCACGTTGGGCGAGGCCGAAATTCTGGTGCGGGGCGGCATACCGGGCGTGTTGATCACCTCGCCGGTGGTCGGCGACGCCAAGATCGAGCGGCTGGTCGCCCTGAATGCGATCGCCGACGGCCTGAAGGTCGCCGCCGACAACATTGAGAACGTCCAGGTTCTGTCCCGCGCGGCCGGCGCCGCCGACAAGCCGCTCGAGGTTTTCGTCGAAATCAACATCGGCGGCGAACGGACCGGTGCGCGCAGCGCGGCCGCCGCGCTCGGCGTGGCGCAACAAATCGCGCAATCGAACAGCCTGACATTCGCCGGCATCCATGCCTATGCCGGCTATCTGCAGCATATCGCCGATTACGCGGAACGCCGGCGCGAAGCGGATTCCTGCGCCGCGCGCCTGGCCGAACTCACCGGATTGCTGGAAGCCAATTCCCTGATGCCGCCCATCGTGTCGGGCGCCGGAACCGGGTCGCACGAAATCGATTCCCGGCGCGGCAACTATACGGAGATGCAATGCGGCAGCTATATCTTTACGGATGTGCAGTACAACGCCTGTCCGCTGCGCGCCTCCGTCGCCCATCCGTTCGAGCAATCGCTCTTCGTCCAATGTACGGTCATCAGCTCGAACGGCGACGGCCTCGCGATCACCGATGGCGGCACCAAGCAGTTTCATAACGACGGCACGAACCCGGAAATCGTGTCGGGCGCCCCGGCGGGGTCGCGGTATATTTTCAAGGGCGATGAACATGGTGCGGTCGTGCTGCCCGACGGCGTGCCCGATCTGCCGCTCGGCACGATAATCGAATGCCTCACGCCGCATTGCGACCCGGCGGTCAATCTACACAACGTCTATCACATGGTTCGCGGCAATACGCTGGTCGACATCTGGCCCGTCGACGCCCGCGGCGCCGTCTAACGCGAAATTCACACTCCGTTCGGAAGGGAAGAACATGGCCGAATATCTCGAAAAACTGAAAGACTGGATCGGCAACAGCGAAACCATCGAGGACCGCGCCTCCGCCCATCCGGTGCATGGATATGCGGCGCTGATGGACGAGGAAGGCATTCCCCAGGAAGGCGATCCGATCGGGCCGATGGGCCACTGGTTCTACTTCAAGCCGCGCGTGCCGGCCTCGCAGATCGGCGAAGACGGCCATCCCCGGCGCGGCGATTTCATGCCGCCCGTACCCCTGCCGCGCCGCATGTTCGGCGGCGCCCGCACGACCTATCACAAACCGTTGCTGATCGGCGAAAAGATGAAACGGGTGGCCACGATCACCGATGTCACGATCAAGGACGGCCGCACCGGAACGCTGGTGTTCTGCACCGTGACGGCGGAGATTTCCGGCGAGAACGGCCTCGCGGTCACCGAGGAGCAGGATATCGTCTATCGCGATAATCCACCGGCCGACGCCAAGGACAGCCGGGGCAATAGCGGGCGCACGAACGCCGCGCCGGACGATCATGCCTGGATCAAGGAAATCACCCCCGATCCGGTGATGCTGTTCCGTTATTCCGCGGTCACGTTCAACGGCCACCGTATCCATTACGACCGCCCCTATGTCACCGAGGTCGAAGGCTATCCCGGCCTGATCGTGCAAGGGCCGCTGACCGCGGGGTTCCTGCTCAATCTCGGCGTAGAGAACAACCCGGGCAAGCAACTGACAGGATTCAGCTTTCAGGCACGCGCCCCGCTGTTCGACACCGCGCCGTTCAAGGTTGCGGGCAAGCCGGGCGACGACGGCAAATCGGCACGGCTTTGGTCGATCACGCCGGAGGGCAATGTCGGCACCCTGGCCACCGCAACATTCGCTTGAGGACCGGCGGCGCATTTAAAGGAGAGGAATCGGGTCGCATGGTCGACAATAAACCGAAGCTGCTGATCATCCCGGGCGACGGCATCGGCCCCGAGGTCATCCGCCAGGCCACGCGCGTCGTGGAATGGTTCGAGCACAACCGCAAGCTGGCCTTCGACGTGAGCGAACGACAGCTCGGCGTCAAATCCTACAACGAGACCGGCGCGATGCTGCCGGACGCAACGCTGGAAGCCGCCTTCGCATCCGACGCGATCCTGTTCGGTGCGATCGGCGGCGACGGCTACGAGGAAATTCCCATCGAGGTGCGGCGCGAAAGCGGGCTCCTGGCGATGCGGCGCAAACTCGGCCTGTTCGCCAATCTTCGCCCCGCGGTCGCGTTCGACGAACTGCTCGACGCCAGCACACTGAAGCCCGAAGTCATCCGCGGCGTCGACATGATCATCGTCCGCGAACTCAGCAGCGGCATCTATTTCGGCGAGCCGCGCGGCATCGAAGACCTCGGCGGCGGCGTGCAGCGCGGCTTCAACACGATGCAATACACCACGACGGAGATTCAACGCGTCGCCCGGTTCTGTTTCGAGCTGGCCCGCACGCGGTCGAACAAGCTGTGTTCGATCGAAAAATCCAACGTGCTGGAAACCAGCAAGCTGTGGCGCGCCGAAGTCCGCAAACTTCATCAGGCCGAATTTGCCGACGTCGAATTGACCGAAATGATCGTCGACGCCGCCGCCATGCAGCTGATCCGCGACCCGCGTCAATTTGACGTCATCGTCACCAGCAACATGTTCGGCGATATCCTTTCCGACGCGGCGGCGATGCTGACCGGCTCGCTCGGCATGTTGCCCTCCGCATCGCTCAGCGAGGCGGATGCCGCCGGCCGGCGCAACGCGCTGTACGAGCCGGTGCACGGCGCAGCGCCCGATATCGCCGGGCGCGACATTGCCAACCCCCTCGCCGCCTTCCTCAGTTTCGCGATGGCGTTGCGTCACACCTTTGGCGCGGCGGGAGACGCCAAGCTGCTCGAATCCGCGGTCAAGGATACCGTCGCGCGCGGCATTCGCACCGCCGACATCAAGGGCGACGCCACGCGCGCGGTGTCGACCACCGAACTGGGCGACGCAGTGCTGGACTCACTGAACAGGCTCGCCGTGTAGCGCCCTGAACATTCTTAAAGGATAATTACAACCATGGCCGACAAAGATTTGACGGAACTAAAGAAACGGGCGACGGAAATTGGCCTTACTAAGCTGACCGACGCCCATCTCGCGCAACTCGACCGGGCGACCGCCGGATCGCGGCAACGCAAGGGTCTGATGCCCGACGATATCCACTTTTCGGACGAACCCGCGCATATCAACCGCGCCAGCGAGGAGGCCTGAGCCATGACGGATTTCGCCTATCTGACGCTCGCCGAGGCCGCCGCGCTGCTCCGCGACAAGAAGATTTCGCCGGTCGAATATACCGAAGCCTTGCTGGCCCGGATCGACCGGCTGAACGGGAAGCTCGATGCCTTCCTCCGGCTGACGCCGGACATTGCGATGGCGGATGCGCGCCGCGCGGAGAAGGAAATTCAGGCCGGCGATTGGAGGGGACCGATGCACGGCGTGCCCTACGGCCTGAAAGACATCATCGACTATGAAGGCCTGCCGACCACCGGGCATTCCAAAATTCTGCAGGACAATATTGCGAAGGCGGATGCGCCGGTCACCGAGAAGCTGAAGGCGGTGGGCGGCGTCCTGATGGGCAAGATGTCGACCCATGAATTCGCCGTCGGCGGCCCCTCCTTCGACCTGCCCTGGCCGCCCGCCCGCAACCCCTGGAACCCGGACTATCATCCGGGCGGCTCGTCGAGCGGATCGGGGTCGGCGCTTGCCGCCGGACTGCTGCCGGCAGCCCTCGGCACCGACACGGGCGGTTCGGTCCGCAATCCCGCCTCGATGTGCGGCATCGTCGGCATGAAGGCGACCTATGGCCGGGTGAGCCGCCGCGGCGTGCTGCCGCTGTCTTTCTCGCTCGACCATATCGGGCCGATGACGCGAACCGTCACCGACAACGCGATGCTGCTCAACGTGCTGGCGGGACACGATCCAAAAGATCCCGCGAGCGCGCGGGCCGCCGTGCCGGATTTCACCGCCGGGATCGACAAGGGCGTCAAGGGTATGACCATCGGCGTAATCCGCCACTTCTACGAAAAGGACGATACCTGCACGCCCGAAATGGCGAAATCCATCGAGGATGCGGTCGCGGTCCTGAAAGACCTTGGCGCGGAAATTCGCGAAATTCAGGTCGATCCGCTACAGGTGTATGCCGCCTGCAACCGCACGATCCTAGTCAGCGAAGCCTATGCGATCCATGAAAAATGGCTGCAGGAACGGCCGGAGGATTACGGCGACCGCGGCCGCGAACGAATCTTGGCGGGCACCTTCATCCGCGCCGCCGACTATGTCAACGCGACCCGCCAGCGTCGCAAGCTGACCGAGCGTTTCAATGCGACGATCGCCGATCTCGACGCGGTGGTCACGGTCAGCAGCATGGAGCCGGCCTGCCGCATCGACGACGAGGCGGAAGTCGACCGCACGTATTCCCGCCAGGCGCGGGCCCCGTTCAACTTGACCGGCAGCCCGGCGCTCGCGGTGCCGACCGGGTTCAGTTCGGACGGATTGCCGCTGGCGATGCAGATCGTCGGCAAGCCCTTCGACGAGGCGACCGTCTACCGTGTCGCCCGCGCCCACGAAGCGGCAACCGGCTGGACCGACAAGCATCCGCCATTGGGAGATTAGGACCCTAACGATTCCAACAGAGAAAGGCCGGCGATGAAACGCCGGCCTTTTCTTTCGATCTTCCAAGAGGCGATTGCGACTAGTCGTCGCCTGTCTCGGGTGACGTCGGAGCGGGATTCTCCGCCCCGTTGGCGCCACCGCCGCGACCGGCGCCGTTAGCCGCGCCGCCCTTCAGCATCGAGGTGAGCTGCTCCAGATCGCCACCGGACAGGCCGATTTCCTGCATCAGCGAATCGATCAACGGCGCCTGACTGCGATAGCGAAGCGCGCTGGCGACGACCTGGTCGGCGAGATTGCCACCATTGCCGCCGGCGCCGGCGCCGGCGCCATTGCCGTTGCCGCCCTCGGCACCGCCGCCATTCGGGCGACCGGCGCCATTGAGCCCATCGAGCTGGAAGATCTTGATTCCCTCGATATTCTCGAGCGGCTTGACCGACTCGTGCACGATGTCGCGGAGGTGTTCGATGATCGCCAGCTTGACCTTCATGGCGACAATCTCCTCGCTCAGCGCATTGTCCGCCTCGTTGAGCGCCTTTCTGCCCGCGGCATCGACCGCATAGCGCAGCTCGGCGGCCGCGGCTCGCAGCTTTTCGGCCGTGGCATCGCCCTCGGCGGCGATGCGCTGCTTGTCGGCCGCACCCGTGGCGAGCGTCCGCATCGCCTCGGCCTCGTCGGTAGCGGCGTTTTTTTGCGCTTCGGCCGCCACCTGGATCTGAATGGCCTCGCGCTCGGCGCCCCGCCGCGCCTCGACCAGGTCGACCGCCTTCTGGCGTTCCGCCTGCTCGGTTTCACGGACCGTGACGACGTTTTCCTCCGCCTTGACCGCACTGGCGCGCGCCAGGTCGGCAATCGCCCGGGCCTCGGACTCCTCCTTGGTCTTCTCGGCAATCGCAATCGCCCGATCCTGGTTCGCCAGTTCGACGATCTTTTGCCGCTCCACTTCGGCCTGCTCGACCGAGCGCAGCCGCGCGATATCGCGTTCCTTGATTTCGCGCTCCTTTTCGATCCGTTCTTCCTGGATCTGACGCTCGGCCTGGATGGAAGTCAGCTCGACCTGCCGCTCGGCGGTAATCCGCGCTTCTTCCGCCATCTGTTTCTTGTTCGCCTGTTCGCGGGCGATTTCCGAGACCTGATCGGCGCGGCGGATTTCCACCTCGCGTTCCTGCTGCAGCCGCGCATATTCGGTGTCGCGCGACACTTCCAGCTTGATCCGCTCGGCCTCGAGATTCTTCTGCTCGATGGCGACTTGCGCATCCTGCTCGATTTCATTGCGGCGGCGCCGTTTTTCCTCGATTTCGTCGGTCAGGCGCGTCAAACCGGCCGCGTCGAACGCGTTATCGGGATTGAAGAAGTCGCGGTTGGTCTGATCCAGACCGGTGAGCGAGGCGGTTTCCAGTTCCAAGCCGTTCTTGAGCAATTCTTCGGATACCGCCGCCTGCACCTTCTGCACGAAATTCACGCGCTGTTCGTGCAGTTCGTCCATCGTCATCTCGGCGGCAACCGCGCGCAGCGCATCGACGAACTTGCCTTCGACGAGTTCGCGCAAGGCGTCCGGATACATGGTCCGCTGACCCAGCGTCTGGGCCGCCGCGGCAATCGATTCGAGGGACGGCTGGACGCGAACGTAGAATTCGGCCAGCACGTCCACCCGCATGCGATCGCGCGTGATCAACGCCTGTTCGTTGGAGCGCCGCACCTCGAGGCGCAGCGTGTTCATATTCACGGGAATGGTTTCGTGCAGCACCGGGAACACCAACGCGCCGCCGTTCATGATGACCTTCTGGCCGCTCATGCCGGTTCGCACAAAAGACACTTCCTTGGACGCCCGCGTGTACAAGCGGGCAAAGATCAATCCGATGGTGATCAAGGCGACCAAAACCACGCCGGCGATCACGAGTATGTCGACCATCGTCAATACATCTGGGAAAATCATGCTGGAACTCCCTTGTTCAAATGTTGTCCGATGAAAATTATCGGCTACGCTTTGTGCCCGGTTTTCCGGCGCTGTTATTTGGCTCATTTGTCGACCAGAGCGTCGCTCGTCGTGCGGATGACGCGGAACTGCCCGCCGCGGCGATCGACCAGAAGAACCTGTTCACCTGCGGAAAACGATTCCGCATCGTCGTCCGGCTCGACCATCATGTAGTGCAATTGACCGTGCTCGTCGGTCAGCCGCGCCTCGGCCGGATGATCGCGCGTGGCGGTGCCCATGGTTATCGTGGCAACCCGACCGATGAAGCTGTTGCGGGACACCACCGAGGTTTCGTCGCTCGGAATGAGACGGCCGAGAATACGGCCCGTCACCCGCGTCCCCGGCAGCGCCGTCATCAGGGCCGGAATGGCGACCAGAAAAGCCGGCAACGGCGTGCCGATGACGGCCCGCGCCAAAGCCTGCAGGATCAATCCGGACAGGCCGAAGACCGTCAGGAACGCCACCAACAGAACCAGCAACGGCACCCGGCCGACCTGGAGCCACCCCAGCAACCGGGAAAGCGCGCTGGCGCTGCCGATCTCCATACTCTCCGCATGGCCGGCGGCAAGGCCGCCGCCGCTATGGGCCTCGGCCGCAAGATCGGCATCGAAATCCGCGTCGATATCAGCGTCGATGTCGGCGTCGGCGTCGAGGTCGATTTCACCGACAGATTCAGGAAGGAAGTTTTCGAGAACTTGCGACAACGCGCCGCCCAACAAGGTGGTCACGCCCTCGAGCACCGCGATACCGAGCATGATCGCGAGTGCGACGAGAAACGGTGTATTTCCTTCCAGAAACAACACGGAGACCTACTTTCCCTTCTCTGCCTTGAATGCGGCGAGCCGTTCCTTCACCCGGTTGGTGCGATGCAATTCGTCGAGTTCGGCCCGCTTTGCCGCCGATGCCCGATCCGGCATGGGCGTGCTGCCGGGAACGCCGGTTGCCCCCACGATCCGCTCGAATGTCGCTTCCGCACGCCGGACTGCGCCGCCGACATCCTTGCCTTTGCCGCCGCCGCCATCCGGACTGCCGGGCGCGCCGCTGGCGGCCACCGCCTGCCGGTAATGGGCAAGTTCGCTCTGCAATTCCCGTTTCCGGCCCTGCAGGGCGGCGATGTAGCGCTCCAGTTCGGCCTGCGCTTCCTTGGAATCGACGATCGATGATTCAAGCACCGGAATTTGCGCCTCGATGTCGATCAGCTGTTCGACCGCGGTCTCGGCAAGCTCCTCGCGCTTCTTGTCGAGCGCGACCTGGATTTTCTCGGTAAGCTCTTCATGCTTTCCGTTTTCCTCGATCAGGCGACGATTCGCCATGTGCCCGCTGGCAATGACCTTGCCGAGTTCGGTGCGCACTTCGTCGATCGCCCGATCGACCTCACGGATGGCTTCTTCCATGATCACTTCCGGCGCCATGTTCTCGACCGCGTCCACCAGCATATTGGCGGTGCCGCTGACGATCCGGCTTACCCTCGATGCAATGTTCTCACTCATTTCGACTTCTCCTTTCCCCGTTTCGTAGACGCCTTTATCAGGTCGCATAGCTCCAAAATCGGCTCCAGACGATCGATGATGACGGCCTCGTCGTAACACGGACTCCGCCCGGTTACCGCCAGCCGCAGCATCTGCTGAAACAATCCAAAAAGTCTGTCTGCCACCCCTTTTTCCAACGCCGTCATCCGTTCCATGGCGTCTTTCGCGCCACTCTCCGGCATGTTCGCGGTCACATAGGCGAGGATCTCGGGCAGCAAATTCGAGAACTGAATCAGCAGTTCGGAATGGGCCGCCTGGGCTTCCTCGACAACGTGCTCGCGCTGCAACGTCGGCGCTAACAATCCGTGATAGAACTTTAAACTTTCTAGATAGTTACTGGCTCCGGCGTGTCGCTGTCGCGCCTCCTTGATCAGTACACGGATCTTGTCGCTGGGAGTCACGGCCCCCAGCATCGACGTGGTTGCAATGAACTCGGCATCGGCCTCGGACAATCGCAAACTCACGGGAACACTTTTACCCGGCATATCGAATTAGCCCTTTTTGTAATCGTACGTCATTGCGATATTCTTCATGTAATTAAATGTATGCAAATGATTTCGCAATTCAAGGCCTTGATATGGTTAATTTTTATAAATTTCCCCGGGGAAACCGGGGCCCCATGAAAATTTCGTCACCGCTGAATTCCTGTGACGCGGTCGCACACCCACGGTAAACAGGACGCCAGCCTTCTCGCCGTCATCCCGAGTCAGGAATGCCCCGGTCGCCGCGTCTCAATATCCAGTATCGCCACGTCGTTCTCGCCGCCTCGCTGCTGATGCTGATGGCGGGTCAGGGCGGCGCCTATATTCTTGTCGTTTCGCTGAAAGACATCGCGGCGAGCTTCAACTGGCCCCGAACGGTGCCGTCGCTCGCCTATTCGCTTCAGTTTATCGGCGCCGGAGTCGGGGGCATCCTGATGGGCCATCTGCTCGACCGGTCCGGCATGGGCAAACCGGCGCTGATCGGGGCGCTGATGATCGGCAGCGGCGCGATCATGGCGAGCCGCCTCCAGAGCCAGTGGGAGCTTTATCTGATCTATGGCGTGATGATCGGGCTGCTCGGACAGGCGACGCTGTTTTCACCGCTCATGGCCAACGTAACCCGATGGTTCGAACAGCGCCGGGGCACGGCGGTCGGCATCGTCGCCAGCGGCCAGACGCTGGCGGGCACCGTTTGGCCGCCGATTTTCAGCCATTTCAATCAAACGATCGGCTGGCGCGACACGTTCTTCTGGTATGGCGTCTTCGCGATTCTCGTCATGCTGCCGCTCAGCCTGGTGTTTCGCCGCAGGGCGCCGGGCGATGCGCCGAATGCCCGGCCCGCCCCGTCGGCGGCAGACGCGCCGTCACCCGGCAGGGCGCCCGGCGAGACGACAGTAGCGACGACCCTGTCGCCCGGCGCAACCCTGGTCCTGCTGTGCGTGGCAATTGTCGGCTGCTGTATCGCCATGTCTTTGCCACTCGCCCACATCGTCGCCCATGCCAGCGATCTCGGCCATTCGCCGACCCATGCCGCGGGCATGTTGGCAGTCATGCTGCTGGCAAGTTCGTTCGCCCGGATCTTCGGCGTCGGGTATTTGAGCGAACGGCACGGCGGTCTCGGCGCATTGTTCATATTTTCCGGCGCACAGGCGGCCACGCTGGCGCTTTTCCTCGTCGTCGACGGCTTGACCGGGTTGTATGTCCTGGCGGTCGCCTTCGGCCTCGGCTACGCGGGCGTCATCCCGTGCTACGCGATTGCGACGCGCGAACACCTGCCGCATCATCGCACCGGGCGCGATACCGCGATCGTCATCCTGTTCGGCGCGATCGGCATGGCGGCCGGCAGCGCGCTGGGCGGCGCCATGTACGACCTGACCGGCAGCTACGATCCCGCCTTCCTGATCGGCCTCGCATTCAACCACGCAAACCTCGTCGTCGTCGGCGTGCTGATCTATCGCACGGGCAATCGGCCGCCGCGGACGGCGGCGGCCTGAATTTGCCTCAACTTCCATTTGGCGATACATGAATTGAGGCGCTTGGCGCAGCGCGAGCGCGTCACCTCTACCGCCGGCGGATCGCCGATCCCGCCGGCCAAGGACACATTCAGCGGAGGAAACCGTCTATGGCCGACACCATGCCCGAAGGCGTGAAGTTTTATCCAGCCAGCACCGTGCGCGATCAGATTGCCGCCTGCCTCACCGCCTGGGGCATGCCGAAGGATCATGTGGAGATCACCGCCAACGTGATGGTCGACGCCGATAGCTGCGGCATCGACACCCACGGCCTGTCGATGATCACGACCTACGATTTCCGCCGCCGCGAGAACATGATCACGATGGACGCCGAAATCACGATCGTGAACGAGACGCCGGTCACGGCCCTGCTCGATGCGGGCGGCGGTCTCGGCTATGTGCCGTCGGTGCAGGCAACCGAGATCGCCATCAAGAAGGCCAAGGAGATGGGCGTCGCCGCGGTCGCCGTCCGCAACTCCAACCATTTCGGTGCAACCGGCTATTACACAAGGATGATGGCGGCGGAGGGGCTGGTCGGGATGGCCACGACCAACGGCTCCGGCCCGCGCACCGCGCCCACCTTCGGCAAGGATCCGAAACTGTCGACCAACCCGATCGCCTTTACCGCGCCGGCCAAACGCAACGCGCCGTTCAATCTGGACATGGCGACGACGACCGTGGCGGCCGGCAAAATCCGCAACAAGGCGAACGAGAATCAGCCGATCCCGATCGGCTGGGCCAATGACGGGGACGGCAACCCGACCACCGACCCCAATCTCTATTTCGACCGGGAAGGCACGCAGACGCCGCTCGGCGGCAGCCGAGAACTCGGCAGCCACAAGGGTTACGGCCTCGGCGCGATGGTCGAAATCCTGTCGGCCGGCCTGTCCGGCGCCAGTCTGGTGACGTCCGAGAACCACGGCACCCGGACGCCGGGCACGATGGAAATCGGCCATTTCTTCCTGGCGATCGATCCGACCAAGTTTCGGCCCGAAGGCGCCTTCGAGGACACGGTGGACGACTTGATCGACCATTTGCACGCGACCCGTCCGGTCGACCCAAACCAACCGGTGATGGTCGCCGGCGAGCCGGAGAACATCATCCGCGCCGAGCGGGAGACAACCGGCATTCCGGTCCCGCCGGGGCTTCGCGGCAAGATCCAGGACATCGCCAAGAACAGCAACGCCCAATTCTTCTTCGATTAGAGCGGGAACCCGCCAATGGCAGATAACTCAAACGGTGCCGAAATCACCCGTTACCCGGTCAAGACCGTGCGGAATCAAATTGCCGCCTGCCTTGCGGGCTTCGGCATGCCCGACGATCACGTGTCAATCACGGCGGACATCATGGTCGATGCCGACAAACGCGGCATCGACACACACGGCATCTCATGCATTCCCAACTATCATGAGCGCCAGAAGAACAACATGATCACGATGGACGCCACGATCACGGTGGTGCGGGAGTCGCCGGTTACCGCCCTGATCGATGCCGGTGGCGGGCTCGGTTATGTCGCCGCCAAACACGCCATGGGCATGGCGATCGACAAGGCGACGTCGATGGGCCTTGCCGTCGTTTCGGTGCGCAACTCGGCCCATTACGGCGCCGCCGGCTATTATTCCCGCATGGCCGCCCGCGCGGGCCTGATCGGCATGGCAATGACCAACACCTCGTCGCCGAGCGTGGTGCCGACATTCGCCGGCGAAGGCCGGCTCGGCACCAACCCGATCGCCTTCACCGCGCCGGCCAAGCGCCACGCGCCGTTCAACCTCGACATGGCGACGTCGACCGTCGCCGGCGGCAAGATCCGCAACAAGGCGGTGGAAGGCCTGCCGCTGCCGCCCGGCTGGGCGACCGACGCCGACGGAAAGCCGACCACCGATGCGGAAGTCTCCCGGGGCGGCGGATTCATGACGCCGCTCGGCGGCCTGCCGGAACTCGGCAGCCACAAGGGATACGGGCTTGGCGCGATGGTGGAGATCCTCTCCGCCGCCCTGTCGGATTCCAGCTTGGTGATGAGCGAGAACCACGGCAAACGCACGCCGGGCAGCATGGAAATCGGCCATTTCTTCCTTTGCATCAACCCCACCGTGTTCCGACCCGCGGGCGCGTTCGAGGAAACGGTGGACCAACTCATCGACGATCTGCACGCCACCGAACCGGTCGATCCGACACAGAGGGTGATGGTCGCCGGCGAACCGGAGGACCAAATCGAAGCGGAGCGGGAAAAAACCGGCATCCCCGTGCCGCCCGGTCTACGCGATCGAATTCGGGAGGTCGCAGAGGAGGCCGGGGCAGCGTTTTTGCTCGATTAGAATTCGAACCGGCGCGAATCGCCGGGAAGCGCGACTTCAGCTAAAGAGGCGACGTTCCGAAAAATTTTCTCATAGCGCTGCCGCGATATCTGTTTGCGAAAAATCGTCTCCCTTGTAGAGCAAGGGTCGCTGCGCGGCCTTGGCAAGAGCATAGGCAAAGCAGTCGCCGAAATTGAGGCCCGCGGCATGGCGAGCCTTGCCATAGGAGCGGTATGCGTCCGAAGCCAAACGCGCCTGCTCCAGGGTAACGGGTTCGATTGTCAGGCCGGCACCATCGATAAAGGCTTCCAACTCGGCACTGCTGTCCTGTCCGGTGCGGCTATCCAGGACAATGCTTGCTTCGACGAAATTAACCGCCGAAATTAATGGTGAAGGGTCGCCGGTAATGATATCGATGAATTGATCGGCATCGCTCTCCAAGAAGAAGATCGCGAGCAAGGCCGAGGTATCCACGATCATCAGCGTGCCAATCCGCGGTCGTCATATCCGATAATTTCGTCCGGCGAACGGGCGTCGACGACTGGACGGGCCGCATATCGACGGGCAATTGCCTTAAGTTCCGCTTGCGACGCGCGGCCTCGACGCCGCTCCTCGCGGACCAGGCGTTCCCGCAATGCAGTGCCCACGGCCTCGGTGATGCTTTCACCGGTCAGTTTTGCGAGCCGCCGGGCCAACCTGTCCGTATCACGATCCTTGATATTGAGCGCCATGAAAGCTCCACAGGAAGAAAATGGACAATTTTCTTCCTAATCATATACTGGAACGAAATCCTGTTTTCAAGGCCACGAGGCATCGCCGCACCGTACCCTTATCGGAGAAAATTGCGCCGTCACCCACCGTCCAGAAATTTCGGTAGAATTGTCGAAAAGCTTGCAAATCTCCGCGCGGCAATCCTGCCAGATCCAAACCGATTGAAAGGCCAGAAATGCCCACTTCTATAATCGATTCAGCCTATTATAAGGATATGTTCGCCTCACCGCGCATGCACGCGCTATTCTCGGACGAGGCGCGGTTTCAGGGCTGGCTCGACTTCGAAGCGGCGCTGGCCCGGGCGCAGGCGCGGCTCGGCATCATTCCGCAGGACGCGGCCGACGAAATCACCGCGAAGGCGACACTGGACAATGTCGACGTTGCCGCAATGAAGGCGGAATTCGACAAGGTGGGTTTCCCCATCGTGCCGATCGTGCACCAGCTGGCCAAGGCGGTCAGCGAGGAGACGTCGCGCTACGTCCATTGGGGCAGCACCACCCAGGATGTCATCGATTCCGGCATGGCCCTGCAGATCCGCAACGGGCTCGACCTGCTGGATTCGATGCTGACGGAGATGGAAGACGTGCTGCTCGACCTCGCGCAACGCCACCGCGACACGGTGATGGCCGGGCGCACCATGCAGCAACAGGCCGCGCCGGTGACATTCGGCTACAAGGTGGCGATCTGGCTCGCCGAAATACACCGTCACCGCGACCGGTTGGCCGCCGTGCGCCCGCGCGCCGAGGTGGGACAGGTGGCGGGCGCGGTGGGCACCAACGCCACGCTGGGCGACCGCGGCCTCGACGTGTTGCGCGAGACCATGGCGGAGCTGGGCCTCAACGCCGCGCCGATCACCTGGCACGTATCGCGCGACGGCTGGACCGAAGTCGCTATGTTGCTGGGATTCGTCGGCGGCACCGTGGCCAAGATCGGCCAGGAAGTCGCCATGCTGATGCGGACGGAGATCGGCGAAATCGCTGAACCCTTCGAGACCGGCCGCGGCGCGAGCAGCACACTGCCGCAAAAACGCAACCCCATCCTGTGTCAGCCCCTGGTCGCGGCGGGCCGGATGCTGCGGGAAAAGGCGGCGCTGGCGCTCGACGCGCTGGTGCAGGAACACGAGCGCAGCATCGGCATGCACCATCTGGAATGGTCGATCCTGCCCGAAGCGTTCGTGCTGGCCGGCGGCGCGCTGGAAAACGCCCTGGAAATCCTCTGCGGCCTGGCGGTCGATGCGGATCGGATGCGCACAAACCTGCAGATGACCCATGGCCTCATCATGTCGGAGGCGGTGATGATGGGACTGGCGCCGCATATCGGTCGCAATCAGGCGCATGACGTGGTCTACGACGCCTGCGCCCAATGCGCGGACGGCGCCAGGACGCTGCGCGACGTGCTGATCGCGGACGACCGCATCGCCAGGCACCTGTCCGAAGCCGACATCGACGCAATGCTGGACCCGGCCAACTATCTCGGCGTTGCACCGCAAATGGTCGATCAGGTCGTAGCCCTGGTGCGCGCGGCGCGCGAATAGCGCGAGAAACGGCGCGCCAAACCGGCTAATATGAAGGACCACCGATGGAGGACACGCCATGACCCACGCGACACGACCGACAATGCTCCGCCCCGACCGCCTACCCGGCGTGTCCGAGGCGGAATGGGAATTGCGCACCCGCCTGGCGGGCGCATACCGGATTACCGAACACCTCGGCTGGTCGGAGGCAATTTACGCCCACATAACCGTCCGCGTACCCGGTCCCGAGCACCATTTCCTGATCAACCCCTACGGGTTGCGCTACGACGAAGTGACCGCATCCAACCTGGTCAAGGTCGACCTCGACGGCGCCGTGGCGGACGACAGTTCCTACCCGGTCAACCCGGCCGGCTTCATCATCCATAGCGCCATCCATCGGGCGCGCGAGGACGCCCGCTGCGTCTTCCATACCCACACCACCGCGGGCATGGCCATCGCGGCGCAGCAGCAGGGCCTCCTGCCGATCAGTATCATGGCCAGCGGCTTTTACGGCCGCATCGCCTATCACGACTACGAGGGGCCGACCATGCGCCCGGACGAGCAGCACCGTCTGGTTGCCTCGATGGGCGCCAACGACGTCTTGATCCTGCGCAATCACGGCCTCCTCACCGCCGGCACCACCCTGGAAGAAGCGTTCATCAACATGTTTCGGCTGCAGCGCGCTTGCGAAATTCAGGTCGCGGCACAGGCCGGCGGCGCGGCGCTCGTCATTCCATCGCAAACGGTGTGCGAGGATGCGGTGCGGATGGCGGATGAATTCCTGCAGGACACCAGCGGCGATGCGCTCGGCAAACCCGAATTCGACGCCTATCTGCGGCTCATGGATAAGCTGGATCCGTCGTACCGCGATTGATCGCCTCGGCTCAATCGGCGGTCGGCGCGCCGTCCCGGGCAACGATCCGGCCCGCCTTGACCACCAGCGACCTGCGCGGCCGATCGACAACGGCCTGGGCCAGGGTTTCCGCTTGGACGGTGAAGAAATCGGCGCGTCCGCCCTCGGCGATCCCGTGATCGGCGAAAGTCAGCACGGCGGCGCCGGCACCGGAAACCAGATCGAACGCGACGCCGAGATCCTCGTCGGTTCGAAAACCGGACCGCCAGGCCATCAGCATCGCACGTTCCAGCATGTCGCCATCGCCGAATGGCGACCAGGCGTCTCGAATATTATCGCTGCCGGCAAATACCGTTACGCCCATCGCCCGTAGGGCCTTTACCGGCGGCAGAGGCGACGCGCCACCGCCATGCGTCGCGACCGAAACACCCGCGCCGACCAGCAGTTCGCCCATTCGCTGCAAGGCGACCGGGCGACAATTGCCGAGGCAGAAGGCATGGCTCGCGGTCACCCGGCCCTGCATCCCCGCCGCCTTGGTCCGGTTGGCCAGGGCGGCAAGCTCACGCAGACCGGTCGGCCCGGATTCATGCAGATGAACATCCACACCGACGTTCCGCCGATCCGCGATGTCGAACAGGGTGTCGAATTGACCGGCCAAATCACCGTCGAAACCGATCGGGTCGATGCCGCCGATCAGGTCCGCGCCGTCGCCGATCGCAGCATCCAGCAGCGCAGCCACACCGGGAGACCGCACCACACCGCTTTGCGGAAAGGCGACGATCTGCATATCCACCAGATGGCGGGATTTTTCGCGCACCGCAAGAACCGCATGCAAATTGGCAAGACCGATCTCCGTATCGATATCCACATGGGTTCGCATGGCGCAGGTTCCGAGCGCGGCCGCATGCCGGACCAGGCCATAGGCCCGCTCCTCGACGCTCCGATCATAGTGTTTCCGCAATTCCCGCTCGACCCGAATGCGGCTATCGCGGTCCGGTTCCGCGGGATGCGGCATCCATGGGTCGCCATATAAAGTCTTATCCAGGTGCAAATGGCCATCGACCATGCCCGGCAAGACCAGCCCGCCGGCCGCATCCATCACGATGCATCTTTCCGGCGCGCCAATATCCGGCGCGATCCGTTCGATGCGGCCCTCGACGGCCAGCACATCCGCATGCCGCCCGTCCGGCAGCCGGGCATTGCGCAGCAAGAGCGGGTCGGAATTCGCCATGGCGCCTACTATAGCGCGATTTTTTAGCGGCGCGGAAAGCCGTCGGGCGAAGGGGGCGAACACGTAACCCGCTCAATAATCCCGGGTCAGGGCGTTTCGTCGAAATGGGCGCGAACCGAGGCAACATAGATGGGGCCGTTTTCATTCGCGGCCGATCTTTGCCACTTTTCGATTTTTTTGCCCATGATGTCCCGGCAGGCCTGCGCGAAACTCCGCACCGGCCGCAGCAGATATGGGCTTACCGATCCTGTAAATTCGGTATGACGGTCGTCCAAGGTTCAGCTCTTTTTTTTTATTATTCTTGTGTGCAGGGAGCACCCCGCCTTGACCACGGCACTGTAGCCAATTCCCGAAAGTGAACCGCAGAGTATTGCGGATTATCCAATTCGGAGCAGGCCCCTACAGGGCGCCTTTAATTGTTGTTACTCCGCAAGGCTAGGCCGGGTGAGAAAGCCTTACCCCAAAATTGCAAGATCGTTCCGAGCCCCATCCCGCACCGGAAACGCGATACCCACCCAGGAGGTCGATCAATCGTATTTTTTCGCCGCATCTCCGCCTGTCGCCGGTGCCAGGCCCCATTGCCCGACCGCCGTGCGCGTCGATGCAATCACGTCAATAGTCGATACCGCCACCGGCTTGCCCCTTCGCCCGACCAACGAAGCAAGAATTTATACTGCAATTTCGATTACATGAAGCACGACATTCATGCCACCCGCCCGGCCGCGGAACACGGTGCGCGGCTTCGTGCAGTGCCGAATACTGCCCATGCCGCAGTCCCCTCACGAGACGGCCTCCGCATGGGATCGTCGTATCCAGCGGCGATACATTCGGGTCGGTTGCGTGCGCATATCGCCGCTTCGCGCGGACCGGACCCTATGTTCAGGTGGCACGGCGGGAACCGGCCGCACCGCAAGAATTTCACGCATGTACGTCGCAGGCGCCGAGCAGGGAGCGAAAGTGGTAAAGACATCCGAAATTGTCACGCGCCAAACCCATAATATTCGGCGGACCCAATTCAAAAACTTTCAATACGTTGTCATAGTGTGCCTATAATATTTGTATCGACGAGGATCGGGGAGGATCCTCGAAGTGATGGGTGGAATCGAATGTTAACGATGACAGACGAACGCGTTGATTCTGATCTTTCACGGATCATCAACCGTGCATTCCGCGAAGCGGATCAACAAGGCGCTGGATATGATGACGCAACCGGAGCGGCTATCCGGGCTGTGCTCGCGGTCTATCCCGACTGGTCGCGCGACGATGCGCTGGACCAAATTGTTCGGCTGGGATCGGGCGCGTATTAGCAGACCAAATTCCGCCGCCAAATGAAATGCCCGGCGCACCCGGCTAACGGCATAGCCGCGGCGCACGCCGGCACGGGCGGAAAGAGCAACTCTCCTCCAAATTCAAGACAGCATCCGACGGATACGCCCGGTTCCCCCTCGCGGCGACGTGCACGTTATCGTTCCCACGGTACTGAAACCCAACGACTAGATCGACCTGCCGCTAATTGAAACCAATTAGCGGCAGAAAAGTTGATCGATTCTATAAAGATAGAGCAGCTTATGTGCGCCCAAATGGGCGCACATAAGCTGCTGTAGGAAGGTCGATTTCTGTGATACCGGTCACGGCGATTGTCAGGCCCTGGCGTGACCCGCGTCACATTCGGCGCCGACGCGGGCGCGTACAAAGGGTGCATCATTTCTCATCCGCGATACCTCCTCTTCCTTATCGCCGCGTCCCAAAGCGCGGCGATTTTTTTGCCCCCTTTCGGTCGACGTTCGACGTTACAGCCACCGGTCCTTCCACAGCTGAAACATCAGCACGTCCCAGATCAGATATTGCCAGTTCCGGCCGCCGCACAGATGCTCGGCCCATATCTCGCGCACCTGCGCCGGATCGAAATAGCCGTCATCGCGCAGCCGGTCGGGGGACAGCAGATCCTCGGCCCAATCCCGCAGCGGTCCCCGCAACCAGGCGTCGATCGGCACGCCAAAGCCCATTTTAGGCCGGTCGACCAGACGCCCCGGAACATGCTTGAGAAGCAATTGGCGAAGCAACCACTTACCGCCGCCGTCCCGAACCTTGAAGGCCGGCGGCAGCGACCAGGCGAACGCCGCGACACGGTGGTCCAGCAGGGGCACCCGCGCCTCCAATGACACCGCCATGGAGGTCCGGTCCACCTTGGTCAGGATATCGTCGGGCAGGTAGGTCAGGGTATCCAGATACTGCATCCGTTCGATTGCATCCGGTACGATGGTCTCGACCGACCGGTCCCACAGCAGGCCGCGGCGCTCCGAGCCCCCCAGAACGAGCCGGTCGGGCTCCGTCCAATGGCTCACCAAGGTGCGGTAGTAGGATTCCTCGGTCCCCGACAGGACGTCGGCCAGCTTGTGCATCTTGTCGCCCGGCTGGGGCGGCCGCCAGCGTCCGGGCACTAGGCCGAACAGGGCCGACCATCCCGCCGGCGGGAGCGATCGAATCGCCGCCGCAACGGCCCTGCGCAGCCCGCCGGGCAGGCCGCCGATGACCGGCAGCAGCCCCGCCGCCTGAAAATAGCGCGTATAGCCGGCGAACAGCTCGTCCCCGCCATCGCCGGAGAGCGCCACGGTAACGTGCTTGCGCGTCATTTCCGACACCAGGAGCGTTGGAATCTGGGACGAATCGGCGAACGGTTCGTCGAACATCTCCGCCAGGCGGGGAATCGTATCCATGGCGTGCCGCGCTTCGACATAGAGTTCGGTGTGATCGGTCCCGAGATGCGCCGCAACCTCCCTGGCGTACCGCGCCTCGTCATATCCGTGCTCGCGAAAGCCGATCGAGAAGGTTCTAACCGGCTGGTCCGAATTGGCCTGCATCAGCGCCACGACGAGCGACGAATCGATGCCGCCCGAGAGAAACGCCCCGAGCGGCACGTCCGCGACCATCCGCCGGCGCACCGCATCGCCCAGAACGCGCTCCAGTTCGTCGACCGCCGCATCCGCATCGAGGGTACAGCGATTAGCCTGCCCTTCCCGCGCCACATCCTGGAGCCGCCAGTAGGGCTGCGTCCTGCACCCACCGCCCGCCGGCACGACCAGCATGTAGCCGGGTTCGAGCTTCTGGACCTGCCGATAGATGGTCGCCGGTCCGGGCACGTAGTTATGCCGCATATAGGCCGACAACGAATCCCGGTCGACGTCCGGCGTCCACCCCGCGTGCGCCCTCAACGCCTTGAGTTCCGATCCGAACAGGAAGAGATCGCCGAACTCGGCCCAATAGAGAGGCTTTATGCCGAGCCGGTCCCGCACGAGGTAAAGGCACCGGTCGCGCGTGTCCCAGAGGCCGAAGGCAAACATGCCGATAAGGCGCGGCAGCGTCGCCTCGACGCCCCAGCGGGCGCAAGCCTCGACCAGCACCTCGGTATCGGAGTGGCCGCGAAATCGAGCCCCCTCGCCTTCGAGCTCCGATCGCAAATCGTTCGCGTTGTAGATTTCGCCGTTATAGGTGACGACCCAACGCCCATCCGCCGAAACCATAGGCTGACGCCCGGCCTCCGACAAATCGACAATGGCCAGCCGCCGATGACCGAATCCGATCGAGGCCGCTTCGTCGACCCAGATGCCGTCGCCGTCCGGCCCCCGATGGAAGAGCGACCCGGTCATGACGCGAACGGCAGCGGTCAGTTCGCC
>JBFFGE010000055.1:0-24690 GCA_041557595.1 Alphaproteobacteria bacterium
ATCTTTATTGAGTCGATCAACTTTTCTGCCTTTAATTGATTCCAATTAAAGGCAGGTTGATCTAGCAGGATCAGGAGGCCGGTATGACGGAAGACCGCCGCGTCAAAGTTGGCGACGTCGAGATTGCGAACGATTTGCCACTGGTGCTGATTGCCGGCCCCTGCGTCATGGAGAACCGTCAACACGCGCTCGATATGAGCGGTGCGCTGAAGGAGATGACCGACACTCTGGGGATCGGTTTCATCTACAAATCTTCCTACGACAAGGCCAATCGCACCTCGGCGAACAGCCCGCGCGGCGTCGGGCTGCAGAATTCGCTGCCGATATTCCGGGAAATTCGCGAAACCACCGGGTGCCCGGTATTGACCGATATTCACGATGCCGACTCCTGCGCGATCGTGTCGGATTCGGTGGACGTGCTCCAGATCCCGGCCTTCCTGTGCCGCCAGACCGATCTGCTTGAAGCGGCCGGCCGGACGGGCAAGGCGATCAACGTCAAGAAGGGCCAGTTCCTGGCGCCCTGGGACATGGCCAACGTGGTGTCAAAGATCGACGGCGTCGGTAATTCCAATGTCATGGTCTGCGAACGCGGCGCGAGCTTCGGCTACAACACGTTGGTGTCGGACATGCGATCGCTGCCGATCATGGCGCAGACCGGATGCCCGGTGGTGTTCGACGCGACCCATTCGGTGCAACAGCCGGGCGGCCAGGGAAGTACGTCCGGCGGCGATCGCCGGTTCGCCCCCGTACTGGCGCGCGCGGCCGTGGCGGTCGGCGTCGCGGCCTTGTTCATGGAGACCCATCAGGACCCCGATAACGCGCCGTCGGACGGACCGAACATGATCCGGCTCGAGGACATGCCGGCCCTGCTCGAAACCCTGATGGAGCTGGATACGCTGTCGAAAGCGAAGCCGGTGGTTCTTTAGGAGGGGATGGGAAAAACGCCTTGCGCTAAGCCGCCGCCTTCGACTATCTCAAAGTGAGGCTGAGTGTTTCCAACAGGTTGACTGTATTCAGCGCGTTTCAGCGGGTACGGCCGATCTCTGCGGGATAGGTTTTTTCAATATCCTTCCGGCGCCCAGACGGGACGCACCGCCGCAGCCGGGACTGGCACGCCTTTCGGGTAATTCGTCATATAACCTTTGCAGGACTTCTCCCCATGACCGCGATCATCGATATTCACGGCCGCGAAATTCTCGACAGCCGGGGCAACCCGACGGTCGAGGTGGACATTACCCTGGAAAACGGCGTGTTCGGTCGCGCCGCGGTGCCGTCGGGCGCTTCGACCGGAAAGCACGAGGCGGTGGAGCGTCGGGACGGCGGCGGGCGGTATGGCGGCAAGGGCGTGCTCGATGCGGTCGCGGCGGTAAACGGCGAGTTGTTCGACCTGTTGTCAGGCATGGATGCGGAGGATCAGACGCGGATCGATGCGCTGATGGTCGATCTCGATGGGACACCGAACAAGGAACGGCTGGGCGCCAACGCGCTGCTCGGTGTCTCGCTTGCGGTCGCGAAGGCCGCCGCCGAGGATGCCGGATTGCCGCTCTATCGGTATATCGGCGGCGTCTTTGCCCGGACCATGCCGGTGCCGATGATGAACATCGTCAATGGCGGCGCGCATGCGGACAATCCGATCGACATTCAGGAATTCATGATCATGCCGGTTTCCGCCGAAACCGGGGCCGAAGCCCTGCGCATGGGTGCCGAGATCTTCCAGTCGCTGAAGAAGGCATTGAGCGACGCCGGCCACGGCACGAATGTCGGCGACGAGGGAGGGTTTGCGCCGAACCTCAAATCCGCGGAAGAGGCGCTCGACTTCGTCATGCGCGCGACCGAGGCGGTCGGCTACAAGCCGGGCGACGACGTCATGCTCGCGCTCGATTGCGCATCGAGCGAGTATTTCAGGGACGGGAAGTACGAGATGGCGGGCGAGGGCAAGAGCCTCGACAGCGCCGGCCACGCGGAATATCTGGCGAACCTGGTGTCCAAATATCCCGTGCTGTCGATCGAGGACGGCATGGATGAGGACGATTGGGAGGGCTGGCAGGCGTTGACCGAGCTGCTCGGCGAGAAGGTCCAGCTCGTCGGCGACGATTTGTTCGTCACCAATCCGGACCGGCTGGCGCGCGGCATCGAGGAAGGGGCGGCCAACGCGATCCTGATCAAGGTCAACCAGATCGGCACGTTGACGGAAACGCTCGAGACCGTGGAAATGGCGCACCGGGCCGGCTTCCGGGCGGTCATGTCGCACCGCTCCGGCGAGACCGAGGACGCGACGATTGCCGACCTCGCGGTCGCGACGAATTGCGGGCAGATCAAGACCGGTTCGCTGTCGCGCTCCGACCGGCTGGCCAAATACAATCAGCTCCTGCGGATCGAAGAGGCTCTCGGCGACGAGGCGATTTACGCCGGCCGGTCCGTCCTCAAATAGAGGCGAATCGGACCGCCCGGAAGCGGCGGTCGGCCGGCTATGTGAGTCGCCACGCCAACGTCGTTTGTTAACCTTTTGACTCCCGGCAAAATTTTCCCCTTGACCCGGAATCGCGATCTGTGATTCGTTGCGCTCATCATGTTGATCCGCGAAGCGAAAAAACGGGCGAAACAGGTGATCCTGCCGGTGCTTGCCACGGCGATTACCGGGTATTTCGTGTACCACACGGTGCAGGGCGAACGCGGATTGTTCGCCTATGGCTCCCTGTCGGAACAGGTGCGCGATGCGCGGGCCAATGTGGATGAGGTGCGCGACCGGCGGATGTTGCTCGAACATAGCGTGCAGTTGCTTCGGCCGGATAGCCTCGATCTCGATATGCTCGAGGAGCGTGCCCGCGCGGTCTTGAATCTTGTGGATCGGGACGATCTGCTGATTTACGACAGCAAGGCCCGCTGACCTAACGCCTCCCCACCGGGTTTTCGATCAATTTATCGTGCGGCGCCGTCTCCTCGTGCGCCCGTTTTGCGGTACCGCGCAAGAATCTGTCGCGGTTGAGTTGCATTCGGATCAATTCCGTCCAAGTTTGCATTTCGGGAATTAACAAAAATCCAGTTAATAATCAATTTATCAATTTTTAACAATGGTTTAGTATAATATTGAAGGGTTGGAATTTTGTCATTAACTATGTCAGTATTCCAATGAGATAGACGCATTGCGTCACCGTCGCCGAAGGGGAGTACCGATGCCGATGCAAGCTACCGCGGGAAAACCGGCCAACCGGGGCCGTACGAAGAAAGCGCGCGCCCGAAAACCGGCCGCCGCTGAGACGCCGGAAGAATTGCTGGAATTTTATCGCGGCATGCTGATGATCCGGCGTTTCGAGGAGAAAGCGGGTCAGCTTTATGGGATGGGACTGATCGGCGGGTTCTGTCATCTCTATATCGGGCAGGAAGCGGTCGTTGTTGGCATGCAGGCGGCGATCGGACCGGACGACGCGGTCATTACAAGTTATCGCGATCATGGCCACATGCTCGCCTGCGGCATGGATCCGCGCGGCGTGATGGCGGAATTGACCGGGCGCGCCGGGGGCTATTCCAAGGGCAAGGGCGGCTCGATGCACATGTTTTCGCGCGAGCGCAATTTTTACGGCGGGCATGGCATTGTCGGCGCGCAGGTACCGATCGGAACCGGCATCGCCTTCGCGCACCGCTACAACGGCACCGACAATGTTTGTCTGACCTATCTGGGCGACGGCGCGATAAACCAGGGACAAATATACGAGTCCTTCAATATGGCAGCGTTGTGGGATCTGCCGGTGGTCTACGTTATCGAGAACAACAAATACGGGATGGGGACGAGCGTCGAACGCGCCTCTGCCAATCCCAACCTGCATATTCGCGGCCAGGCCTACGGCATTCCCGGGAAACAGGTCGACGGCATGGATGTCATCGCCGTGCGCGCGGCGGGTGAAGAGGCGGTGGCCCACTGTCGCGCGGGCAAAGGGCCCTATATTCTGGAAATGATGACGTATCGCTACCGCGGCCATTCGATGTCCGATCCGGCGAAATACCGGACCCGTGAGGAAGTTTCGAAGGTCCGTCAGGAGCGCGATCCGATCGAACGACTGCGGGCGTCGCTGATCGAACAAAAAGTCGCGGAAGACGCCGCGCTCAAGGAAATTGACAAGGAAATCAAGACGATCGTGTCCGACGCCGCGGAATTCGCGCAAACCAGCCCGGAACCCGATCCGTCCGAACTCTATACCGACGTACTCTTGGAAGCGTAGCGCGGCGAACCGCGTTCGAAGCAAGATTATCCACAGGGAATTTAGCATGCCTATTGAGGTTTTGATGCCGGCGCTCTCGCCGACCATGACGGAAGGGAAACTCGCCCGCTGGCTTAAATCGGAGGGCGAGGCGGTGACCTCCGGCGATGTCCTCGCCGAGATCGAAACCGATAAGGCCACGATGGAAGTGGAAGCGGTCGACGAAGGCACGCTCGGCAAGATCCTGATAGCGGAGGGCTCGGAAGGCGTACCGGTCAACACGCCGATTGCCCTCTTGTTGGCGGAAGGCGAAGAGGCGGGCGCCAAGATGGAGGCCGCGCCGGCAAAAGCCGCCGAACCCGCAGCCGATGAAACAAAAGAGACGCCGGCCCGTCCGGCCGAGCCCGTGAGCGCACCGGTGGCGGCGGAGTCCGATTGGACGGGTGCCACGGTCACCCTGACCGTGCGCGAAGCGTTGCGCGACGCGATGGTCGAGGAAATGCGCCGCGACGAAAACGTCTTTCTGATGGGCGAGGAAGTCGCCGAGTATCAGGGCGCATACAAGATCAGCCAGGGCATGCTGGACGAATTCGGCGAACGGCGGGTCATCGACACGCCGATCACCGAGCACGGGTTCAGCGGGCTGGGCGTCGGTGCCGCCTTCATGGGCCTGCGGCCGATCGTCGAATTCATGACCTTCAATTTCGCTATGCAGGCGATGGACCACCTGATCAATTCCGCCTCGAAAACACTGTATATGTCGGGTGGCCAGATGGGCTGTCCCATTGTGTTTCGGGGGCCGAACGGCGCCGCGGCCCGGGTCGGCGCACAGCATTCGCAATGTTATGCGAGCTGGTATGCTCATTGCCCGGGTCTCAAGGTGATCTCACCCTGGTCTGCGGCCGACGCCAAGGGGTTGCTGAAATCGGCAATTCGCGACCCCAACCCGGTGATCTTTCTGGAAAACGAAATCCTCTACGGAAGCAGCTTCGAAGTGCCCGACGATCCGGACTGGATCGTCCCGATCGGCAAGGCAAAGATTACCCGGACGGGCGCCGACGTCACGCTGGTGGCGCATTCGATCATGGTCGGCAAGGCGATGGAGGCGGCCGAGGCGCTGGCCGGCGACGGCATCGACGCCGAAGTCATCGATCTGCGCACCATCCGACCGCTCGATATCGAGACGGTCATCGAGTCAGTCAAGAAAACCAACCGAATCGTGTCGGTCGAGGAGGGCTGGCCCTACGCGGGCATCGGCTCGGAGATCGCCGCGCAGATCATGGAGCAGGCCTTCGACTGGCTCGATGCGCCCGTGGCGCGCGTTACCGCGAAAGACGTGCCGCTGCCCTACGCCGCCAATCTGGAGACGCTCGCCCTGCCGCAGGTGCAGGACATCGTCGAAGCGGCCAAATCCGTGACCTATAGCGGCTAAGCGAGGACCGAGTAGATGCCCATCAAGATACTCATGCCGGCGCTTTCCCCCACCATGACCGAGGGCGCCATCGCGAAATGGCACGTCAAGGAAGGCGATACGGTAAATTCAGGCGACATCATCGCCGAAATCGAAACCGACAAGGCGACGATGGAAGTGGAGGCGGTCGAAGAAGGTACCATCGGCAAGATCGTCTTCGATGAGGGCAGTTCCGGCGTCGCCGTCAACGAGGTGATCGCATTGCTGCTCGAGGAAGGCGAAGACAAGGGCGATTTGGACTCGGTTACCCCGGAAGCGCCCGCCGAGAAAGCGGCCGGTGACAAGCAGGAACCGGCGACGAAGACGGCGGGCAACGGCGCGGCCGAGACAGAGACCGAACCGAAACCGGAAGCGCCGGCCGCCACGCCCAAGGATTCCGCGGGCTCCCGCCAATCGAATGGCGACGGCAGGACATTCGCCAGCCCGCTGGCGCGCCGTATGGCGGAGCAGGCGGGATTGGATCTGCAGGCCATCGAAGGGACGGGGCCGCATGGCCGGGTGATTAAACGCGATGTCGAAGCAGCCGTATCGGGCGGAAGTCCCAAGGCGCCGGCCGCGAGCGCCGCGGCGCCGGCACGCGCCATGCCGAGCGCGGCAGTTTCGGCGGCGGCGCTGCCGTTCGAGCCGGAATTCGAGCTGCAGCCGCTCTCCTCGATGCGCCGCACCATCGCCGCCCGCCTCGTCGAATCGAAGCAGACAGTGCCGCATTTCTACCTGACGGTGGATTGCGAGATCGACGCATTGCTCGCGCTGCGCAAGCGATTGAACGACAAGGCGGATGGGGCCTTCAAGCTGTCGGTCAACGACCTTATCATCAAGGTCTGCGGCATCGCGCTGCGCCGGGTCCCGGCGGCCAATGCCTCCTATACGGACGAAGGCATCAAACTTTACAAGTCATCCGATGTCGCCGTCGCGGTGGCGATCGACGGCGGCCTGATCACGCCGGTCATCCGCGATGCGGCCAACAAGGGTCTCGAGCAGATTTCCGCCGAGATGAAGGAACTCGCCGACCGTGCCCGCGAGGGCAAGTTGCAGCCCGAGGAATACCAGGGCGGTACCTTCAGCATCTCCAATCTCGGCATGTACGGCATCAAGCAATTCGATGCGGTCATCAATCCGCCGCAAGGCGCGATCCTGGCCGTCGGCGCCGGCGAACCGCGTCCCGTGGTGAAGGATGGCGCGCTGTCGGTGGCGACCGTGATGAGCTGTACGCTGTCCTGCGATCACCGCGTGGTCGACGGGGCCGTGGGCGCCGAATTCCTGGCGGCGTTCAAGGCGATGATCGAGGAACCGCTCGGCATGTTGCTGTAGTGGAGACCGCGGAGGTCGGCCAATGGCCAATTTTACGCCTATGACGGGGCGCACGGCAGCTCCATCCGCAGTTGCGCTAATCCTGCTGTTGACCATGGTCGGGTGCGCCGGCCGGGGTGGCGGGAGCGATGTAAGAGCCGGCACGCCGCAGGAAGCGTTCGCGATTTATCGCACCGCCTTGTTGGAGGCCGATGGCGCAACGGCGGCCGGCATCGTGACCAAAAGAACGCTCCGATATTACGACGATGTGCGTCGCGCGGCGCTGTATTCGACGCGCGCCGAATTGGGCAAGATATCGGTTCAGAAAAAAATGGTCGCTCTGCTGTTTCGGCTACGGTTCTCCGGCGATGCGCTAAAGTCGATGAGCAGCCGCGACATATTCGCCCTTGCGGTGAATAACGGCATGATTGGTACCGAAGGCGCCCGACGCATACGCCTCACGGACTATCAGGTAACCGGGCGCATTGCCAAGGCGCACATCGCGGGAGCGAAAGGCGCCGCTCGAAAATTTACCTTCGACTTCATGACGGAAAACGGCGGTTGGAAGGTCGACCTGATTTCGCTGCTGCATCTGTCCGAAGCCATCATGTGGGTCTCTCTCGATCGGTCGGGGGCGGAAGACGCGGACGCTTACATCATTTCCACGTTGGAGAAAATCGTCAGGCGGCGCGTCGGTCCGGATGTTTGGACTCCGCTAATCGCTCAATGACAAATCTCATATCACATCGTTTAAGGGGCAAATGCTTTGGCCGATACATCCTTTGACCTGATCGTCGTCGGCGGCGGGCCGGGCGGCTATGTGGCCGCCATCCGGGCGGCGCAGCTTGGCATGAAGACCGCGGTGGTCGAGGCGGAGCACCTTGGCGGCATCAGCCTCAACTGGGGATGCATCCCGACCAAGGCGCTGCTGCGGTCGGCGGAGGTCTATCACCTGATTCAACATGCCGATGATTTCGGCCTGTCGGTGAAGGATGCGCGTTTCGACGTGAAGAAGATCGTCGCGCGGTCGCGCAAGGTCGCGAAGCAACTGAACGGCGGCGTCGGCCATCTGTTGAAGAAGAACAAGGTCGCGGTCTTTGACGGTTTCGGCAAGCTGGCGGGTGGCAAGGCGGGCGCGCGCAAGCTGACGGTCGAGAAGGACGGCAAGAAAATCGCCGATTTGACCGGAAAGCACATCATTCTCGCCACCGGCGCGCGGGCGCGGAGCCTGCCGGGGCTGGAGGCGGACGGCAAGCTGGTGTGGACCTACCGGGAAGCCATGGTCCCCGATACGCTCCCGAAATCGCTTTTGGTCGTCGGTTCCGGCGCGATTGGCATCGAATTCGCCAGCTTCTTCCGGACGCTCGGCGCGGAGGTCACCGTGGTCGAAGTGCTCGACCGGGTGTTGCCGGTTGAGGACGCGGAGATTTCCGATTTCGCGCAAAAGGCCTTCGAAAAGCAGGGCATGAAGATCATCACCGGCGCGACCGTGAAGGCGCTCGACAAGGCCAAGGATTCGGTCACCGCGACCATCGAGTCCGGCGGCAAATCGAGCAAACTCACCGTCGACCGGGTGATCATGGCGGTCGGTATCGTCGGTAATGTTGAAAACATCGGCCTGGAAGGCAGCAAGATCAAGGTCGACCGGGCGCATATCGAGGTCGACGAATGGCTGCGCACCGGCGAGGCGGGCGTCTATGCCATCGGCGATGTGGTCGGCCCGCCCTGGCTCGCGCACAAGGCGTCCCATGAGGGTGTGATCTGCGTCGAGAAGATTGCCGGGCTGAAGGACGTTCACCCGCTGAATACGGCCAATATTCCGGGCTGCACCTACTGTCACCCGCAGGTCGCCTCCATCGGGATGACCGAGGCGGGGGCAAAGGAAAAAGGCCACAAGGTGAAGGTCGGCCGTTTCCCGTTCCTCGGTAACGGCAAGGCGATTGCCCTCGGCGATCCGGAAGGCCTCGTCAAGACGGTGTTCGATGCCGATACGGGCGAACTGCTCGGCGCGCATATGATCGGCGCCGAGGTGACCGAGCTGATCCAGGGATTCGGCATCGCCAAGACGCTTGAGACCACCGAAACGGAACTGATGCACGCGGTCTTCCCGCATCCGACCCTGTCGGAAATGATGCATGAGTCGGTGCTCGACGCCTACGGACGGGTGATCCATTTCTAATCACGGTTATTTGAGCCCGTCGGCCCCGCTCGAACGTTAGGATTATTCCAAACACTACTCGGAAACCGCACCGTGGGGGCGTTGGCTTGAGTCAATGGTTGGCCGATCCGATTGTACAAAGCGCCGTCGCGCCGCTTCTGGTGGCGGCGGTCCTGACCGGATTGATCGGCTTGGGGCTCGGCCGGGCCGTCGGCCCGAAAATCGCCGCGGCCGCGATCCCGATTGCCTTTTTGGCGAGCTGCTGGGCGACCAATGGATTGCCGGCATTCCCGCCGGTCTCCTCAAGCCAAAAAATCGACTGCATCGTGGGCCTTGGGGCCGTCGCCGGTGTGATTCTCGACCTGATCCGGGGTAATGACAAGATTCGCTGGATCGCACCGCTGGCCGGGGCCGGTGTGATAGCAGCTTGGCTGGGCTGGCGGTATTTTACGGCGCCGGACGCCGCAGCCCTCGTTACGCTCGCCGCCCTGTGGCTTGCGGGCGCCGCTATTCTGATGGGATCGCAGGAGGCGCGCAGTTATGGGGCCGCGCCGGCCGTGACGCTCCTAATCGCCGCGATCGGCGTGAGCCTGATTGCCTTGGCCGGATCGTCCGCGTCATTCGCCCAGCTTTCCGGCGGTCTCGCCGCCGCCACGGGCGGTTTCCTGTTGTGGAATTGGCCCAAAAGCCGGTTTTCCTTTGGATGGGCAGGGCTGTTCGGCGGGACCGGCGCTTTGCTATCCCTCGCAGCCGCGCTGGTCCTGTTCACGAGCGCCAGCAAACTGGCGCTAATTCTGATTTTGCCGGCGTTCTTTGCCGACCGCCTGGCGGCGCACCTGCCACTGGCCGACCGTCCGGTTTTCGCCCCCTTCGTATTGGCGGCGGTCTGCCTTGTGCCGGTCACGCTCGCCGTTCTGGTCGCTTATCTGTCCGGCGGCGGAAGCGGTTATGGGTAGGGCGGTGTCCTAATAGCCATATGACCGCTTGGTCCTTGACGCAAGGGGGGCGGCAATCCACCTTTAACCATAGTTTAAGCCCCGCAGGAGTAAGCCTGCCTTATGTCTACCGTGATCCCCCGTATCCGCCATCCGGAAAAGCGCAATAAACCGGACAATCCGATCCCGCGGAAGCCGGATTGGATCCGCGTCAAGGCGCCCACCTCGAAGCAGTATTTCGCGACGCGCGATATCGTGCGGGCGAATGGCCTGCACACGGTGTGCGAGGAAGCGGGCTGTCCGAATATCGGCGAATGCTGGGCCAAGAAGCACGCCACCTTCATGATCATGGGCGACACCTGCACGCGGGCTTGCGCGTTCTGCAACGTGGCGACCGGCATGCCGCGGCCGCTCGATCCGATGGAGCCGGTCAATGTCGCCGCGGCGGTGGCGAAGCTCGATCTCGACCATGTGGTGATAACCTCGGTCGATCGCGACGACCTCGACGATGGCGGCGCGGCGCATTTCGCCGCGGTGATCGAAAACATGCGGGAATTGGCGCCGAAGACGACGATCGAGATCCTGACGCCCGATTTCATGCACAAGGACGGCGCGATCGAGACGGTGACAGCCGCCAGGCCCGACGTGTTCAACCACAATATCGAGACCGTGCCGCGGCTCTATCCGGCGATCCGCCCCGGCGCCCGCTATTTCACGAGCCTCGAATTGTTGAGCCGGGTCAAGAAGCTGGACCCCGAGATGTTCACTAAATCCGGCCTGATGGTCGGCCTCGGCGAGAGCAAGGAAGAGGTCGCGCAGCTGATGGACGATCTGCGCGCCGCCGACGTGGATTTCCTGACCATCGGTCAATATCTGCAGCCGACGCCCAAACATGCGGCCGTCGACCGCTTCGTCACGCCGGAGGAATTCGAGAGTCTGGCGCGGCTGGCGCGCGGCAAGGGGTTCCTGATGGTGTCCGCTTCACCGCTGACCCGGTCCTCATATCACGCCGGTGACGATTTCCGGCGCCTGCGGGCCGCTCGCGAGGCCAAATTGGCCGGCAACCGCCGGCGCGGCTGACCCGCGCCCTCGCTCGTCTCGTGCCCAGCCATTCCGAACAGCGCACGCTGCCCTTTGCGCCGGACCAGCTCTTCGACCTGGTCGCCGATATCGGAAAATATCCGGAATTTCTGCCCTGGTGCGTCGGCGCCCGCATTCTCGATCGGAACGACGCTGAAATTCGCGCCGAAATTGCTATTGGGTATAAGGGAATACGGGAGCGTTTTACCAGCCAGGTCACGCTCGACCGGCCAAATCGTCGCATTTTGGTGCGCTATGTCGAGGGTCCCTTCAAGTATCTGGAGAACCGGTGGGAATTCGAGCCGCTGGACGGAACGGGGTGCCGTCTCGATTTCCATGTGGAATTCGAATTCCGCTCGCGGTTGATGGAAAGCCTGATCGGCCGATTCTTCGGCGAAGCGGTTCGGCGCATGGTGCAAGCGTTCGAGACCCGCGCGGTCGACCTATACGGCCCCGCGCCCAAATAAACGTCGCATCGACGCAAGATCTCCGGCGCCTATTTTGGACCTGAATTTTCGTTTCGATATGAAAACGAATGGGCGCCGTGCGGCCGTATTCTAACTTCATGCGCAGCCCAAACTGGTTCCGAAATCGGCGGTCGGACGCGTCCCGAAATGGGTGCCACAAGGACTAGTAGGGCGCGCCTATTGCACCGCAACATTTCGATTTTGGAAAAACTGCGTATGGATTTATCCCCACTGTTTTAGGCATGATATATAATTCCGACCGAGACGGATGGTTTCACGGGAAACAGTTTTTGGCTTCCGCATCGCAAATTCGAGCCGCGCGCGCCCTGATCGGCGCCAAGCAATCCGATCTCGCCAGGGCCGCGGGGATTTCGCTGGCAACGCTGAACAACATCGAGCGGGGCGTCGGCGACCCCCGAAGCAGCACGTTGGAAGCGATCGTGGGAGCGTTGGACGGCGCCGGTATCGAATTGTCCGCCGATGCCTTGTCCGAAAGCATCCGGCTGCGCCGGCTGGAGCGGCCGCCATCGTTCGATTCCCTGTCCGGCAGCCAGCGGGTGCTGGAACTGTTGAGCCCCCGGGCGCTGAACAAGGTCGAAAAGATCCTGTTTTTTGCCCGTCATTCCTCGGGCGGAGCCGCGGAAGGCGCCGCGCGCCCGTCCGCCACCATCTGCATTATGCTCGAGGGGCCGAACCGGACGGTGCTGCTCGATCAGGTGCCGTTTACGATGGCCAATGCAAGCCGGGCCGCAGAAGTCGCTGGAATCATGCTGGGCGCGTTCGGTTTTCACCGCGAACGGGTCTTTCACCTCGGCACCGTGCTGGAGGACACCACCGCGGGAACGCTGAGCGAGGTCATCTCCCGACTGCGGCGCATGGAATGGCAGCCCTTGGCGCATCCGGCCGAGTTTTTCGCACCGTTTGACGACTGGGACGGGCGATTGATGGGATTCGCCGCGCGCGAGGGACACCCGCTACGGGATCTCCTGGCGCTGTTCAGTCCTCCGCCGCCGTGAGCAGCATGGTCAAGGCCACGTCGATCGAGGCGAGGCGGATCGCATCCCGATCGCCCTCGAACCGGTTTTCCCGACCGCCCGGCGCGCGCCCCCGACGGGCCGCGCCGATATAGACCACCCCGACCGGCTTCTCCGCACTGCCGCCGCCGGGACCGGCAACGCCGGTAATCGAGGCCGCCAGATCGACAGGGGCATGTTCCAGAGCGCCACCGGCCATCGCCGAGGCCACTTCGGCGCTCACCGCGCCATATTGGGGGAAAAGCGCCGCAGGCACGCCCACGAGTTCGTTCTTGGCTTCGTTGGTATAGGTGACGAACCCACGCTCTACGACCGCCGACGAGCCGGGAACCGCGGTCAGGCATCCGGCAAGCAGCCCGCCGGTGCAGGATTCCACCGTGGCGATCATCAAGCCTTTAGCGGCGCACAACTCCAACAGGCTCTGAGCCTTATCCAGCAATATCTTGTCAAACATCAGAAAAATCCAAATTGCAGGTTGGCCAGGGCGATCGCGTGGACGCCGATCGCGGCGTAAAGCCCGGCGACCACATCGTCGAGCATCACCCCGAGCGCGCCCGGAATGCGTTGATCGCACCAGTTGGCCGGCCAGGGCTTGGCCACGTCGAAGATGCGGAAAAACACGAATCCGATGGCATACAGGATCGGATCGAGCGGCAGGACCGGCAACAGCGCGATCCACTGTCCGGCAACCTCGTCGATGACGATGCAGCTCGGGTCTTTCGCGCCGCTGCGGCGCAGGATGACGACCGATGCCCACATTCCCGCCAGGAATGCCGCGGCGGCCGCCAGGGCGAGCCCCAGGGGCCCGAACCGGTCCATGATTAGCCAGGCGAAGGGCAGGGCGCCAAGCGATCCCCAGGTGCCCGACGCGATCGGCAAGTAGCCGGTCCCGAACCAGCTGCCGACCAGATTGGCCGGGTGCCACCAGGGCACGCCGGCGGCGGTCACAGCCGCACCGTCGCGGTGGCCTGGGCGGCAATTCCCTCGCCACGGCCGGTGAAGCCCAGTTTTTCGGTGGTGGTCGCCTTGACGCTGATCCGTTCGACGTCGACGCTGCAGAGATGCGCGATCCGTTCGCGCATGGCGGCCCGATGCGGCCCGATTTTCGGGCTTTCGCAGATCAGCGTTACGTCGAGATGCTGGATCGCGCCGCCGCGCGCGGTGACGAGTTCGACGGCGTGTGCCAGGAAAACGGCCGACTCCACGTTGCGCCATTGCGGATCGCTGGGCGGGAAATGATCGCCGATATCGCCGGCGGCGAGGGTGCCGAGAAGGGCATCGGTGAGCGCGTGCAGGCCGACATCCGCGTCGGAATGTCCGCGCAGGCCCTGTGAATGCGGGATGGAAATGCCGCATAGAGTGACCGAATCGCCGTCTTCGAAGCGGTGAACGTCGAATCCGGTGGCGACGCGGACATCGCCGCCCGGCGGCAAGCCGTCCTGCAGACGGGCAATTTGGTCGGCACGCGTCAGATCCGCTTCGGTCGTCACCTTGAAGTTCTCCTCATCCCCTTCGACCATCGTGACCGGCAGCCCGCCGGCCTCGGCAATCGCGGCGTCGTCGGTCATTTCCATGCCCTTGCAGGCTTCATGCGCCGCCAGGATTTCAATGAAACGAAACCCTTGCGGCGTTTGCGCCCGCCACAGGCCGCTGCGATCGACCGTGCCGGTGACGCGGTTTTGGCCGTCGGCGCGCTTGATCGTGTCGGTCACCGGCATGGCCGCCAGCGCGGCGGGGCAGGACTCCAGGGCGTGCAGGACACGGACGATCGTGTCGGGCCCTGTGAAGGGCCGCGCCGCGTCCTGTATCAAGACATAATCGGGAGCCATATTCTCAATGTTTTTGAGACCGTTATAGCCGGACTCTTGACGTGTTTCTCCGCCCAGAATCGGCGGCGGCAGTGCCATGTCGCCAATCGACGATTGGTAGAGGGCGACATCGTCCGGATGAATTACGGCGCGCACCGCGTCCACCAGCGGATGCTGGTCAAATCGGGACAGCGTCCGTTGGATCATCGGAATTCCGGCGATTTTCCGGTATTGTTTTGGAATATCCCCGCCGACGCGGCTGCCACGGCCACCGGCAAGCACCAGAGCGACCGTCTTGGCCATGCGCTCCCCCAGCCCCTCTTGCAATCGACTTGTCGGCGCGCATATTGGCCTTTCGGTCCGGGCTTGCCAAGCGTGTCGGTGCGGCGGGCGGCGTTCAATGCTATAGCTTGCGGGAAACCGCTCGGACAAGGGGCCCGGCAGGGCCGAATTCGCGCCTGTATGATCCGCCGATTGAGGAAATGATGGCCAGCCCAACGCTAATCGGTATCGCGTCCGCGGTCGCCCTGGTTCCGGCGACGCTGGCCGCTTTCCGGACAAAGACCGGGCGGGATTTCCAATTCTGGCTGCTTATCGCGGTCGCGGCCTGTGGGCCGGCGGTCTGGCTGTCGACGCAGCACGTTGCGGGCTGGCATACCGGGTTTGCGGCGGCGCTTTGGGTAACCATTGCCGTGTGCCTGCTGGTTTTCGCAGGATTGGCGGCATTCGGCCGCGATGCCTGGCGTCTGGCGCCCCTGCTGATGCCGTACCTGCTTCTGCTGGCGGTCATCGCCGCGATTTGGAACCAGGCGCCCGCGAAGCCGATGCCGACGGCCGCGCCGCCGGTTTGGGTCATTCTGCACATCGTCGCCTCGGTGGTCACCTACGCCCTGCTGACGCTCGCGGCGATTGCCGGCGCCGCGGTGGTGGTGCAGGAGCGGGCGCTGCGTCAGAAGCGCCGGGGCGGGCTGGTGGAGCGACTACCGTCGGTCGCGGATGCGGAAGTGCTGGAGTTACGCCTCCTGATGGCGGCGGAGGCGGTGCTGGGCATCGGCCTGGCCAGCGGTGTGGCGATGCAATTCTTTGCGACCGGGGACCTGCTGATTCTGAGCCATAAAACGATCCTCACCATAGTAGCTTTCGGGGTGATCGGCGGCCTGCTTGCTTGCCATTTTCGTAGCGGACTACGGGGGCGGCGCGCCGCCCGCTATGTTCTTCTCGGCCATCTTCTTGTTACACTGGGATATCCTGGCGTTAAGTTCGTTACCGACGTTATTCTCGCCTAGGATAACGGTCCAGGGCGCTATCCATGCCTCCTGATAGACGGAGGTGTTGTACTTGGCGAAAATCCCGCTATCATGCCTATAAAATGCGCAATGATTGAGGGTGCCTCTTAAATGGGCATAAGGATTGGCCCGATCGAATTGGACAGCCGTGTCGTTCTGGCGCCGATGTCGGGCGTGACGGATCGGCCGTTTCGCCGCCTGGTCAAGCAACTGGGGGGCGGCCTGGTGGTGTCCGAGATGATCGCAAGCGCCGCGATGGTGCGGTCGATCCGAAGCGAAATGCGCAAGATTTCAAACAATTGCGCGGAAGAATTTCCAATGTCGGTGCAACTTGCCGGTCATGACCCCGCGGTGATGGCTGAAGCGGCCCGGCTCAATGTCGACCGGGGCGCGGCGATCATCGACATCAATTTCGGCTGCCCGGCCAAGAAGGTGACGAACAAGCTCTCGGGATCGGCGATCTTGCAGGATGAGCGGTTGGCCGCGCGCATCATGGAGGCGACGGTTCGGGCGGTGGACATCCCGGTTACGGTCAAAATGCGCACTGGTTGGGACGACGATAACCGAAACGCGCCGGAAATAGCCCGCATTGCCGAAGAATGCGGCGTGCAGATGATATCGGTGCATGGCCGGACCCGCTGCCAATTCTACAAAGGCCGGGCAGATTGGAAATTTATCCGAAATATCAAAAAGATGGTTTCAATTCCGGTCATCGCGAACGGCGATATCCTGACACCCGAGGATGCAGACCGATGCCTTGCGGAGTCCGGCGCGGATGGCGTCATGGTTGGCCGGGGGGTACAGGGAAAACCCTGGTTTATCAATCAATTGAGCCATTATCTCGAGTCCGGGGCAATGCCCGGCGCACCGACCGCTATGGAGAAAAAGGAAATCGTCCTGCAGCATTATGAGGAGCTGTTGCGATATTACGGGGAATACTCCGGTATTCGCGTCGCCCGCAAACATTTATGCTGGTATAGCAGCGGATTGGACTACTCTTCTGAATTTCGCCGCGAAGTGAGCCGGGCCGACGATCCGGTCATGGTCGCCGCCGCCATCGAACGATATTTCACCCCGCCGGACGACCGGATTGCGGCCTGAAATGGCCACGGCGATCAGTGAGGAATCGGGCCCTGGCGTAAAGGGGATGAGCGACGGGCTGATCCTGGCCGCCATGCCGAACCCGGTTGTCGTGGTCGATCATGCGGACAATATTTGCCAACTCAACCCTGCGGCCGAGCAGTTTTTCAGCGGCAGCGCCGCAACCCTCAAGGGGATGAGCCTTCAGGAACTCATTCCTCATGACAGCCCGCTTCTGGCCTTGGTGCACCGGATCCGGCGTCGCCGGCAGAGTATGTCGGAAACCGGGATCCGGTTGGCGACGCCGCGGATTGGCGCCCATCTCGTCACCATTGATGGCGCGCCGATGGGAGACGCCGCCGAATTTGTGATCTTGACGCTGCATGAACGGTCCATTGCGGGCCGGATCGATCAGTCCCTGATGCACCGCGACGCGGCGCGTTCGGTAACCGCGATGGCGGCAATTCTGGCGCATGAAATCAAGAACCCGCTGTCTGGCGTCCGGGGTGCGGCGCAACTGCTCGAGCAGGATGGCGCGGGACCGCAGGAACTGACGACCCTGATCATCGATGAGGTCGACCGGATTTGCCAGTTGGTCGACCGCTTCGAAGTATTTTCGGATCGGCCGCCGATAGAGCGGATGCCGGTTAATATTCATGAGGTATTAGAGCATGTTAACCGCCTGGCCCGAAACGGTTTCGCCCGCCATCTGACGCTGACCGAGCGCTACGACCCGTCCTTGCCGCCGGTATACGGCGATCGCGATCAACTCATCCAGATATTTCTGAATCTTGTTAAGAACGCGGCCGAGGCGGCACCGAAGGAAAACGGCGAAATCGTTATTTCGACGGCATTTCAACAAGGTATCCGTCTGGCGGCGCCGGGTACCGATAGCCGTATCGCGTTACCGCTTGTCGTGTCGATTCAGGACAATGGAGAGGGCATCCCGGAAGATCTGCGGCGACAAATATTCGACCCCTTCATTACCACCAAACTGGGCGGTTCGGGGCTGGGGCTCGCGCTGGTCGCCAAGCTGATCGGCGAACATGGCGGCGCGATCGACCTGGAAAGCAAGCCCCGACGGACGGTGTTTCGCGTCATGCTGCCGGTCGTGAAATCAACGGAGACGGAACATGAGTGAGCCGGTGGTCTTGATTGCCGACGACGATCAGGCCATCCGGACGGTCTTGACGCAGGCGCTCGGGCGCGCCGGATACGATGTCCGCAGCACCGGCAATGCCGCGACGCTTTGGCGCTGGATCACCGACGGGGAGGGCGATCTGGTGATTACCGACGTCGTCATGCCGGACGAGAACGGCCTGGATTTAATCCCTCGCATCCGCAAGCTGCGGCCGGGGTTGCGGGTGATCGCGATGAGCGCCCAAAACACGCTGCTTACCGCGGTCAAGGCGGCCGAGCGCGGCGCCTTCGAATATTTGCCAAAACCGTTCGACCTCAACGAATTGTTGAATTTGGTGAAACGTGCGCTCGCCGAGTCGCGGCGCCGCGATATCGCGGACGCCACCGCGGATGACGCACAGGAAACCTTGCCGCTGATCGGGCGTTCGCCCGCGATGCAGGATATCTATCGCGTCCTGGCCCGGTTAATGGCGACGGATCTGACGGTTCTGATCGCCGGCGAATCCGGAACCGGCAAGGAGCTGGTGGCCCGCGCGCTGCACGATTATGGAAAACGGCGCAATGCGCCTTTCGTGGCGATCAATATGGCCGCGATCCCGAAGGAATTGATCGAAAGCGAACTCTTCGGGCACGAAAAAGGCGCATTTACCGGGGCGAACGCGCGCTACGCGGGACGGTTCGAGCAGGCGGAAGGCGGAACGCTGTTTCTCGATGAAATCGGCGATATGCCGCTGGAGGCGCAAACCCGGCTGCTGCGCGTCCTGCAGGAGGGTGAGTTCACGACGGTCGGGGGCAGGCGGTCCATTCGCGCGAACGCCCGGATCATTGCCGCGACGCACCGCGATATCGGATTGCTCGTGCGCCAGGGACTGTTTCGCGAGGATTTGTACTATCGACTGAACGTCGTGCCCGTTCGCCTGCCGCCGCTGCGGCAGCGGCTGGAAGACATTCCCGATCTGGTGCGCCATTTCCTGTCCGTCGTGACGTCGGAGGGTCTCCCCAGCAAATCGTTGGACACCGCCGCGATGGACCGGCTCAAGAAGCATCGCTGGACGGGCAATGTTCGCGAACTGGAAAATCTCATCCGGCGGCTCGCCGCGCTGCACGCGCAGGAAGTGATTTCGATCGATATCATCGAAGCGGAATTAGCCGATGCGGCAACCGGGTCGGCGCCGGGCGAAATTCCGGCGGACGAGGATCTTTCGGCATCGGTGGAGCGGCATCTTAGGACCTATTTCGAGAGCCACGATCACGATCCGCCCGCGCCGGGCCTGTACGACCGGGTCCTGCGCGAGGTCGAGCGCCCCTTGATCGAATTGAGCCTTGCCGCGACCCGGGGCAATCAGGTGCGGACCGCCCATCTGCTTGGTCTCAACCGGAATACGCTCCGCAAGAAGATACGCGACCTTGACATTTCAGTAGTCCGAAGGCCCCAATAGCCGCACTCGGTGGTGGCGAACGACGTGATAACAAGGCACATCCTCAAGCACGGTTGAATACGGTTGCTGATCCCACAATCCGATCCATTGATAAAATGACGACGGCCGAACAATCGGAGGCGGCGAAACCGCGTCTGGCGACGCGGCTTATCGCGTGGGCGCGTTCCTTGCATCTCGGCCGGGTCCTTGCGGTTTCGCTAGCCGTGGCGGCGCTCGTTTCGGTATCGGGCACTTTCGCCGCGATCCGCGGATTTTCGCCATTCGGTTCGGCGCCGGGGCAGGTGTTGCTCTGGCTGTATGCGGATTTGATCGTCCTGCTGGTTTTGGCGGCGGTCATCGGCTGGCGCGTCGTCGCCCTCTGGGTGCAGCGCCGTCGCGGATCCGCTGGCTCGCAGTTGCATGTCCGGCTGGTGCGGCTGTTCGGACTGGTATCGGTGGTGCCCGCCATCATCGTCGCCATCGCGTCGGTCATTTTCTTTAATTTCGGCCTGCAATCCTGGCTCAGCGGTCAAGTGCGAACCGCGCTGGAACAGTCGGTGGCGGTCGCCGAGGCGTATCTGTACGAGCACAAGCAAAATATCCGCGCGGACGTCCTCGCGATGGCCAAGGATCTCAATCGCAATGCGATCGCGTTGGAGAACAATCCGGCGCTGTTCGGGCGCGTGGTGAATTTCCAGTCGAGCGTTCGCGAGTTGTCCGAAGCGGTCGTCTTCGATGGCAGCGGGGAAGTGCTCGCGCGGTCGGGATTTTCCTATCTCCTGGAGATCGACCCGATCCCGTCCGACGAACTCGACAAGGCCCGCAAGGGTGAAGTGGCGATCATGACCAGCGTCGATGAAGACCGGGTGCGGGCGCTGATCCGGCTCGACGGATTTCTCGATCGTTATCTCTATGTCGGGCAAGTCATCGACCCGAGGGTTCTGGCGCACACCACCAATACAAGGGGCGCCGTCGAACGGTTCAGGCGGCTCGAGTTTCGCCGCGCCGACATGCAGATCAGCTTCGCCTTGGTCTATGCCGGTCTGGCGCTGGTTTTGCTGATGGCATCTACCTGGGTGGGGCTCCTAATGGCGAGCCAGCTTTCCCGGCCGTTGAGCGCGCTAATCGCGGCGACGGAGCGCGTCCGGGCCGGCGACCTGACCGCGCGGGTTCCCGATTTGACCGCGCCCGACGAATTCGGGTCGCTGAGCCGGGCGTTCAATCGCATGACCAATGATTTGCAGGAAAATCGCCGCGAGCTGCTAGAAGCGAACCGTCAGATGGATGACCGCCGTCGCTTTACGGAGGCCGTCCTGGAAGGAATTTCCGCCGGCGTTATCGGCCTGGACGAAAAAGGCGTGATCAACCTGCCCAATCAATCGGCGGGCGATTTTCTCGGACTCGACCCGGACAAGATGGTCGGCCGGCCACTGGTCGAAATCGTGCCGGAAATTTCCGACTTGTTGGAGCAGGCGCGGGCGCAGCGCGGCGACCGGCCGGTCGAATCGGAGCTGAGACTGCAGCGATCGAAGGAAACCCTGACCCTGCTTGTGCGGATCGCGGTCGAACGGGAAGGCGATGACATTACCGGTTATGTCATCACCTTCGACGACGTATCGGAACTGGTCGGCGCGCAGCGCAAGGCTGCCTGGGCGGACGTCGCCCGCAGGATCGCCCATGAAATCCGCAATCCGCTGACGCCGATCCAACTATCCGCGGAACGGCTGAAACGCAAATATCTGGGCGAGATTACCAGCGATCGTGAAACCTTCATTACCTGCACCGATACGATCGTCCGGCATGTCGGCGACATCGGTCGCATGGTGGACGAGTTTTCCAATTTCGCCCGGGTTCCCAAACCGGTCATTCGTATCGAGAACATATCGGATTTATGCCGCCAGGCCGTCTTCCTCCAACGCAATGCCGGTCACAATATTGAAATCGAAACGGAGCTGCCGGATGAGACGGTGTACTTTCGGTGCGACGGCCGGCAAATGGTTCAGGCCTTGACGAATTTGCTCCTGAATTCTACGGACGCTATCGAAGGCCGCGAGGGCGCCAATCCGGCTCCCGGAAAAATTGTGGTCCGGCTCGTTCAGGAGGATGACCGCGTGATCATTGAGGTCGAAGACAATGGCCGCGGATTGCCCGGAGAAGCCCGCGAACGTCTTACGGAGCCCTATTTCACGACACGCAAGAAGGGCACCGGATTAGGGTTGGCTATTGTCAAAAAGATTATGGAAGACCATAACGGCCAACTGGTACTCGACGACGCTCCCAGTGGTGGCGCGCGGGCTCGGCTTGTGCTTCTCGGCACGCCGGTCGATGCAAAGGCCGCCGAATTGGCAGCAGCAGACGAGGAAGATCAACGAATGCAAGCGCGTGAACACGGCCTGACGGCGGGGAGATAGGACGCCATGGCGACCGACATTCTGATCGTCGATGACGAAGCGGACATCCGCAAGCTGATCGCCGGGATTCTGCAGGACGAGGGCTATCAAACTCGCGAAGCGGCCAATAGTAGCGAAGCCTATTCCGCGATTTCCGCCCGCCAGCCCAGTCTCATGATTCTCGATGTGTGGCTGCAGAACAGTCAGCATGACGGCTTGCAGATGCTCGATATGATCCGCGCGGAGAATCCGGATCAGCAGGTCCTGATGATCAGCGGCCACGCCACCGTCGATATGGCGGTGCGGGCCACGAAAATGGGTGCGTATGATTTCCTGACGAAACCGTTCAAATCCGACGTCTTGCTGCACACGATCGAGCGCGCCGTAGAGGATTCCCGGCTGCGCCGGGAAAATCGGGAGCTGCAGGAACAGGTCGGCGGGCCGCTTACGGATCTGACCGGCAATTCGCCCATGGTCAATCAACTGCGCCAGGCCCTGGCCAAAGTTGCGCCCACCGACAGCAGGGTCCTGATTACCGGCTCGCCCGGCTCGGGCAAGAGCTGCGTCGCGCGGCTTCTGCACGGCCAATCGATGCGCGCGGCCGGCCCCTTTGTCATATTGAATTGCGCCGGCCTCGAGCCCGATCGACTGGAAGTATCCTTGTTCGGATCGGAAGCGAAAGACGATACGCCGCGCCGCATCGGCGTGCTGGAGCAGGCGCATGGCGGCACGTTGTTGCTCGATGAAATCGCCGATATGCCGCTCGAGACCCAGGCCAAGATCGTTCGGGTGCTGCACAAACCCCGATTCCAACGAATTGGCGGCGATCGTTGGGTCGAGGTCGACGTTCGCGTCATTGCGACGACCAATCGCGATCTCACTCAGGAAATCCAACTCGGACAGTTTCGCGAGGATTTGTACTATCGCCTGAACGTCGTGCCGCTGTTCGTGCCGTCGTTGATCGCCCGCGTTTCGGACATCCCGGCCTTGGCGATGGATCTCATGGAACGCGCGGCGATGGCGAAAGGCAAGAGTTCGCGGCGCATTTCCGAAGACGCGTTGATCGCATTGCAGGCGCATGACTGGCCCGGCAATATTTGGGAACTGGCCAATGCGATCGAGCGCCTGTTGCTGGCCGATACGGACGATCCGGACGCGCCGGTGCGCGCGGAATTGGTGGCGGAGGCGATCGGCAATAATTCGCAGGACTTTCTGAAATCCGATCCGGCCTTCGGCATCATGAACCAGCCTCTGCGCGAAGCGCGCGAGGAATTCGAGCGCCAATACCTGACATTTCACCTGGCCCGGTTTGGCGGCAACATCAGCCGTACCGCCGTCTTTGTCGGAATGGACCGCGCGGCGCTGCACCGGAAATTGAAGGGCCTGGGCGTGCACAATGCGGAACGGACGCATAAAGCCGATGCGTAGCCGGCGTGGCAGCGGACGCGTCCGATGAAAGTGATCATTTGCGGCGCCGGGCAAGTCGGCTTTCATATCGCGGCCTACCTCGCCGGCGAACAACACGAAGTCACGGTCATCGACCAGTCGCCCGAGCTGATCGCCAAGGTCAATGAGTCGCTCGACGTGCAGGCCTTTGTCGGCAATGCGTCGCAGCCGGACGTGCTGGAAAACGCGGATGCGGCGGATTCCGACATGATCATCGCGGTAACCTATGGCGATGAAGTCAATATGGTGGCGTGTCAGGTGGCGCATTCGCTGTTCAACGTGCCGACCAAGATCGCGCGTATTCGCCAGCAGAGCTTTCTCGAACCCGTATGGGCGGATTTGTTCAGCCGCGACCATATGCCGATCGATGTCATCATTTCGCCGGAAATCGAAGTGGCGCAGGCGATCTCGCGGCGCCTGGCCGTTCCCGGCGCCTTCGACATGATCCCGCTGGCCGACGATAAGGTACGGGTCATCGGCGTGCGGTGCAGCGAAGACTGCCCGATCGTTCACACACCGCTTCGGCAACTGACCGAGCTGTTCCCCGACCTGAATATCGTCATCGTCGGAATCGTTCATGAGGACAACGCCTTCGTTCCCCGATCAACCGACCAAATGCTGCCTGGGGACGAAGTCTATTTCGCGGCCGACAGCGCCCATGTGCCGCGCGCGCTTGCCGCGTTCGGGCATGAGGAAAGCGCGGCCCAGCGGCTGGTCGTTCTGGGCGGCGGCAATATCGGCTTGAACCTTGCCCGGCTGATCACCGCAACCACCGATATCAGCGTCCGGGTCATCGAACGGGACCCGGCGCGCGCACGTAAACTCGCCAGCACCATGCCCGACGTCATGGTGACGTGCGGCGACGGGCTGGACGCGGAAATTCTCGAGGAAATCAACATCCAGTCGGCCGATACCGTGGTGGCGGTCACGGATGATGACGAGACCAATATTCTCGCGTCGCTGCTGGCGAAACGCTACGGGGTCGAGCGCACGATCGCGCTGGCCAACAAGACGACCTATTCGTCGCTCGTCACCACCCTGGGCATCGACGTGTTGGTCAATCCTCGTGCGATTACCGTTTCCACGATCTTGCAGCATGTCCGCCGCGGGCGTATTCGTGCGGTGCATTCGTTGCGGGACGGGTTCGCCGAAATCATCGAGGCCGAGGCGATGGAGACATCGCCGCTGGTCGGGTCGCAGATCAGGGAGGCGAAATTGCCGAGCGGCGTCATCATCGGTGCGATCGTCCGCAACGGCGACGTTATCATTCCGCGTGGCGACACCGACGTCCGGGCGCGCGACCGGGTGATCCTGCTGGCCACCTCCGATTCGGTCAAAAAGGTCGAAAAACTGTTCGCCGTCAGGCTCGAGTTTCTATAAATAGCGCGCCGCCGCCCGCGGCGCCGTCGCCCGGTCCGCGAAATGGCAAGGGGCGGCCGCCAAGACCGAAGAGGATCAACTGCAATGCCGCGATTTGCTTACGTCAACGGC
>JBFFGE010000056.1:0-24615 GCA_041557595.1 Alphaproteobacteria bacterium
AGCGGTCCCAAATCTCCGCCTTCTGCTTCTCCGTAAAATAGATCCGACGACGATAGCCCATGCCAACACTCCATTCTTTCATCAAAGATTGAAGTGTTGCGACGACCCGTTGAACCCACCGTAGATTTCATCCATCCGCCAGATCATGTCGATCGCTGCGTCGGTTTTCCTGGCCGGCCAATCGGCATAGGCGGCGCAGGCTCGGAATTTCTCAGTCACCTCGGCTTCGCTCATGGGGTTGGCCTTGCTGCCCTTGCCGTAATCGGCGCGGCCCGACAGGGTGGTGCCGTCCTTGAGGTCGATTTCGATAAACGCGGTGACGATCGTACAGTCGAGTTCCTTGCCTTCTCGCTCCGTGAAGGCGGTGTAGTCGATCAGCGAGATCAGCCGCTGCATTTCCGGTTGCGCGACGAAGGCGTCGGTGAAATCGGCGAGCACGAGCGATCGCTGCATGAGCAGCGCCGCGAGGCAGAATTCCAGGCTGAACTTGGCTTCCAGCAAATCCGTCGGTCGATGATGGAACAGAGTGGTGTTGATGTTCTCGCTGGTCTTGACCCGAAGCCGGACCACCTGATCGGGGGTAACGTCATGCTCCTCGATCAATTGCAGCGTCATGGTCATTGCCGGGTGACCGAGGCTACCCGTCGGCCAGGGTTTGAGCCATATGCCGCGATCGACGAAGGACCACGGGTTGCCGAGCTTGTCGCGCAGGCGCGGCTCCTCATACCCGCCGCCTTCGGCTTGGTAGAAGCCCTTGGGCGATTCGAGGATGACCGGCGAGGCGGTGAATCCCATCCGGCCGAGATCGGCGGCCACCACCCCGCATTCCGCGGAGCGGCCTGCCTGCATCGGTTTCATCATCGTGCCGTAATTTGCCTGCAGGCCGCAGCTTTGGCTGGCCGCGATGCCGAGCGCCATGCGCGCGGTTTGGACGTCGAGACCATACAGGTTGGCGACGCCGGCGGCCGCGCCCAGCATGCCGCATGTCCCCGTGCCGTGGAACCCGTTCAGGATATGACGGACATCGGTGGCGTCGAAGATGCGGCACGCCGCTTCGACGCCGACCTGATAGGCGGTCAACACATCCTTGCCCGATCGTCCGCCGGCTTCGGCCGCGGCCAGCACCGCGGGAAGCACCGGGCTGGTCGGGTGTACCGCCTGATAGCGGCCGGTCTCCGCCTGCAGCGTGTCGTCGAAATCGTCCGCATGCATCCCGGTGCCGTTGGCGAGCGCCGCAAAGCGCGGCGTCGCCCGCATGCGGGTTCCGATCACGGTGGCGCCCTCGGCGTTGCCGCCAACCTCGGCGAGGTATCGCTGGGCGATTTGACTGCTTTCGGCGAGGGCGCCGGCCAGCGTGCAGGCGAGGCCGTCCAGGATATTCTTCTTGCCGAGCTGCATGACGTCGCCGGGAATGTCGTCATACCCGGTCGCGCTGGCAAAGCGCGCGACATAGGCGGTCAGTGATTTCTGCTCTTCCGCGTGCGGCGTGTCGGTCATGTGCGGTGTCCTGTTCGGCGGTTCTTTGCGCGTGCCGCATTGAACGCGGCGGACGCTTTCCATAGGGTTTTTGGGTGGATCGAATAATCGAAACGGAAATCCGAGGGTATCATGGCATTTAATCCGGCTTCTGCCGCGCTTTCCAGGTTCAAGGTCGTCGATCTGACGCGGGCGCGGGCCGGGCCGACCGCGGTTCGCCAATTGGCGGATTGGGGGGCCGAAGTCGTCAAGGTGGAAATGCCCGGCGATCCGCAGTATTCGGATCTCGCCTCGCGGCACAGTCCCGATTTCCAGAACCTTCATCGGAACAAGCGGTCGATCACGCTGGATCTGAAGCAGCCCGACGGCATCCGTATTCTGAAGGAGCTGATCGCGGGGGCGGATGTTGTGGTCGAAAACTACCGGCCCGACGTCAAGGTCCGGCTCGGCATCGATTACGAGACCGTCAAGCAGTTCAATCCCCGACTGGTCTATGCCAGCATCTCCGGATTCGGCCAGGACGGCCCCTATGCGAACCGGCCGGGACTGGATCCGATCGTGCAGGGCATGGGCGGTCATATGATGGTGACGGGCGAGCCGGGCCGCGGTCCGATGCGGTCCGGCGCCGCCATCTCGGATGTCACCGCCGGGCTGCTGTGCGCCAATGGCATCGTCACTGCGCTGCTGGAACGCGAGCAATCGGGCGAAGGTCAGTGGATCCATACCTCGCTGCTCGAGGCGATGATCTTCCTGCTGGATTTTCAGGCGGCGCGCTGGACCATGTCGCAGGATTTGCCGAAACAGCTCGGCAACAATCATCCGACGCATTCGCCGATCGGCGTGTTCAAATCGCGCGACGGCTACGTCACGCTATCGCCGATGCCGGCGATGTGGCCGAAGTTCTGCACGGCGCTCGGGGCGGAGGCGCTGGTCGAGCGCGAGGAGTTCAAGACGCCGACCGCACGCTATCACAACCGTGCGGCGCTTAATGCGGAGATCGAGAAGATCACGCCGTCCAGGGATACGCAGGAGTGGATCGACCTGATGAACGCAGCGGGCATTCCGTGCGGTCCGATCTATTCGCTGGACCAGACATTCGACGACCCGCAGGTCAAGCATCTCGGCATCGCGCAAACCGTCGAGTCGCCGGCGCTCGGTCCGACGACGATCATCGGTCAGCCTATCCATATGAGCCGGACGCCGAACCGAATGGTGAGTGCGAGTCCCGAAAGCGGCGAACATACAGACGCGATTCTCGCCGAGCTGGGCCACGATCCGGACAGCATCGCGGATTTGCGCGACCGCAAGGTGGTGTGACGGCGGCTGCGCCGGCGGCTATCCGGTCTCGCGGTTCAGGACGATGTTGTTCCAGCCGTCGATCGATGCGGTCCAGCCGGGTCGAACGACGGTCGTGCTGTCGTATTCTTCGACGATCAAGGGACCCTGGCGCGGCGTCGAATCGAGATCCATCCGGCTCACCACGGGCGTTTCGATCCAGCCATGTTCCGGGCCGTAATACGCGGAGCGACGACTCTCGGGTGCCCGAAAGGCCCGACCCAGATCGACCTGGTTCGGCAGCCGGGGCGCGTCCGGAATGCCACGGCCGACCACTTTCAAAGAGACGAATTGAAGACCCTCCGCGTCCGACCGGTAGCCGAAGGTGTTTTCATGGGCGACGGCGAATTCCTCGGCCAACGCCGCAACGTCCGCTTCCAGGAGCGGTGCTTCGCCGACCGGTATCGAAAGAGCGGTGTTCTGACCGATATATTTGATCTCCGCCGAGCAGACGATCTGGCGGGCCGACGGCGCATAGCCGTTCGCCGCCAGCAGGTCATTCGCCTCGGTGCGTAGCGCGTCGATCACCGCGGTGCAGCCATCCAGGTCCAGCCCGTCGATCGGTTGGTAGAAGGCCCGGATGCACTGGTGTTCCACATCCGCGAACAACAGGCCGAGCGCGCTGAACAGGCCAGCGGCGGGCGGGACGGTGATCCGGTCGATCCGCAGTGCTTCGGCAAGGCCGGAGACGTGCACCCCGCCATTGCCGCCGAAGGCGAGGATGCCGAAGCGCGCCGGGTCGAGTCCGCGTTCCGAAGACACCGCGCTGAGCGCGCGCATCATCCGGGCGTTGGCGATTTGATGGATGCCGTAGGCAGTGTCGGTCGTGTCTTGTCTCAGCGTATCGCCCTGCCGTGCGACCGCGCGCTCCGCCCGCGCCCGGTTCAGCGTCAGTTCGCCGCCGACCAGAACGTCCGGGTTGAGGTAGCCGATCAGGAGATTGGCGTCCGTCACCGTCGGCGCGTCGCCGCCCTGGTCGTAACAAACCGGGCCCGGATTGGCGCCGGCGCTGTGCGGTCCCACCTGCAGCAGCCCGCCAGGATCGATCCAGGCGATGCTGCCGCCGCCGGCGCCGACTTCGGCGATATCGATGGTTGGCGCCTGGACGACATAGCCGCCGCCTCGGATCATGCGATGGCCGAGCGCGGCACCGCCGCCGACCTCGGCCTCGGGCGCCATGCCGTATTCATTGTCGATAATGATCGCGGCTTTCGCCGTCGTGCCCCCCATGTCGAAGACGATGGTGTCGCCGCGGTCCAGTTTCTTGCCGAGCCGTTGCGCGCCGACGACGCCGGCGGCGGGGCCGGATTCGATAATGAAGATCGGCTTGCGCGCGGCGATCTCGGCCGGCAGCACACCGCCATTCGATTGCATGATATTGAGCGTCACCGTGATTCCGAGCGATCGCAGGCGTTCTTCCAGGCGGCGCGTATATCCCTCGATGACCGGCCGGATATAGGCGTTAACCACCGTCGTGCTGGTTCGTTCGTATTCCTGAATCTGCGGCACCAGCTCGCTCGAGACCGTCACCGGCACATCCGGCAGCGTCTCCCGGAAGATGTTGGCGGCCTCGATTTCGTGGCCGGGATTTACATAGGCGTTGATGAAGCAGATCGCGATGGCGTCCACGTTCTCGGCCGCGCAGCGTTTGGCGATTTCGATCACGGACGCCGCGTCGACCGGCTGCACGTCTTCTCCGGACGCCGATATCCGCTCCGGAACCTCGAAGCGTAGCCGCCGTTCGACCAGGGCTTCCGGTTTTCTGAAGCCGACGTCGTAGAGCCGTGGCGACCGGAAACGGCCGATCTCCAGAACGTCGCGGAAGCCCTGTGTCGTCACCAACGCCACCCGGACGCCCTTGCGCTCGATGATTGCGTTGGTCGCGACCGTAGTGCCGTGCGCCACCTCTTCGATGTCGCCGGGCCGGATGCCGGTCGCGTCGAGCAGGGCGCGGACGCCTTCCTCGATGGCGCGACTGTAATCGTCGGGCGTCGACAGGATTTTCTTGCTGTGCAGCGACCCGTCCGCGCCCAGCAGCACAATGTCGGTAAAGGTGCCGCCGATGTCGATGCCGAGGCGATATCCGGTCATGGCGACGTCTCGTCGGAACGGCGCTTTCGAAGCGTCCCGGTTCTCTTCGCGTCGAGCACCAATGTTTCCGGGTCGAGGACGACGCCGTATTCCGCCTCGGCGTGTGCGGCCGTCATCTTGTCCTGCCGAACGTCGTCGGCGACCGCTTCCGGGTCGCGCTCCAGGGGATCGCCGTAGCCGCCCGAGCCTGCCATTTCCGCACGGAATACCTCGTCTTTGCGCATCGACCGGACGAATTTCGACGGGGCCTCCTCGCACTGGCCGTCGCGGATGAAATAGGAATGGGAGAGCGCGCCCGGCTTGCCGCCGAAGATACCCCAGCAGGGAAAGTCATGCCGGTCCGCGCGCTGCTGCACGATGGCGTCGTCGTTCAGCAGCCGGTATTGGCGCACCATGCCGAGGGCGCCGCGGTATTTTCCCGGACCGCCGGTGTCGGTCAGGAAGCCGTATTCTTCGATCCGCAGCGGGTTTTCGGCCTCGATGACCTCGACCGGCGTGTTCGACAGATTGCCCAGCCAATAGGGGCCGGCATCCTGCCCGTCCTGATCGGGGCCGCCGCCGCGGCCGGTCATGTTGTGGAATTCCACATGCAGGAAGCGTTTGCGCTCCGGCGTCAACCCGGTCACCGACAGGCCGAATTCATTGCCGCCGGGGCAGGCGGGCATGCGGTCGGGCAACAGCTTGGCGAGCGCCCCGGTGACGACCGTGCGCACGCGATATCCGCCCTGTCCCCGTGCGCCGACGGCCGCGGGGAAGCGTGGATTGACCCAACTGCCTTCGGGCGCGATCACCGTAATTGGCCGGTAGAAGCCGGCGTTGTTCGGCGTCTCCGGCGGCATGACGGCGCGCAGCGCGGCGTAGGTCAGCGATGCGGTGAACCAATAGTTGGTGTGCAGCGCACCGCCCATCTGCGGTGAGGTGCCGGTATAATCGGCGATGATTTCGTCGCCCTTGACGGTCAGCTTGACGTGAATCCTGACCGGCCCGCCGCCGACCCCGTCATCGTCGTTCCATTCGGTAAACTCGGTCTCGCCGTCCGGCAATGCCGCAATGCTGTTGCGCACCAGCCGTTCGGTGTAGTCGATCAGGGCGCTCATATAGGTTTTGACCTCGGCGGCGCCGTAGGTCTCGACCAGTTTATGGATTTCCGCTTCGCCGGCATCCAGCGCCGCGATTTGCGCGCGGACATCGCCCAGCACCTTGTCGGGGACGCGCGTGTTGTGTTCGATGATCCGCAGCAAGGTGTCGTTTGGTAGTCCGCCTTGGTAGATCTTGCTGGGCGGGATGCGCAGCCCTTCCTGGTAGATTTCGTTGCTGTCGGCAGCCTGTCCGCCGGCGACGCGGCCGCCGAGATCGGTGTGATGCAGAATCAGGCCGAGAAAGCAGACGCGCGTGCCGCCATCGAAAACCGGCTTGAACATGAAGATATCGTTGAGATGGCTGCCGCCGGCATAGGGATCGTTGTTGGCCAGAATGTCGCCGGGAGCGATGTCGTCGCCGAAATAGTCGAGGCAGCCCTTCAGCGCCGGCATGGTCGCGCCGAGATGCGCGGGAAGGGCGAGGCCCTGGGCCACCATGTTGCCGTCGCCATCGCAGATCGACGCGGAAAAATCCATGTTGGCCTTGACCAGCGTCGAACGCGAGGTGCGCAACACCGACACCATCATATTGTCCGACACCATCACCAGCGCGTTCTTGATCAATTCGAGGCGGATCGGATCGATCATGAACTTTCGTCCTGGTTGTGGAGCGGGCGGGTGCGTCCCGATGGTACGGGGAGCGACGCCACTCGATCAATCCCCGGATCCTGAAACTGGGCGTTCAGTTGACAGGGCCTTGTTAATCGGCAAGCATTTTCGAGGTTTCAAAAAGAATTGGTGCCGTTCGAGGCCGTTGGCCCATCGAATGGAAATATTCAGCGGAGATTCCCCGGTCCGCGACCTCTGGCGAATTCACTTGAATGGGAGCGAACTGATGTCACAAAGAAAATTTATCGCGCGGACGCGCGACCTTCCGACCCGCACTCTTTGGTTGGCCGGTGGCGCCATGGCTGCGGCGGCGGCGTGGGCGCTTGCATCGGCCCCGTCCGCCAATGCACAGGAAAAGATCGTAACCGTGGTGCTGTCCGAAGAGCCCGAAGGCCTGGATGGCTGCAATTCGAACCGCTCGACGGTGGGCCGCGTCGCGAAACAGAACATCGTCGAGACGCTGACCGAGATCGACGCCAAGGATGGCAGCATCACGCCCCGGTTGGCGCTGTCCTGGAAAAAGATCAACCCGGTCAAATGGCAGTTCACGCTGCGCCAGGGCGTTAAATTCCATGACGGTGCGCCGTTCAACGCCGCAGCCGCGGTGAAGGCGATCGCGCGGACGATGAATACCGATATCAAGAAAGGCAAGGCGCGCGGCACCGGCGGTCTCGACTGCGAAACCCGCACCAAATCCTTCGGCGACCTGAAGATCGTTGGCGAGGCGATCGACGAATACACGCTGGAAATCACCGCGAACAAGCCGGTGCCGATCCTGCCGACCCGGATGGGCGTCGTCTCGCTCTCGTCGCCGAACACGCCGACCGACAAACTGGTGCTCAATCCGATTGGCACCGGCCCCTACAAGTTCGAGAAATGGGTGCCCGGGCAGGAAATCACCGTCAAACGGTTTGATGGCTATTGGGGTAAAAAGCCGGTGGTCGAGGGCGCGCGCTACATTTGGCGCACGGAATCGGCCGTGCGGGCCGCCATGGTGAAGGTCGGCGAAGCGGACATCGCCCCAAATATCGCGGTGCAGGACGCAACCGATCCGGGCATGGATTTCAGTTATCCCAACTCGGAAACCACGCGGCTGCGCATCGATGTCACCCGTCCGCCCCTGAACGACAAGCGGGTGCGGCTGGCGTTGAATTACGCCATCGACCGAGCGGCAATTCGCGGCAGCGTGTTGTCGAAAGACGTCGATCATGCGACGCAGATCATCGTGCCCAGCATCAACGGGCATAATCCGGCCCTCAAGGTTCGGCCGTATGATCCGGCAAAGGCGAAGAAGCTGCTGGCGGAGGCCAAGGCCGCGGGCGTGCCGGTGGGCAAGGAAATCGAGATCGTCGGCCGCATCAACATCTATCCCAACGGCACCGAGACCATGGAAGCGATGATGGCCATGTATCGGGCGGTCGGTCTGAACGTGAAGCTGCGCATGCTCGAGGTCGGCGAATGGCTGAACATTCTTACCAAGCCGTATGCCGAAGACCGGAAGCCGGTCCTGCTGCAGGCACAGCACGACAACAACAATGGCGATGCGGTGTTCTCGATCTTCAACAAGTTTGCCTGCGGCGGCGCCCAGTCGACCGTATGCGACACAAAACTCGACGGGCTGATTTCTAAGGCGTCGACACTTTCCGGCGACGAGCGCCGCAAGACGTGGCAGGAGGTCAATCGCCTCATCTACGAGGATCTTGTCTCGGATGTCTGGATGTATCACATGGTCGGTTATTCGCGGGTCGGCAAACGGCTCAACTTCAAGCCCAGCATTTCGACCAACAGCGAACTGCATCTTCAGCAGATGAGCTTCAAGTAAGACGGTTGACGCCCATCTTCTTCCGGCAACCCGGTATACTGCGCCGGGTTGCCGGCTCCTTTTCCAGATACGAGTCCGGGCAATTGGGGGATTTTGGCCATGCGATCGGATGGATGCCTGACACTCGACGAAGGCGTGCCGCTCCGAATGGCGGAGAAGGAATTCGACGGCCCTGAAGCATGGTGCGGCGCCGATCTTGGGCCGGAGGAGTGGATCGTACCGCTCGACAAGGGCGCGGTGGCCGAACTTGACGGCGTCGTCGCGCGTCTCCGGAAAACCGCCCTGCCGACGATGATGCTGACGCCGGACCTGTTCGATCTGGCGGCGGTCCGCGAATCGGTTGGCAAGGTGAAAAGCCGCCTGACCGATGGGCGGCGCTTTGCCGTCCTGGACCGTCTGCCGTTGGACGATTGGACGCCGGAGGAAGCCAGGCCGGTTTATTGGCTGGTCGCCCAATTGCTGTCGCAGCCTGTGGCCCAGGAATGGAACGGCATGATGTTCAAGGACGTGGTCGATTCCGGGACCGACTACGATTCCGGGAACGAGCGCGCCGTGACCAACCGGGCGCTGCTCTATCACATCGATAATTCAGGCAACATTGCGCGGCCCGAATTCTCCAGCCTGCTCTGCGTGCAGCCGGCGATGTCCGGCGGGCTCAGCCAGTATTGCAGCGTCTATACGTTGCACAATGCGCTCCGGCGGGCGCATCCCGACCTGCTCGATCGGCTTTATCGGCCATTTTACCACGACCGGCAGGGCATTCAGCTGCCGGGTGAAGCGGGTGTTCTGATCGCGCCCGCCCTGACCTATGATGGCGCGCGGCTGCAATGCCGCTACTCCAGCAACAAAATTCGCGGCGGTTACGCCAAAATGCAGGAGCCGGTGGATGCGCAGGGCGATGCCGCGCTGAATGCGGTGATCGATATCATCCCGCGGGAAAACCTTGCGGTGGAATTCGCGTTGGAGCGTGGGCAGATTTTTTTCTACAACAATCTGGAAGGCTTGCATCACCGCTCCGATTTTACCGACGATCCCGATCCGCAAAAGCGCCGGCATCTGATGCGCATTTGGCACCGCGATCGCGGCCGGCCGTTCTTCGACGGATGATGGCCGATGCCGCGCGCCGCGTACGGGGGAACGGGTAGATGACGGGGTATCTCGGCCGTCGCGCGCTGCACAGCGCAATCGCCTTGATCGGGCTGATCCTGGCGGTGTTCTTCCTGGCCCGCCTTACCGGCGATCCGACCAACCTCTTCCTGCCGATCGATGCGTCCTTGGAAACCCGTAAGGAATTTGCGCAGAAGCACGGTTTCGACCGTCCCGCGATCGAGCAGTTTTTCAGTTTTCTCGAAGACGTGTCCCGGGGCGATCTGGGATACTCCATGCGCAAACAGCGTCCGGCGATGGAGCTGGTCCTGGAAGCCTACCCGACCACGTTGAAGCTCGCCGGCTTGACCATGGTGCTGGCGATTGGGCTCGCCGTCCTGGTTGGTGCGGTCGCCGCCTACCGGCCGGGCGGCGTCTTCGATCGAATAGGCAGCATTGCATCGTTGGCGGGAGCGAGCGCGCCGGATTTCTGGGTCGCGATATCGGGCATTTTGCTGTTCGCCGTGAGCCTCCGTTGGCTGCCGACTTCCGGGCTGGGCGGGTTTCCCTATTGGATCATGCCGATTGCCGTGCTGATGTTGCGGCCGTTCGGCCTGCTGGTGCAGGTGGTGCGCGGCGCCATGCTGGGAGCGCTGTCCTCGGCCTATGTGAAGACGGCGCGCGCCAAGGGCGTCAATGAACGGTCGGTGATCTTCGTCCATGCCCTGCGAAACGCCTGCCTTTCCATCGTGACGGTCGCGGGCGATCTCACGGTGGGGCTGATCAACGGCGCGGTCATCGTCGAAACCGTGTTCGGCTGGCCCGGCGTCGGCAAGCTGATGGTCGATGCGGTCATTCAGCGCGATTTCCCCGTCGTCCAGGCGTCCATCATGGTCACCGCGACGGCCATCTTCCTGCTCAACATCGTGATCGACCTGCTGTACGTGGCGCTCGATCCCCGGATCCGCCACCAATGAGCGGGGACCCCAATATGGCGCCCATGATCGGCGCGGCGACCGCGGAGCAGGAAGCGATCATCCTGCGTGAGCGCCTGCCCTGGTGGCGGTTGCTGATGCGCGACCGTTTCGCATTGGTGGCGGCGCTGTGGATTTTCGTGCTGCTGCTCTGTTTCCTGTTCGGACCCGAGTTGTTCGGCAAGGCGGCAAACGCGCTCAATCTGCGCGGCCGCAACCTGCCGCCGGGCTCGATCGAGCAAGGCTGGATGATGATCCTGGGCAGCGACGCGCTTGGCCGCAGCATGCTCGCGCGCCTGATCGTCGCGAGCCGAAACACCCTTTCGGTAGCGCTGACGGCGGTGGTCCTGGCGATGGTGTTCGGCGGCGTCCTTGGCTTGATCGCGGGCTATGTCGGTCGCGGGGTCGGTCATGTCATCATGCGGTTCGCCGACATCGTGCAGAGCTTTCCCTCGCTGTTGCTGGCCGTGGTGGTGCTGTACGTGCTCGAACCCCGGGTCGGCAATCTGGTGATCGTGCTGGCGATCACGCGGCTGCCGGTTTACCTCCGCGTGACCCGTGCCGAAGTGCTCGAGATCCGTGAACGGGTCTTTGTCGACGCGGCGCGCGCACTCGGCGGCAGCCGGTTCCACATCTTGAGCCGCCACATCGCGCCGGTCGTCGCGCCGACATTGCTGACCATCATGACCGTCGACTTCGCCATCGTCATGCTCGCCGAATCCGGCCTCAGTTTTCTCGGCATCGGCATTCAGCCGCCGGAAATCACCTGGGGCCTGATGGTGGCCCAGGGTCGCAATTATTTGAACCAGGCGTGGTGGCTGGCTTTCCTGCCGGGCGTCGCCATCATGCTTGCGACGCTGTCGGCCAATGTCCTGTCCAATTGGCTGCGGATCGTCACCGATCCGGTGCAGCGTTGGCGGCTTGAAACGCCCAGAGATTCCGATGACTGACGCGGTGACTGACGCCGGCGCGCCCCTGCTCGAGGTCACCGACCTGCGGGTCGAGTTCCGCACCGGCCGTGAGATCGTTCATGCGGTCAACGGCGCCGGCTTTCGCGTCGCCGCCGGCGAGACGGCGGCCGTTCTGGGCGAAAGCGGGTCGGGCAAAAGCGTCAGCGCGGCCGCGATCATGCGGTTGTTGCAATCGCCGCCGGCCTTCGTCACCGGCGGTGAAATCCGCTTCAAGGGCGAAGATGTCCTGACCATGCCGCTGAACCATTGGCGACGGTTGTGCGGCCAGGAAATCGCCATGGTGTTTCAGGACGCGTTGGCCTCGCTCAACCCGGTGTTCAGCGTCGGCTGGCAGATCGCCGAGCAGTTTCGGGCGCATGGACAATACGCCGGCGGCGAGGCCGGTGAGCGCGCGGTCGACCTTCTGGCGCGGGTCGGCATTCCCGATCCCGCCAACCGGGCGAAGGACTATCCGCACCAGTTTTCCGGCGGGATGCGCCAGCGCGTCATGATCGCCATGGCCATCGCGCTTGGCCCGGATTTGCTGATCGCCGACGAGCCGACCACCGCGTTGGACGTGACCGTACAGGCGCAGATCATGGAACTGCTGGAAGATCTGCGGGAGGAAACCGGCATGGCGATCGTGTTGATCACCCATGATTTGGGCGTGGTCGCCGACGTCGCCGACCAGGTGTCGGTGATGTATGCCGGCCGGGTGGTCGAGAGCGGCCGGGTCCGGGATGTCCTCGGTCATCCGGCGCACCCCTATACGCTGGCCTTGCTGGATTCGGTTCCGCAAGCGCTCGGCAAGGGGCAGAAGCTGAGGCCGATCGTGGGGTCGCCGCCGGATATGGCGCGGATCCCGCAAGGCTGCGCCTTCCATCCGCGCTGCCGGTTCGCCACCGAGAAATGCCGCAGTGAGGCCCCCCCGCCGGTCGCCGTCGCCCCCGGACGGTTCGCCGAATGTCACCATGCGGAGGCCGTGTTCAATGACCGCTGAAGCAATTGCCGGCGACGACGGGCCGATCCTGTCGGTGCGTGGGTTGGTGAAACATTTTCCGATCGGAAGCGGCCTCTCCTGGCGGCCGGAGACCGGCGTCATTCGCGCGGTCGACGATGTGAGCTTCGATCTGCGGCGCGGCGAGACCCTTGGGTTGGTGGGCGAAAGCGGCTGCGGCAAATCGACGGTTGCGCGCACCCTGCTGCGGCTCGAGGAGCCGACGGCGGGCGAAGCGTTTTTTCGGGGCCACGATATCTTCACCGCGGCGGAAGCCGAGCTGAAAGAGATGCGCCGCCGGATTCAGGTGATCTTCCAGGACCCGTATGCTTCGCTCAACCCGCGGATGCGGGTGGCGGATATTATCGGCGAGCCCTGGATGATCCATCCCGATATCGTGCCCCGCGCCGAACGACCCGAGCGGGTGCGGGCGTTGTTGGAGAGTGTCGGCCTTCGGCGCGAACATGCGGATCGATACCCGCATGAATTTTCCGGCGGACAGCGACAGCGGATCGGCATCGCGCGCGCCATGGCGCTCAATCCGCAAGTGCTGATCTGCGACGAGCCGGTGTCCGCCCTCGACGTGTCGGTGCAGGCACAGGTCGTCAACCTGTTGGAGGAAATTCAGGAACGCTTCGGCATCGCCTATATCTTCATCGCGCACGATCTTTCGGTGGTGCGTCACATGTCGCATCGGGTCGCGGTCATGTATCTCGGCCGTATTGTTGAAATCGGCGATGAGGAACAGGTCTATAACCGCCCGCGTCATCCCTATACCAAGGCGTTGCTGTCCGCTGAACCCACGCTCGACTTTTCCGGCGCCGCCAAGCGCCAACGCATCATTCTCGAAGGAGAAGTGCCAAGCCCCGCCGACCCGCCTTCCGGCTGCCGGTTCAGAAACCGGTGCTGGAAAGCGCAGGATATTTGTGCGGGCGCGGCGCCGGCCCTGGAGGACTCTTCCGAATCCGGCCATCGGGCCGCGTGCTATTTCCCTGAGGACACGCCGGGGTAGTATGCGCGGATGGAATTGTGTGCGGGCATGGTATGACCGCGCTCGACGGGATGCGTAGGGAATTGCTCTAAATCATGGCGGAAGAATTCGATTTCATCATTGTCGGCGCCGGGTCGTCCGGCTGCGTTTTGGCGAACCGGCTCTCGGCGGATGGGCGCTATCGCGTCCTGCTGCTGGAGGCCGGCGGCGAAGACAAGCATCGTTGGGTGCACATGCCGATCGGCATCGGCCGCATGCTGACGAACCCGAAATTCGTGTGGCCGTTCAGCACCGACAAGGAACGGGAGTTGAAGGATCAGGATGTTTATTGGCCGCGCGGCCGCATGCTCGGCGGATCGAGTTCCGTCAACGGCATGATCTATGCGCGGGGCGCGGCGCACCGCTTCGACGAATGGCGGGACGGCAACAATCCGGGCTGGGGCTATGACGATGTCCTGCCATATTTCAAGAAGATCGAAGACCGGCCCGGCGGCGACCTGGCGTGGCGCGGCCAAGGCGGACCGCTTACGGTCAGCGACGGCGGTTATCGGGATCCGTTGTCGCGCGCTTTCCTCGACGCCTCGGTGCAGGCCGGAACCTTCGAAAACCCGGACTACAACGCCGAAAAATTCGAAGGGGCGAGCTGGCTGCAATTCTCGATTCGCAACGGGCGGCGCTGTTCCGCCGCGGTGGCGTATCTGCATCCCGCCCGGTCGCGGAAAAACTTGGACGTCCGGACGAATGCCCTCGCAAGCCGGATCCTGCTGCAAGGAAAGCGCGCTACCGGCATCGTCTATGAAAAGGATGGTGAGCGCCGGATTGCGGAGGCGCGGCACGATGTCATCCTCGCGGCCGGGCCGATCGTCTCGCCCAAGCTGCTCGAATTGTCCGGCATCGGCAACGGCGAGATCCTCAAGGAATTCGGGATCGATGTCGCGCATCATCTGCCGGGGGTCGGCGAAAACCTGCAGGACCACATACAGAGCCGTATGACCTATGAAACCAACGCCAAGGTCACGATCAACGATATCCTGAACAGCCCGGTGCGGGGCGCGATGGCGATGTTGCGCTATCTGGTGTTCCGCGACGGGTTGCTGTCGATCTCCGCGCCGACCGTGCAGGCGATCATGCGCAGCGGGGACGATGTGCCGCATCCGGACATGAAATTGCAGATTGCGCTCGTGTCCGGCAAGGACCGCTACGCGCGCAGCAAGGAAATTGGCGTCGATCCGTTTTCCGGATTCGCGCTCGGTATTTTCCAATTGTATCCGGAGTCGCGCGGGTCGTTGCACATCAAATCGACCGATCCGGCGGACCCGCCGCAGATCAACGCCAACTACCTGACCCATCCGACGGATGTCGAGGTCTTGCTCCGCGGCATGAAGACGATCCGCAAAATCGCGTCGCAGCCGGCGATCGCTCCGTTCATCGTGCGTGAGGTGCGGCCGGGCCCCGAGGTTCAAAGCGACGAGGCGGTGATGGATTATGCGCGGCAATCGGCGCAAACCTGCTGGCATCCGATCAGCACCTGCCGGATGGGGCGCGGCGATCGGGATGTGGTCGACCACGAACTGCGGGTGCACGGCATCGAAAACCTGCGGGTCGTCGATTCCTCGATCATGCCCAACATGCCATCGTCGAACACCAACTCGGCGTCGCTGATGATCGGCGAGAAGGGTGCGGATCTGATCCTGGCCGGCGCCGGCTGATATTTGGGAGAACCGTCATGCGTGTCGTCATCGCGATGATGAAACACGAAACCAACACGTTTTCGCCGGTGCCGACGCCGCTCGAACGGTTCGCCCGCGGCTTCCCGCTACCGCCGCGCGGCCGGGAGGCCTATGAGGCTTATAAAGGGACGGGGTCGGCGATGGGTGCGTATATCGATCTCGCCGAACGCGAAGGGTACGAGATCGTCACGCCGATCGCGGCCCAGGCCTGGCCGAGCGGCCCGGTCGAGGATGCCGCCTATGCGGCGATCAGCGATGCGATCTGCGAGGCGGTGTCGGCCGGCTGCGACGCGGTGATGCTCGATTTGCACGGGGCGATGGTCACGCAAAGCCTGGAGGACGGCGAAGGCACGTTGCTGGAGCGGCTGCGGCGGATCGCGCCCGGCATCCCGATCGCCAGCGCGCTCGACATGCATACCAATCTCTATCCGGCCATCGTCGAGAATTCGACGACCCTGGCCGGATTCCAGACCTATCCGCATATCGACAACTATGAGACCGGCATGCGCGCGGGCGAGCCGCTGATCAAGCTGCTGAAAGGCGAAGCGCAGCCGACGCTGGCCTGGGGCAACCAGCCGATGCTGCCGCATGTGATGCGGCAGGGCACCGATGATTTCCCCAACAGCGACCTGCAGCGCCGCGCCCGGGAAATGGAACAGGGCGAGGCGATGGCCGCGACGCTGTTCACCGGATTTCCCCATGCGGATATCCACAATGCGGGCTTGAGCGCCGTCGTGGTGACCGACAACGATCCTGAATTGGCCGCCCGGCTGCGCGACGAATTGCTCGATAGCGCGTGGGATAACCGCGAGGCCTGGGTCTACCGGATCGACCCGCGGGAAGACTCGATCGCCCGCGCCAAGACGATGACGGACGGGCCCGTGGTACTGCTCGACCATTACGACAACGCAGCCTCCGGCGGCACGATGGATACCATGACCGTGCTGGGCGCGATCCTCGATGCGGGGCTGGAGGACGTGGCGGCCTTCGCGATCCACGATCCGGCCGCCGTCGAGACGATGATCGAAGCCGGCATCGGGGCCACGGTGACGCTGCCGCTCGGCGGCAAGGTCGACATGCCGTCGATCGGGCGCGTGGGCGAGCCGCGCACGGTGACGGGCACGGTGAAGCTGATCTCCGACGGCAAGTATCGCAATCGGGGCCCGGCATCGGCCGGTATCCTGATGGATATGGGGCCGACCGTCGTGCTCGATACGGGCAAGGTCGAGATCGTCGTCATTTCGCGGCATCAGGAACCGAACGATCAGGGATGCCTGCTCAGCCTCGGGATCGATCCGAGCGCGAAACGCTACCTGATGCTGAAGAGCCGGATTCACTACCGCGCCGGATTCACGCCGATCGCGAAAGCGGTGATCGAATGCGCCGGGACCGGTGTGTGCACGTCGGACTATGCGCAGCTCAACTTCGAGAATGTGCGGCGGCCGATCTATCCGCTCGATCTGATCAACGATCCCCGCCAGAACTGATTGGGAGCAACGGTCGGGCTCGTTCAGATCGCGTCTTGCCGATGACCTGAAATCACCTCGAGAAATGGGGCCGCGAAGTCGCGCAGCTTGGCCTCGCCGACGCCGTGGACGGCGGCGAATTCCGCTTCCGTTTGTGGCTTGCGCCGGGCCATATCCGCGAGCGCGCGGTCCGCGAAGATCACGTAAGCGGGGACGCCGCGCGTCTTGGCGAGATCCCGGCGCCGTTCCTTTAACGCGTTGAACAGCGCGGCCTCCGGTTCCGACAGATCGGCCGCCGCGGGCGCGGGTTTACTGCCCGTGCTTTTCAGCGCGCGGTTCTTGAAAGTATCTTCGCGATACTGGAAGGATTCCGTTCCGGCCATAAACCCGACACCCTTATCGGTCAGGCTCAACCCGCCATATCCCTTGATGTCCAGTTGAAGCAGTCCGGCGGCGACCAGTTGACGAATGATCGAGCGCAAATCCTCCTTGCTGGTCGCACTGCCGGCACCGAAATCGGGCAGGCCGGTATGGCCGAATTTGCGGGTCTTCTCGGTATCGGCGCCGCGCAGGACGTCGACCAGATGCGCCGCGCCGAATCGCTGTCCCGTTGCCTGGGCGACTGAGAGGATCTGCCGTCCGACGGTCGTCCCATCGGTCAGGACCGGCGGGTCCTGGCAGATATCGCAATTGCCGCAGGGCGGCGTCGTCTCGTCGAAATAGGAGAGCAGCGCCTGCCGCCGGCATTCCGGCGTTTCGCAATAGGCGATCAGGCTGTCCAGCCGCTTGTGTTCGCGCCGCATGTGTTCTTCGCCACCGTCTTCCTGATCGATGAAGAGGCGCCGCATCCGGATATCGTCCAGCCCGTACAGCATATGGGCGTCCGACGGCAGCCCGTCCCGTCCGGCACGGCCGATTTCCTGATAGTAAGATTCCATGTTGCCGGGAAGATTGGTGTGAAAGACATAGCGCACATCGGGCTTGTCGATGCCCATGCCGAACGCGATGGTCGCCACCATCACCGTGCCGGGATCGGTCATGAAGGTATCCTGGTTGGCGATCCGGAGGCCCTTGTCCATGCCCGCATGATAGGGCAGGGCGCGAACGCCGTTCTCGGCCAGGAAGGTCGCCGCTTCCTCTGTCTTCTTGCGCGAGAGGCAATAGACGATGCCGCATTGGCCTTCGCGCGCTTGCACGAATTCGAGCAATTGCGCCTTCCAGCTGCGGCGCATTTCGACCGCCAGGCGAATGTTCGGCCGGTCGAATCCGCGAACCACGATCTTGCCGTTACCGTCGAAGAGCTTGGCGGCGATCTCGATCCGCGTTGTCTCGTCCGCGGTTGCAGTCAACGCGGCAATCGGCACGCCGGGGAAATGTTCCTTGAGTTGTCCCAATTGCTCGTATTCCGGCCGGAACGAGGGTCCCCAGCGCGAGATGCAATGGGCTTCGTCGATTGCGATCAGAGTCACCGGAAGTTGCGTCAATGCCGCCATCATCCGGTCGGTCATCAAACGTTCGGGGGAGATATACAGCAGCGGCGATTCGCCGCCGGCGGCGCGGCGCCAGCTCGCCGCATTGTCGTTGTAGGACCGCGATGAATTGATCGTTTCGGCGCTGACGCCGGCGAGTCGGAGCGCCGTTACCTGGTCTTCCATCAAAGCGACGAGGGGCGAGACGACTACGGTGAGGCCGCCGCGCAGCAATGCCGGAATTTGGTAGCACAGGGATTTTCCCGACCCGGTCGGCATGACCGCGAGAACGCTTGTGCCGTCGAGCAAGGCGGCCAGGACTTCTTCCTGCCCCGGCCGAAAGGAATCGTAGCCGAATTTGCTTTTGAGGATCGCCCGGGCGTCGGCGCTGACGGAGGGAGACGGCCGCGGGACGGCCGGCACCATTGGCAAGTCCAAAGGATTGGCGTTTACGACCGGATCCGGATCAACGTGACTCAATGCTTCCCCCCGCGCAGATGTGGGCGGACCATACACCGCTGCGGCGGCGGCGTCATCGGTTGTGCATTTTGCGAATGCGGAATGCGCGAAACGCCGCAGCTGCGCGTTGTTGCCAATTTGCGTGCCCGGCTTTTGGTCGCGGCCAATCCGGGTATATTGGTGAAAACGGTCGCCGATTCGATTCCGTCGAACCTTCCAGGGCGTCACAATTCGGGAAAGCGCAATCCATGACTCAACAGCCGAATGCGAATCGGCCCTTGCTGTTCACACCGATTACGATCCGCGGCGTGACCGCGCGGAACCGGATTGTCGTCTCGCCGATGTGCCAGTATCACTCCGACGGCGGCGGTCCCGGCGATTGGCAGTTCATGCATCTCGCCCGATTGTCGGTGGGCGGCGCCGGCATCGTCTTCGGCGAGGAGACAGCGGTGGAAGAGCGCGGCCGCAAAACCTACAAATGCGCTGGTATCTATGACGACCGCCATATCGCCGCCTACCGGCGGATTACCGATTTCATTCGCGCGCAAGGCGCGGTGCCTGCCATTCAACTCGGCCATGCGGGCCGCAAGGCGTCGTGTCACACGGCGGTCCAGAACTGGGATCCGTTGTCCGATGCCGACGCGGCGAATGGCATGCCCCCCTGGCAGGGGCTCGCGCCGAGCGCGCTCGATCAATTGCCGCGTCGTTTCCTGCCGAAGGCGATGGACCGGGACGATATCCGCATTGTTCTCGACGCTTGGCGCGAGGCGGTACGCCGCAGCGTCGATGCGGGATACGACATCTGCGAAATCCACGGCGCGCACGGCTATCTGATCCATCAGTTCCTGTCGCCGGTCAGCAACCAGCGGAACGATGCCTATGGCGGCGACCGGGCGGGCCGGATGCGCTTTGCGCTCGAAGTGGCGGAAACGGTGCGCGCCGCCTGGCCGGCCGACAAGCCGCTTTTCTTCCGCGTGTCGTCGGTCGACGGCGTCGGCGGCATGTGGACGCTCGACGATACGCTCGCTTTGGCGCGGGAGCTCAAGGACCGCGATATCGATCTGGTCGATTGCTCGTCCGGCGGCATCATGGGCGAGACGGAAATGCCGATGGTGCCGCGCATCCCGGGGTATCAGGTGGGCTTCGCCGAACGGGTGCGGCGTGACGTCGGCATCATGACGATTGCCGTCGGCGGCATCACCGAGGCCGCGCAGGCGGAAGCAATTTTGCAAGACGGCAAGGCCGATTTGGTCGCGCTCGCCCGGGAACTGCTTTGGAATGCCGACTGGCCGGCGCACGCGGCGAAGGAAATGGGCATCGACGACCCCTATGGCCAGATGCCGCTGGAATACGCCCATCGGCTGCGCCAGCGCGAGGCCGCCAAGGAACTGCCGATCAACCAGGGCGGCGAAGAAACGCAGGCGGCGATGCGCGCCCATCTGGGAGAAGGCCATGGGTGATTTCGCGGTCGGGCAGGCAGTCTCGCGGCTCGAGGATCCGCGCCTGCTCAAGGGCGGCGGCCGCTATGTCGACGACATCGTTCTGCCGGGCATGACGTTCGGTCATGTCCTGCGGTCGCCCCATGCCCATGCGCGGGTAAAATCCATCGACACGGCGGCGGCAGAATCCGCGCCCGGCGTCCTTGCCGTTCTGACCGGCGCCGATTGGCGGGCATCGGGATATGGCGATCTGCCGACCGGCAGCGGCCGGACGCGGCGCGACGGGTCGCCGATGTATGTGCCGCGCTACCCGGCGCTGGTCGAGGACCGGGTGCGCCGGGTCGGCGACTATGTCGCCTTCGTCGTGGCCGAAACCCGTCATCAGGCGATGGACGCGGCCGAAATGATATCGGTCGATTATGAAAGCCTGCCCGCGATCACCTCGACCGAAGACGCGCCCAGGCCAGGAGCGCCGCGCGTGTGGGAGGATTGCCCCGACAACATTTGCTACATCCATCGGGACGGTGACGAGGCGGCGACGGAGGCGGCCTTCGCCGCGGCGGCCCATGTGGTTGGACATAAGATGGTCATCAACCGGGTCAGCGCCAACAGCCTGGAGCCGCGGGGCTGCATCGCCGATTTCGATGCGGGCGAGGGCCGCTATACTCTTTATACGACGCTGCAGGGGTTGCAGCCGTATCGTTCGTTGCTGGCGGATATTCTGCACGAGCCCGAGGCCAGTATCCGGGTGATCGCCGGCGATATCGGCGGTGGCTTCGGTATGAAATCGGCGGTCTATAACGAGGGTCCGCTGGCGCTGCTGGCGTCGAAGTTGATCGGCCGGCCGGTCAAATGGATCAGCGGCCGGTCAGAGGCGTTTTCCAGCGACGGCCATGCGCGCGATCATGTCGTGGACGCGGAATTGGCGCTCGATGATGCGGGGAAATTTCTTGGATTGCGGGTCCGGATCGTTGCCGCGCTGGGGGCCTATCTCCAGCTCGGCGCGGAAAGTTCGGCGGTCAAGAACCTCGGCTCGTTGGCCGGCGTCTACACGATTCCGGCGATCCATGTCGACGTGACCGGCGTCTTCACCAACACCAATCCGATCCGCGCCTATCGCGGCAACGGCCGGCCGGAATCGGCCTATGTCATCGAGCGGCTGGTCGAACTGGCCGCCGACGCGATGGCTATCGATCCGGCCGAACTTCGGCGCCGCAACACCATCCCGCCGGAGGCCATGCCCTATAAGACCGCGCTGACCTTTACCTATGACAGCGGCGAGTTCGTAAAGAACATGGAAATGGCGCTGGAGATGGCGGACTACGCGGGCTTCGAGCGGCGGCGCAAGGCGGCCGCGGATCGGGGCAGGCTCCGGGGCATCGGTATCTCGAATTCCATCGAACGCGCGGGCGCCGAGGGCGTCGAAGGCGCGGAAATCCGCTTCGATCGCAGCGGCACCGTGACCGTGCTGACCGGGTCCATCGAGCAAGGGCAGGGCCATGCGACGATGTATACGCAGCTCGCCTGCGACCGGCTGGGGCTCGACCCGGCGGATGTTCATTATATCTCGGGCGATACGGACAAGGTGCCGCTCGGGCAGGGAACCTTCGGATCCCGGTCGGCGACCATCGGCGGTTCCGCCTTTCACCTGGTGGCCGAAAAGATCGTCGCCAAGGCAACGAAAATTGCCGCCCATCTGCTGGAGGTGCCGCCGGACGCCATCGACTTCGACGACGGCGTGTTCACCGCGACCGGCACCAACCGGAGCCTGACCATCAAGGATGTTGCGCGGAAATCGCTCAATCCCGGGAACCTGCCGGATGGTCTCGAGCCGGGGCTGTCGGAGCGCGCGACCTTTGCCGCACGGGTCGCCAACTATCCGAACGGCACCCATGTGTGCGAGGTGGAGATCGATCCGGAAACCGGCGACGTCTCGATCGTCGGATACAATGTGGTCGACGATGTGGGTACGGTGATCAATCCGCTTCTGTTGAAGGGGCAGATTCATGGCGGCGTCGCCCAAGGGGTCGGGCAGGTGCTGATGGAGGATATCCACTACGACGAGGCGTCCGGACAGCTCGTCACCGGCTCGTTCATGGATTATTGCATGCCGCGCGCGGGCGATTTGAGTTTTGTCGATGTCCGCAGCAATCCGGTGCCGACGAAAACCAATCCGCTCGGCGTCAAGGGGGCGGGCGAGGCCGGTAATGTCGGCGCACTTCCCGCCGTGGCGAACGCCGTGGTCGACGCGCTTTCGGTCTACGGCATCCGGCACATCGCCATGCCGGCGACGCCGGAGAGGATATGGCGGGCGATCCGGGCGGCGGAGGGTCGGCGAATTTCCTGATCCGGCCCGTGGCGATCTTCGGACACGATCGGGACTAATCCCGTTGACGCCGCAGAGGCTGCGAATGTGTGATAGGGTTGCCGCGGCAGAGTGGAACACTCCGCTCTCGGATTGGGAAGGGAAACCCCATGCAAACTCCTTCATTCATGAACGGAGAATCGCCTAAACGTCTATTCCAGGGCCTAATCGTGGGTGCCATTGGCACAATCGTCATCGGTTTCGGATGGGGCGGATGGCATCTCGGTAGTACGGTCGAGAAACAAGTCGCATCCGCGAGTGAAACAGCCACGGTGGAGGCGTTGGCACCGATCTGTGCCGATAAGTTCCAGCGCGCGGCGACCGGCAACCAAGGGCTGGTTGTCGAACTCAAGGCGGTTAGCGCCTGGGAACGAAACAGTCATTTGATGAAAACCGGATGGGCGACATTCCCGGGCGGTGCGGAACCCGACGACAAGGTTGCGGAAGCCTGCGCCACGTTGCTCAACGCGTCGTTCAAACTCTGATTTCTTGACAACGACCTGGTCTCAGGACGATCCGCCCCCTGTCGATGACACGGGGCGGTTTCTATGCTCTATGCCGGCTGATTTCCCTATTGCAGCGAGCACTTGTCCTGCCGCCGCCGGTACGGCCGGTTGCAGTCCCAATCGTTTCCGGAATAATTGAAGTGTGCATTCGCCGGCACCGTCACGGCGACGCAGGCGTTCTTGGTGGCGCGATATCCGCGATTGCATTTCCAGCCCGACCCGTAGGAAGCTTCCACAAAATGGCCATTCGCGGGCACTTTCACGATCTTGCACGCGTCTTTTACGGCGCGATATCCGCGCTGGCACTTCCAACCGCGTTCGTATGAAGATTCCACGAAATATCCGTTTGCGGGTACCTTAACAGCGATGCATTTATCGTCGACCGCTTTAAATCCGCGATGGCACTCCCATGAAGAAGCGTCCGACAGATAGCCGTTCTTGGGTACTTTGACGGCAGCACAGGCTTCGTTGACTTCCTTGTAGCCGCGTTCGCATTCCCATCTGTCGCCCGTGGAATTCAGATAGGCATTCGCGGGAATCTTGATTTTGACGCAGGATTTATCGACGTCCAGATAACCGCGGTCGCACTCCCATCCCAGCCCATAGGATGCGTTGGTCGGATAGGCGTTTGCGGGCACTTTGACCGCCACACAGGCCCCGTCGACTTCCCTGTAACCGCGGTCGCATTCCCAGCCGCTCCCATAGTTCTTGGGGTGGGCATTCTCGGGAATCCCGATGGAGGCGCTTTGGGCGACAACGATGCCGGGGGCGGCGACAAGGAGCGCCAAACAAAGTAGCGAGCGAAGGGAATTGATTAACGGCCGTCGCGGTCTGTCCATGGTTTATTCCTTCGACTGTGTTGTATGGCGCACACGAATATCGATGCTGCCGGAAACGGCCGGTCTGGGCGAAACGGCGCCTTAGTTGACTAGAATAGGTAACGCCGCGGATGCTCGGTCGCGCATCAAGGCCGCATCCAGCTCAACCGGATCGATCGTCATCGCTCGCGTAAGGGCCGGGTTTCCTGCCGCCGCGTGCAAGTAGATCAGGGTCGATACCCGCCGGTATGCTAGAAACGATATGCCTTCCAGCAATTCTTCGTCGGTTTCGATCTCGTAGGCACCTGCCGGTTGCGTTTCATCGAGGCCGGCCAAGATAAAGGGCTTGGTGAAAGTTACGGTCGTATTGAGCGTGCGTATCGTCATCGGCGGTCCCCTTTGTCGGCGCCGCCGCTACACCTTTCGGATGATGGCGGAGGAGCCCTGACCCCTCCGCGACGTTTTTTACGACTTGGCGGGCGCGGCGGGCGGCGCCTTGTCCGGTTGAGCCGCTGTCGGTCCGGCAGCCGCCGCAGTCTCTTTTTTGTCGTCGGTCTTGTCTTTGCTCGGGGCGTCTTGTGCAGTGGAAAATTTCTTAAAGGACATTTGCAGTGCCTTCCATTATGGCAGCATTAATTTTCACTATATGAATATATGCACTTAATCCGACAATAAACAATAGACTGCCATGTATATTTTGATGTTTCATAAGTGAAGTAAATAATTATTTAGATTTCGCATGACTATTATTCTACTGTTTTCCAAGAATAGAATTTTTTATTTATAGTAACGCTGAAGAAGCCGATTGATTCTGTGTTCTGGCGAATACCCCTAGAGCAGCGTGCGCCCATTTGGGCGCACATAAGCTGCTTGTCTTATGACAGAGACGGTCC
>JBFFGE010000057.1:0-24512 GCA_041557595.1 Alphaproteobacteria bacterium
CCTCCTCCGCGCCCAGCAGCTTCGAGCCGCCGCCGACCGTCATGTCGTGTTCGGCTACCAGGTCGCGGGCGCGCGTTTTGTGGCCCATCGCCGAAATCCACTTGGCGGAAGGACCGATGAAAGTCGCCCCGGTTGCCGAAACGCGCTCCGCGAACTCCGGGTTCTCGGCGAGGAAACCGTACCCGGGATGAACGCCGTCCGCGCCGGACTTGGTCAGCGCCTCGATCAACGCGTCCTGACTGAGATAGCTGTGCCGCGGATGACCCGGACCGATCAGGCAGGTTTCGTCCGCCTCGGCCAGATAGGGCGCGCCGGCATCCGCCTCGGAGTAGACGGCGGCGGAACGGATGCCCATCTCGCGCAGGCTGCGCAGGACACGGGCCGCGACGGCGCCACGGTTGGCGATAAGAATTTTCTCAAACATGATCGGTCAGTAACTCGTTGGCCAGTTGTGAAGAAGATGTTGTCCGATGCCGCCGCTCAACCGTCTCTGGTGGACTTGCAGCATGCGCAGCAGCCAGTCACGGGTTTCCTCGGGCTTGATCACCTGCTGCACCGCATAGGATGCGGCAAGGTCCCAGACGCTGTTTTCCCGCTGGATTTGTTCGAATTCCTCTTTGAATAAAGCAGGGTTCGTCTGTTCGAGCCGTTCGCCGGGCTTGCCATGCACCACATTCACCGCGAATGCCGGATCCATGAAACTCACCTCGGCGGTATGCCAGGCGCAGACGTCGTCGGCGTTCTTGTTGCCGCCCATGTTGATATAGGCCTGGCCGTAATTCTTGCGGATCATCACGGTCAGTTTCGGCACGGTGACGAGCTGCAGCGCATTCATGAAATTGATGATCTTGCCGGGCGCCCGCTGCCGTTCCGCCTCGATGCCGATGACGAAACCCGGATTGTCGACGAAGAAGACAATCGGAATGTTGAAGGAATCGCACAGTACCATGAAGCTGACGATCTTGTCGCAGGCCTGCGCGTCCATCGCACCCGCCTTGAACAGCGGATTGTTGCCGACAAAGCCGACGCTGCGGCCGCCGACCCGGGTCAGCGCGGTCACCGCCGTTCGGCCGAAACGGGATTTCAGTTCGAAATAGCTACCCGCATCGGCGGTCGCCTGGATCACCTTGCGCATGTCATAGACCTGCGTGCGGTTTTCCGGCACCAGATCGCGAACCGACTTGATCGCCGCCTCCGACCCGGCCGGCACCGGTTTTTCCGGCGGCATTTCATTGCAGTGCAAGGGCATGTAGTCCAGGAACGTCTTGACGGCGTCGATCGCCTCTTCGTCGGTATCGACGAACTGGTCGATAAGCCCGGTGGTGTCCGCATGCATCCGCCATCCGCCCAGGGACTGTCCGTCGACCTTTTCGCCGATCGCCATGGAAACGAGCAACTCGCTGGAAACCGCCATCACCGCGCCTTTTCGCATGACGCTGAAATCCGACATCACCGTGTACCAGGTGGACGAGCCGTAAGCCATGCCGAGCACCGCCGACGCCCAGGGTGACTCACGCAGGCGCCGGTATTGCGTGCCGCTGTTGGCCAGCAGGTTGCCCATGCCGTAGGCGCCCATGTTGTCGGGAATCCGCGCGCCGGAAGATTCGCCGAGAAAGACCAGCGGCAGGCCGCGCTCCGTCGCGGTGCGCTGCATCTGCGCGATCTTCTTCATGTTCGTCGCCGCCGACGACGCGCCCTTGACCGTGAAATCATTTGCGACCACGACCGCTTCGCGGCCATCGATCCGGCCATAGCCGGCCAGCTTGCCGTCGCCCGGCGTCGTCTCGCGGTCCGCCGGAACCGCCGATTTCGCAAATAGGCCGGATTCCAGAAAGCTGCCTGCGTCGAACAGGCAATCGATGCGCTCCCGCGCATTCAGCAGCCCGGCATTGCGCCGGCGTTCGAGCCTCTCCGGCCCGCCCATGCCGAGCGCGATCTCCTCGCGCGCCGCGAATTCCTCATCGAGTTCCTTATATCCCATGCCAATCGCCCCTGCCGCGCGCCGGGACTCTGGCGAGGAGACATAGGGTTGTCAACTTAGGCCCCTGAATGGGGAATCAACCGCGCTGCGCGCGCCATCGCCCTTGCCGACCGTCGGCGCCACCCTGTATATGCCACGATCATGGCGCCACCCCTCCTCACCTTGCGCGACATTCACCTGACCTTCGGCGGAACGCCGTTGCTCGAAGGCGCGGAGCTGTCGGTATCCGAACGGGATCGGCTGTGTCTGGTGGGCCGCAACGGATCGGGCAAATCGACGCTGCTCAAGATCGCCGCCGGGCTTATCGAGCCCGATTCCGGAGAGGTTTTTGTGCAGCCCGGCTCGACCGTCCGGTATCTGTCGCAGGAACCGGATTTCACCGGATTTTCGACCACGCTCGCCTATGTGGAAGCGGGGCTCGGTCCCGATGGCGACAGCCACCGCGCGCAAGCCCTGCTGGGCCAACTCGGCCTCGACGGAACGGAAGATCTGCGCAGGCTTTCGGGCGGCGAGGCGCGGCGCACGGCGCTTGCCCGCACACTCGCCCCGGCGCCGGACATTCTGCTGCTGGACGAGCCGACCAACCATCTGGACCTGCCGGCGATCGAGTGGCTGGAGAGCGAGCTGAAATCCAGTAGCGCCGCCCTGGTGCTGATAAGCCATGACCGGCGCTTCCTGGAAACGCTGTCGCGAACGACCGTCTGGCTGTCGGCGGGCAAGACCCGCCGTCTGGATGACGGATTCGGCGCCTTCGAGGCATGGCGCGACGGCATCCTCGAACGGGAAGCCGTGGAACAGCACAAGCTCGACCGGAAGATCGCCGCCGAGACCGTATGGCTGCGCCAGGGCGTGACCGCGCGCCGCAAGCGCAATCAGGGCCGGTTGCGCGCGCTGCATCAACTGCGCGCCGAACGGCGCTCGCAGCGTCAAGCCGTGGGCATCGTCGATATGAGCGTGAGCCAAGCGGCGCAGTCCGGGCGGCGCGCGATCGAAGCGGAGGCGGTTTCCAAAGCCTTCGACGGAAAATCCGTCATCCGCGACTTCGCCATCCGTGTCCAGCGCGGCGACCGCATCGGAATCGTCGGCCCCAACGGCGCGGGCAAGACGACCTTACTGAAACTCCTGACCGGCGAGTTGCCGCCCGACACCGGCACGATCCGGCTCGGCGCAAACCTCGATATGGTGACCATCGATCAACGGCGCGAAAGCCTGGACCCGGACACGCGGCTGGCCGATGCGTTGACCGGCGGCAGCGGCGACACCGTGTCGGTCGGCGGCAAGACCAAGCATGTCATCGGCTATATGAAGGATTTCCTGTTTTCGCCCGAACAGGCCCGCACGCCGATCGGCGCCCTGTCCGGCGGCGAACGCGGCCGGCTTATGCTGGCGCGCGCTCTCACCCAGCCATCGAACCTTCTGGTGCTCGACGAACCGACCAACGACCTCGATATCGAAACGCTCGATTTGCTGCAGGAGATGCTGGCCGATCATCCCGGCACCGTGCTGCTGGTCAGCCACGACCGGGACTTCCTCGACCGCGTCGTGACCTCCTTGATCGCCTTCGAAGGCGACGGCCGATGGGTCGAGTACGCGGGCGGCTACACGGACATGCTGGCGCAACGCGGTGGCAAGACCGAGGAACCGGCCACCGCGAAGCCACGCAACCGAAAGCCCCAGGAAAAGCCCGCCCGCGCGAATGCCCGGTCGGAGAAAGCCAAGCTATCCTTCAAGGATCGGCACGCGCTGCAAACCCTGCCCGGGCGGATCGAAGCGCTGGAAACAGAAGTCGCCGCGCAACGGGCCTTGCTCGCCGATCCCGGATTGTTCGCCCGCGATCCCGCCGCCTTCAAAAAAGTTGCCGCCGACCTGGAACGCGCCGAGACCGCGCTCGCGGCGGCGGAAGAACAATGGCTCACGCTGGAAATGGTGCGCGAAGAGTTCGAGGGCGGCGCGCAATAAAACGCGTTACCGCTTTGCACCCGCCTGTTCGAGGATACGGGCCTGTGCGGTATGGCCGCGCTGGCTTGCCAGAGTGAGCGGCCGGACGCCCGTTGCATCCGCAAGATTGACGTCGGCCCCCGCGTCGACCAGCGCGCGCAAGGTTGCCACGTGATCGGGGCCGCCGTCGCCCAGCACGATCGCTTCGATGAGCGCCGTCCAGCCGAGGTTGTTGACGTGGTCGAGCGGCGCTTTTGCGGCGATCAACACGCCGACCACCGCCGCATGTCCGAGATGCGCCGCGGCAATGAGCGCCGTGCCGTCATACGGGCTGGTGATCAGCCGGGCATCGGCGCCGGAAGCAATCGCGAGCCTCACCATGGCGAGGTCGTTCAGCACGGAGGCAATGGTCAAGACATCGTATCGCTCGGCATCGAGCGCGTTGACGTCGGCGCCGGCCTTCATCAGGAGATCGGCCGCCTTCAGGTCACGCCGATGCGCCGCCACCATGAGCGCCGTACGGCCGTGGCCGTCACGGGCGTTCAGGTCGGGCTTGGCGGCAATAAATCGCCGTAACGCCGCGATGTCGCCCCGGGCGGCCGCGGCATGGAGGCCGCGGTATTCTCCGATTTCGGACGCGGTTGGCGCGGTCTGCGCCGCGGCATCCCACGCGATGGCGGCAAACAAGGCCGAAAGGGCGATCGGCCAGCGGCAAATTCCTAAATTCGACATGGCCGGGGCGGCGCTCCTCTCTAATTGATCCGTTCCGCGATCCTTGCTAGAGCAGCGTGCGCCCTTTCGGGCGCACATAAGCTGCTCTATCTTTATAGAATCGATCAACATTTCTGCCTTTAATTGATTCCAATTAATGGCAGGTTGATCTAGCATGATTGTACCGTCGCCGGGCGCTCGCGCTCAACCACCGCCGGGGTTTGTCCATGTCCATCACCGTCGTTCCCGTTCAGGCGCCGGTCGGTGCCGAAATCCAAGGCGTCGACCTGTCGAAAGACCTGCAAGCGATCGAATTCGACGCGATAGAGGCCGCGTTCAACCAGCATGGCGTCGTCTTTTTCCGCGAACAGGACCTGACGCCCGAGCAACTTCTGGCGTTTACCAACCGGTTCGGCGATCTGCATTTGAACGTCTTCGGCGAAACGCTCGGCCTGCCGGACCAACCCGGCATCGTGCTCATCTCGAATGTCGAAAAAAACGGCCGCGAGATCGGCGTCAAAGGCGCCGGGAGCAATTGGCACAGCGATATGTGCTACACGGCGAAGCCGCCGCGCGGCACCATCCTGCACGCGCGCGAAGTACCGGAACAGTTTGGTCTGCCGCTGGGCGATACCTGTTTCGCGGCCACCCACGCCGCCTATGACGCCCTGCCCGACACGCTGAAACGCAAGCTCGACGGGCTTAAGGCGGTGTTCAGCTTTGCCGGGCGCAAACGTCTCAATGCGATCACCCAGGAACAGATCGACAGATTCCCGGACGTAACCCATCCGATCGTCCGCACCCATCCCTACACCGGCCGCAAATGCCTCTACGTGATGCGGGACGATTGCACGGCGATCCCCGGGTTGGATGACCAAGAGGCCCAACTGCTGATCGCCGCGCTGGCGGACCACATAATCCGGCCCGAATTCGTGTATCGCCACCAATGGCGGGCCGGAGACGTGCTGATCTGGGACAATTGCACGGTTCAGCACAAGGCAATCCAGGACTACACCCTGCCGCTGCGCCGCCTGATGCACCGCACCACATTTGCCGCCGAATCCGTTCCGGCTTAACGGCGTAGCCGGATACCCAAGAATGATTTAGTGGACCGTTCGCGGCGATCTTAGTAGGTTGTTAGCATCGTAAGCTCAAAATGGGCTTTTTACGGCCGAATTTGGTCGAAGCAAGCATGCCATCACCGGCGCTCCTGGGTCCGCGTGTGTCGATGGCATCCTCAACTATCAAATCTGATCGTAAGCCGGTCCTGCCGATGGGTGGGCCCGGGCAGTCATTGCGGGAGACCGCGCATCTGCTGATCATCGGTGTCATCACCGATTTGATGCCGATGGTTTCGCATTCCCGACCAACACATTTAAGGAGAAAGCAACAATGAAGAGTATGATCTGGGGCGTAATTCTTGGAGCGCTTGGAAGCTTGGCACTCGTCTTTTTCACCGGGTTTGCGGTGACAGGCAGCGCCGCCGAGGCCCGCGCCGAAAAGCAATCCCATGAAGCGGTGGTCGATCAGCTGGCCAAAATTTGCGTCGCTCAGTTCAAAAAGGGCGGCGATACGAAACAAGGCATCATGGACCTGCAAAATCAAAGCAAATGGACGCGCGGCGAACACGTCAAAGACAAGGGCTGGGCGAAGATCCTCGGCGCCGAAACCCCCAGCGAAGATGTTCTCAAGGCCTGCGGGGACAAGATCGCCGAACTCAAGATTGCCGAACTCAAGTAAGACTGGCCGACACGCGGTGCGTATGCGCGGGCAATTTGACGCGTTGCCCGCCCTCGCCGCATCCATTCCTCCATAGAGAACAAGCGTTATTCCCTGTATAAACCGACACGCGGAACCATAGAGGGAAACCGGGGCGGGAAATTCTCCCGGCAATCGCGATGACCGAAATCCAAGTGCGGTTAGCCGACGGCACTGTCCTCGTCGTCCCCGCCTCCCTGGACGCGATCACGACATATGTCCTGCTGGAGCAGGAAAGCTGGTTCGAGAAGGAAACGACTCTGCTCGCGCGCCTTTTGCGGCCCGGCATGACGGCAATCGACATCGGCGCCAATCTGGGCGTTTTCAGCCTGCCCATGGCGCGTTTGGTCGAACCGCTGGGTCGGGTATTCGCCTATGAACCCGCCCAGGAGACCTGCCGTCTGCTGCGGCAGAGCCGCGCGCTAAACGCCGCCGCAGGCCTGGAAATCGTCGTCGCCGCCCTGTCGGACGCCGCGGGGCACGCCCGGTTGGCGACCGGCGCCTCCAGCGAACTCAATCTACTGAGCCATTCGGACGCCGCGCCGGGCGAAACCGTCGAGGTCACCACGCTCGAAATCGAGGATGCGAAACAGGATTGGGGGGAGCCGGATTTCATCAAGATCGATGCGGAAGGCGAAGAAGCGCGCATTCTCGCGGGCGGCACGGGTTTCTTTGCCCGCCATTCGCCGCTGGCGATGTTCTAAGTGAAAGCCGGATCCGCGGTCAATACGGGGCTACGCGACGCTTTCTCGGCAATGGGCTATGCGATCTATCGCCAGCTCGGCGAGGCGCCAATCCTCGTTCCCGTCGGCCCGGGCACATCGCTGGACGAATTCGAACTCAATCTGTTCGCTGCCAAACCCGAGCGGGCTGCGCGACTGGCGGCGCAGAATCTCCTGGCGGTTTCGCTTGCCGATTGGCCGGCACCGGCCGACGCCGCGCAAATCGCACGGGATTGCTTCGGCGCCCGGACCTTCGCCGATGCCTTTCCCGCACTCGAATCCGGCGGGCTGGACCCGGCATACGCCGATGCATTGGCCGCTTTTGCCTGTTGGCACGATACCGCAACGCCCGTGCAACACCGCTGCGCTGCACTCTTGAAGTCTTTTCATCTGCTGGCCCGCCTCTGTCAAATGGCGCCCAGTCCAGCCCGGCAATCGACCTTCGCGCGTATCGCCTGGGAAGCCGGCGAACGGGCCGCATGCGTGGCGACGCTTCAGGCCTTTTTCGCGTCAGCAGGCACCCGGTCCTCTGCCGTCACCGAGCCCTTTTGGCCCGCCTGCCCGCGATACGATACGCTCGACCCGGCCGACCGCCCGATGGATTGGTTCCTGTCCGCCATGATGGAGCAACTCGAGCGCGCCCGGGCGCACTCGTCCCTGTACGGCGGTGAAAATCCGGCCCTGAACTGGCTGTGCGATCGGCCATACGCCTCGGCCGAAATGGAGCGGCGGCGCGTCCTGCTCGCGGCCAGGGCGGGCAAGAATCCGGTCGTGCCGGAACGGCTCCGCCACGCCGCCGACGATCACTTGAACGCCGAACTCTGGTGTTCCGGACAAATTCCCGGCACTCGCCTCGACGGCTAGCGCCGGCGACCGGTCAACAGATCCGGCCGTCCGCCTCGTCCGCGAGACCGAGCAAATAGTCGCCATAGCCGGAATTCGTCAGCGGCGCCGCGAGCGCGCGCAGATGCGCCTGATCTATCCAGCGGTTGCGCCAGGCGATTTCCTCGATGCAGGCGATCATCTGGCCCTGCCGGCGCTCGATCGTGGCAATGTAGTTCGATGCGTCGAGCAGGGAATCGAAGGTCCCGGTATCCAGCCAGGCATTGCCCCGGCCCAGCAATTCCACCGACAAATCGCCCCGCGCCAGATAGGCGTTGAGGACATCGATAATTTCCAACTCGCCCCGCGCCGACGGCTGGAGCAGGGCGGCGATCTTCACCACATCCCGGTCGAAGAAATACAACCCGGTCACCGCGAAATTCGACCGCGAATGCTGCGGCTTTTCCGAAAGCGAAATCGCCTGTCCTTGGCCGTCCAATTCCACGACGCCGTAGCGCTGCGGCTCGGTCAACCTATACGCAAAGGCCGTCGCCCCGGTGGCGCGGCCGGAAATTCCGCGCAGGCTGTCGCTTAACCCCTGCCCGTAGAATATATTGTCCCCAAGGATCAGCGCGACCGGATCGTCGCCGATGAAGTCGGCGCCGATTTGAAAGGCCTGGGGAATACCTTCCGGCGTCTCCTGCGCGCGATACGAAAAAGACATGCCGACCATCGATCCGTCGCCGAGGATTTGCTCGAACCGCGGCAAATCGTCCGGCGTCGCGATGAACAGCACTTCGCGAATGCCCGCCAGCATCAGAACCGACAGCGGGTAATAGACCAACGGCTTGTTGTAGACCGGCAGTAATTGCTTACTGAGCCCCCGCGTCATCGGATAGAGCCGTGTGCCCGCCCCCCCGGCCAAAACGATTCCCCGCCGCGTCATTGCAGATCCTTCCGCCCACGCCGTTCGCATGTGTCTGGCGGGCGACACCGGTGGGGTTGACCGCGTACAGCGACAACCGCGGCGTACGCCCGCACGGATTCCGCAAGCATTTCCCGTGCCATGTTAACGATACGCCGGTTGGCGTCAGATCGGTACGGAACCGATGCTGAGTCCGCCGCAGACATGCAGCAGCTGGCCGGTGACGAATCCGGCGTCCTCCGATACGAAGAACCTGACCGCGGCCGCGATATCTTCTGGTTGGCCGAGTTTCTGCATCGGCGTCGACTTTGCGATCGCATTGTATTTGTCGGTACCTGGCGGATGATTGCGCAGGAACAACGCCGTTTCGATGGGGCCCGGCGCGATGGCGTTGACGGTAATGCCGTGTGCGGCCAATTCCGTCGCCCAGACCCGGGTAAATCCGACGAGTCCCGCCTTGGCAGCGGCATAGGCGGTTCGCTCCGCCTTGCCGAGGATCGACCGGCTGCTGATGTTGACGATGCGGCCGAAACGTCGCGCATGCATACCCGGCAAGCACGCCTGCGCACAGATCAGCGCGCCGGTCAGATTGACGGCGATTTGCCTGTCGAACTCCGGCAGCGTCGTTTCCGAGACCGATTGCGGAATCGAGTATCCGGCGTTGTTCACCAGCGTGTCGATCGGAAAGCGAGCCGCCAGATCGCCGAGCGCTGAAATCGCCGCGTCGGTGTCTTCCAAATCGACTTTGATGTATTCGCCGGGAAACGATCGCTCGGGATCGCTGCGCGCGATGCCGATCACCATATGCCCTTTGGCGGCGAGCCGTTCCGAGACGCTCAATCCGATGCCCTTGCTCGCACCCGTGACCAGACTTACCCGCGCCATCCCGCTTTCTCCGCCAATTCACGATTTTCCGGACTATATCGGGCAACGCCCGGCTTGGCGAACCGCCGCATCGCTGGCCATGGCGGCACAATCCGGTTTATCTGATAGGCGCATATCGCAAATCCATGGCACTGCAAGGAGCGCTATTGTGACCGGTTCAGATTTTCCTGTGGTTTTCGGCATCTGCCTGGATGCGGAGGCGATCTGGTTCAACAAGATCGCTCCCGGGGAAAAGCGCCCGGTCATGCTGTCGAACGGCGCCTATGCGATCCGCGAAGGCCTGACCCCGCTGCTCGACCTGCTGGAAACGCATGCCCTTGCCGCGACCTTCTACATTCCGGGCGTTACCGTCGACCGCTATCCGGAAGCGGTGCGGACCATCGCCGCCAAGGGGCATGAGCTGGCGAGCCATACCTACGGCCACATGACCGCTCTCGGCATGACGCGCGAGCAGGAATCGAAAGACCTGAACGCGGGGATCGATGCGTTGGAACGTGTTTCCAACACGCGCCCGACCGCGTGGCGCTCCGCCTCCTGGGAATTTTCAGACCATACGCTCGACCTGTTGATCGACGCCGGCGTCACCGTGTCGGCGAATTATCACGACACCTGCCGCCCCTACCGGCATGAACGGGACGGGAAGCCCTTGCCCATCGTCGAATTGCCGGTGCAATGGTACCTCGCCGACGCGCCCTACTTTCTCTACGACGGCGCGCTGCCGGGCCGCATGCCGCGGCCGGCGTCCGCCGCCTACGAAATCTGGAGCGAGGAATTCACCGGCCTCTACGAAGACCGGCCCGGCGCGTTCTATCACCAGACGCTGCACGTGCAGTTGATCGGCCATGCGGGACGGCTGCGCATGCTCGACCGCTTCATACGGTTTATCAAGGACCATCCGCGCGCCCGCTTCATGACCTGCGGCGACCTTGCCGCGACGGTGCCGTGACGGTGCCGTGACGGCGCGACCGTAGCACTACGGCCGCATCCTTGGCAGCGGCGCCGGCTTTGCGTAAGCTCCGGCCGACCCGCAGGGACGAGCGAGTTTCCTGCACAATAATTGTTTGGGAGGACCGACACATGCGCTTGATTGGAGGCTTCAGATCACCCTATGTCCGGCGCGTGGCGGTCAGTCTGCACGCGCTGGGCTTGCCGTTCGACTCGAGCACGGTCTCGGTTTTCGACGACCCGGACGCCGTCCGTGCACACAACCCGCTGGTGCGCGTGCCCGCGCTAATTCTGGACGACGGCGAAGAACTTGTCGAAAGCTACGCCATCCTCGACGCGATCGACGAACTGGCCGGCCCCGACAAGCGGTTGACGCCGGCATCCGGCAAGGAGCGGCGGCACGTCATGAAGATCACCGCGGTCGGCGCGGGAAGCGCCGACAAGGCCGTCTGGTCGTACTACGAATTTCGCCATCGCCCGGCGGAGAAGGTTCATCTGCCCTGGGTGGAGCACAATGAAAGCCAAATCCTCGGCGGTCTCGGCTATCTGGATGACCTCGCGAAAGCGGCGGGCGCGTCCGGCTGGCTGGCCGGAACCGACCGCCTCAGCCAGGCCGATATCACCGGCACGGTCGCCTATTCCTTCGCCTGCGCGGTGCGGCCGGAACTCGGAATCCCCGGCAAGGTTCCGAACATGGCAAAATTTGCCGAACGCTGCGAAGCCCTGGACGTCTTCAAGGCCGCCCCGATACCGGGATAACGCACGCCGCCGCCTCGCGTCCGCACGTCATAAATCGAGAGTTACCGCCTGGACGTTTCCATGACTTCCTACCCATTTTCGACGATTACCCGCGATCTTCCTTCGACTGTCCCGTTCGTCGGACCGGAAGCCCAGGAGCGGGCGCGCGGCGCGCCTTTTCTGGCCCGCATCGGTGCGAACGAAAGCGTCTTCGGTCCGTCGCCCAAGGCGATTGCCGCGATGCAGGCCGAGGCGGCGAATGTCTGGAAATACGCCGACCCCGAAAACCACGATTTGAAGGCGGCACTCGCCGATCACTATCGCCTGGCGCCGGAAAACATTGTTGTCGGCGAAGGCATCGACGGGCTGTTCGGCTATACCGCGCGCCTGTTCGTCGAGCCGGGCGCCACAGTCGCGACATCGCTCGGCGCTTATCCCACTTTCAACTACCAGGTCGCGGGCGCCGGCGGCGCGATCGCGACGGTTCCGTACCGCGACGACTGCGAAGACCCCGCCGCCCTGATCGATCTGGCGGCCCGCGAGAAGGCGCGCTTGCTCTTTCTCGCCAATCCGGACAATCCGATGGGCTCGTGGTGGGATGCCGGGGAGATTCAGGAAATGATCGAGGCGTTGCCCGATGGATGCATCCTGTGTCTGGACGAAGCGTATCTCGAATTTGCGCCGCCGGGCACCGCGCCCGGCCTCGATGTCTCCGACCCCAGGGTTTTGCGCTTCCGGACCTTCTCGAAAGCCTACGGCCTCGCCGGATGCCGGATCGGCTACGCCATCGGCGAGGCCGGGTTGATCAAGAGTTTCGACAAGATCCGCAATCATTTCGGCGTCAACCGGATCGCGCAGGCCGGCGCGCTCGCCGCCCTGGCGGATCAATCGTATATCGCGGAGGTGGTTGCCAAGGTTGCCGCCGCACGGTCGCGGATCGGCGCCATCGCCGAAAGTCATGGCCTGGCGGCGCTGCCCTCGGCGACCAATTTCGTCACCATCGATTGCGGCCGCGACGGCGATTTCGCCAGAGGCGTCATGGCCGAACTGATCGCGCGCGACATTTTCGTGCGCATGCCGGGCGTGGCGCCGCTGGACCGCTGCATCCGCGTGACCGCCGGAACCGAAGCCGATCTCGACCTGTTCGAAGCGCGGTTTTCCGACGCACTGGCGGCCGCCGCGAAATAACAAACTCTATTCCGCTCTATCACGCCTTGTGGCGCGCACCCGGCGGTGGCGGGTCTTCCGGCGGACCGGCGAAGCATTGCGCGATCGCCATCCAGCGTCGCGCCGTCTCGCCGCGCACGGAAAGCTGCGTGTCGCCGACATTGCGCGTCTGCGTCACCACCTGGCAGAAATCGACCGCATCGCCCTCGACCGCATCCTCCGATGGCGCGTTCCACTCCCAGACTGCGCCCGACGGCGCATGCAGCCGCACATAGGGCTGATCCGGCGGCACAGGGAGATCCCGGTTCGCGAAGGTCCAGCCGAAGGTTCGCACGCCGATCACGGCGATGTTCTTGATGCGGTCGGATGCGTCCCGATCCTGGCCCAGCAGATCGTAAATCGCCTGCCCGTGCGCCCAGGTTTCCATCTGACGCGCGGTCGTGAACATGCGAACCCCCATGTCGCGGGCGACCCACTTAAGGCGCGCGTTCGGGTCCAACGCACCGAGCACGTCGCACAGTTCGTCCAGCGATGTCCGCCAGCGGGCAAGCAACGCCGGCCCTTCGATATGGTCCAGCCGCCGCCGTGTCTCCTCCACCCGGCTGAGGCCGCCCGCGCGCTGCGCCTCGATATCGGCGCGCAACGCCACGAAACCATCCGGATCGGTTGCCGACAGCATCGCGTTCAGATCGCCCGCGTGGATGTGCTGGATGACATCGTTGACGGTCCAGCCCTTGAACAAGGTCGGCCGATGCCAGTCATCGGCGGCCAGCGTCTCCAACAGGCGATAGAGCGCCTGCCCTTCTTCACGTAAATCCGACGCTTGCTGCAACACGGCCCGTTGATCCCCTAGTTTGATGTGTCGCCGAACAGTGCACGTCGAGTTTTACGGCGTTGTCAAGCGGGCCCAGGTATTGGCGGCATGGCAAACGTCCAAGACGAAAGCGGACACCGCTTCGAGCGGACAGTACGCTCCCTAACGCCGGCAGCGGATCTTACTGAGACCGTCGATAAACTTCGGATCATCCAGTCGTCCGATCAGATCTGCGGGGTAGGGTTTCTCCAACCCAGGCGGAATTCGGAACAGTCCTTCGGGAAGCCGTATGGCACGCGCGCGAGGTTGCCCCTTTTCGCCCGGAGTCTCTTCGTCGGAAGGCCAGTGGAGCGTGCGCTTCACCACAAAATCGAATTCCAACGGGTTGCGGCGGTAGATTTCGTTCAATGCCGTCCGTTCCTGCGGCGTCAACATTCCCATTCCGACAAGTGTCCTGGTGCGAACCAGGACGTTGATCGCGGGCAACGGATAGTCGCTGCCGTTGACAAACCGCGTCTCGAGCATGCCGCGCAGGTCGGCGTGCCGCAACAATTGGACAAGCGGGGCGTCCGCCTTCGGCCTTTCGGTTAGCCGGTTGTACTGGGTCATGGCGGAAATTTCGCCGAACAGGTTCTTGCGGTAGCGCTCCTCCCGCATCAGCCGCACGAACAGTTCGAAATTCCATTCCCGCTTCGCCGACCCGGGCGCGTCGATATCGATGTTTTTACCCAGGCTCCCGGAGTGCGCCATGACCACCTTGACACCCATGTCGAGCGGCCGCCTGAAACAAAGCGGATTCCCCAACGCCTGATCTTCCTCGGCCTCGACGGCTTTTTCCTCTCCCACATGAGTGATGAGGATCAGATTATTGCGGATCATCGTCTTGTAGTAGTCGTCGATGGCCGGGTCGCCGGCATCCATGCCCTGGGCGTTGGGCAGCCATTTGACGTATCTGACGCCCTTCTTCGCCCATCGTTCCAATCTCTGGACCGCATCGGCCCGATAGGGGTGGACGGAAATGACCGGAACGAAGAGCCCCGTGTACCGGGGGTCGTTGGCCAGTGCAACAACACACTCGTTTGCGACAAAAAAAGTTGTTTTTTCGGCACTGCGCCGATGTTGCGCGTCGTAATGCCAATCGATCGCCAGCAAATGAAATTTGCCGCGTTTGGGCATCGCCTTGATCAGCGCGACCAGCCGCGCCAGATATTCCGCATCGACATCTTGCTCATTTTCGACTCCGCTGGCGCTCAGGTAGACGAGCGCTTCGATCCGCTTCAACGGGTGGATCCATGTGAGCATCTTGGGATTGACCCCGGTGTCACAGCGCGCCGAACCCAATCCGATCAAATGGGTGTGGAAGTCGCGAAGATCGCCGGCCAGGATGCCCTTGAAAGCCCGATCGACGAGCGCTTGCGCTTCGGGACTCAGCGTCTTGGTCGGGGATTTGTGGAAGTCGCCGCCGACCCGGTCGACGATGGGACACCCCTGCACCATCAGGCACGTCATAACGACGACCACGAATTTTGCCATGCGGGAACCAATGCCGCCGGAAACGGCACGATGGCCCGCTCCGATGATGATGGAAATGCCGATCATTCCGAGTTTTACCCTGTTCCGCCTTTGGTTTCGCCGAGGCGACATGGCCATATCAGCACAAGTCTACGATTGCGGTCACATTCCATTCTCGGCAATCCGCGAACCGACCGCCTTAATCAAACCGCCTCCTGCCACGATGATGCCTGTCGGTGCTGCGCGAAAACGGCCGTCGCCTGGGATCGGGCCGTTTGCACGCAAGCGAGATTTTGGCCCATGCTGACCCGAGGGATGAATCCGCACACACCGAAGAGCTGGGAGGAAGCACACATGGTTGCACACAACGATAAGCCGCTTGCGGGGAAGGTCGCCTTGATAACCGGCGCGGTCCGACGGTCCGGCCGGGCAAGCGCGCTCGAACTGGCGCGGCACGGCGCGGCGGTCGCGATCAACACGCGGCGCTCGGTCGATGAAGCCGAGGCGGTAAAGAGCGAACTCGAGGCGCTCGGCGTCAAGGCCGGGGTATATCTCGCCGACGTAACCGAGGAACAGGCGGTGATCGATATGGTCGACGCCATCTCGAATGAACTCGGCGCTGTCGATATTCTCGTCAACAATGCGGCCGACCGCGGCCGCGTTCCCACACTGGAACTCAGTTTCGAGGAATGGCATCGAATCGTGCACATCATTCTCGATGGCGCATTCCTCTGTACGCGGGCGGTGCTGCCCCACATGATCGAACAAGGCTGGGGCCGGATCGTGAACATCAGCGGCGTCGGCAACTACGTGGGCTATGCGGAGCGGGTTCACGTTCACGCAGGCAAGGGCGGCCTCGACGCCATGACGCGCAGCCTGTCGAGCGAGTTCTGCGAAAAGGGCATCACTGTGAACACCGTCAGCGTCGGCCTGATCGGCGGCGAGCGACCGGCGTCGGCCGGTCCGCACCCGAAGAACGTCCCCAACGCCGCACCGGTCGGTTACATGGGCGAACCGACCGACATCGCGAACGCGGTCAATTTTCTGTGTCAGCCGGCGTCCCGCTTCATTACCGGACAGATGCTGCACGTCAACGGCGGCGAATACATGGCGTAGGCAACCGGTTCCCGGTGGCGAACACCGGTTGGCTCTTTGATTCCGCTCACACAAAAAGTCGCCTAATAATAAACCGCGTTGCCCGCGCCGCCGTTTGGAACCAGCAGCTCGCCGGTCATGGCGCAGGCCTGATTGGACGCGAGAAAGACCGCGACATAGGCGACTTCGGATGCGTCGACCATGCGCCCGATCGCGTTGGTCCGGGGTGCACCCTCGGCATAGTCCTTCTTTTCGAGCTGTTCCGGCGATTCGCCGGTTTTCTTGGACCGTTCCGCGAGCTGAACCGCCGTGCGTTCGGTTCGGGTGGCGCCGGGGTGGATGCAGTTCACCGTGATCCCGTCGCGCCCGAGCTGCAGCGCCATCGTCCGGGTGAAATGGACCAGCGACGTGTTCCGCGCACCGCCGCTCAGATTGCCCGGCGTCCGTGCGTTCACGCCGCTGATATTGATAATTCGTCCCCAACCCGCCTTTTTCAGATGCGGGATCGCCGCGCGGGTCAGGCGCAGCGCACCCATATATTTGGTGTCGAAGTCGTTCAGGAAATCCTCGTCGACGATCGTTTCGATGCGCCCGACCGCGTTCGGCGATCCGCCCGGCAGGGACGCGCTGTTGACGAGAATATTGAGACCGCCGAGCGCTTCGGCCGCCTGATCGACCATCCGATCGACTGAATTGCGGTCCGTCACGTCGCAGGCGAAGGATATTATCTTGCGCCCGGTTTCCCCGGCGATCTCCGCCGCGGTTTCCTCGAGCGGGCCAAGCGAGCGTGCCGTCAACGCGATGTCGACCCCTTCGCGCGCCAGTTCCAGGGCGATCGCCTTGCCGATGCCGCGCGATCCGCCGGCGACGATCGCCGTCTTGTCCTTTAGTCCAAAATCCATGGTTTCCTCCCGAAGTGCTCGCTGCCGGTTTGTCCGAAGCTTCCTTGCTCACGGGCAGCATATCGGCCCTTGCCTTGGCGCAGCAACGAAATACCCGATGCCCCCGGTTGTGATCCATTCAGCGATTTCCGCCGTAAAACCTGTAGTCGATTACATATTGGAACGGAAAATTGTTGATAGGACCGGAAACTTTCGGACGCCGAAGCGGCAAGCCGCTCAAATATTGGCTGATTCCGTTATTCGCCCTGGCGTTTTCGGCATCCGGCGCGACGGCGGCCGAGACCGGCAAGCCGGTGGCCCCTGCCGTCGATCCCGTTGCGCTGTACGGCACGGAAATCTACTTCGACGTTTTCCGCGAAGGAGAGAAAGTGGGTTTCCACCGGGCGCGATTTTCGAAGAGCGGCGCGGATTTGGTAGTCGACAGCAGATTTCAGCTGCAGATTGACGTGCTGTTCTTTACCGCGTTTCGCTATCTCTACACCTCGGAAGGGCGATGGCGGCGCGGGCAACTCGAAAGCCTGAAAGCCTCGGTGAATGACGACGGCGCGACATCCGCCCTGGAGGCCTCCAAGACCGGCGACAGTATGATGCTCAAGAACGCGGAAGGAACCGTCATCGTGGAGGCACCCTTGTTTCCGACGAACCATTGGAATGCCGCGGTTCTGTCCCAGTCGCGCGTCCTCAACACGCTGACCGGCCGCGTCAACAACGTACGGATCGTGCCTCGGCGGCGGGAACCCGTTCCGACGGAGCGCGGCGACGTCATGGCGACACATCATGCCTATACAGGCGAGCTTGCAACCGAGGTTTGGTACGACGATGCCGGCCGCTGGGTAAAGATGCGGTTCAAGGCCCGCGACGGCTCGACCATCGAATACATCTGCCGTCGATGCCAAGGCGGGCGCCTCGAGAAAGCCCAACGATGACCACCGAAGCCGCCCACAGGGTGGCCTGGATCACAGGCGCCGGCAAAGGCATCGGACGCGCCCTGGCGCTGCGGGTGGCGGCAGATGGCTGGACCGTCGCCGCAAGCGCCCGCACCCTCGAAGACCTGTCCAGCCTCGCCGCAGAGTGCCCAACGGGCCGTATTCATGCGTTCCCGCTGGATATCACCGACCTTTCGGCGACCAAGGCGACATTGCATGAAATCGAACAGCGATTAGGGACATTGACCCTTGCAGTACTGAACGCGGGAACGCATGTCCCCATGGCTGCCGAAACCTTCTCGGTTGACGCCTTTCGGCATTTGGTCGAAACGAACCTGATGGGAACGGTCAATGGGCTCGGGCAAATCATCCCCGCTTTTGTCGAGCGTCAGGGCGGGCACATCGCCGTCGTCGCATCGCTCGCGGGATACCGCGGATTGCCCACATCCGCGGCCTATGGCGCGACGAAGGCCGCACTGATCAATATGTGCGAAGCGCTCAAACCGGATTTGGAACGGCACGGCGTTCGCCTCTCATTGATCAACCCCGGATTCGTCGAAACGCCGCTTACCGACAAGAACGAATTTTCGATGCCCTTCCTCATTCCGGTCGAGGAAGCCGTGGATCACATCCGGCGCGGGCTTGAGCGCCCCGCATTCGAAACGGCCTTCCCGAAGCGCTTTGCGTACCTCATGAAAATATTGCGCATTCTGCCCGACCGTTTGTTCTTTACGCTCACGCGGCGGATGATTCGCGAATGACGACACCGCAGGACCGGTACCGGGACTTTCTTGAAACGCTGACACAAGCGACCCTCGATGGTTTGCGGGATCAGGTCACCGCAGATGTCCATTTCAAGGATCCGTTCAACGATGTGCGCGGTGCCGACGCCATGCGGCGTATCTTCCAACACATGTTCGAGGCGGTGGCGGATGTCAGGTTTCAGGTCCGGCACATGGTGACCGATGACGATTTGTGCCTGATGGAGTGGCATTTCGAGGGAAAACTTGGAAGCAGGCCCTGGGTTTTCGACGGCATGAGCCTAATCCGCTTCGCCGCGAATGGACGGGTCGCCGAACATATCGATCATTGGGACGCCGCCGGAAACTTTTACGAACGACTGCCCGTTATCGGCTGGCTGCTTGCCGCGCTGCGCCGTCGCCTGGCCATTCGCTAAGCCGTCCATCGGCAGCCGGCGCGGCGATTCGACCTTTCGCGAAAAACAGCGTCACTTCGCCGATCTCGATACCGAGCTTGCTGACCCGCGCCCGGTTCACCAAGACCCCCGACGGCTGTAGAAACATCCAATCGTTAAAATGCACCCGCAGCGTCCCGTCGCCGACCTTCAAGTCCATGTCATAGCGCCAATTCAAAGCGTTGCCGTACGCCTCGCCCCGCGCCGTGCCGATCACGTCATCGGCGCGGCCTTCATAGGTATGGTCGCCGATTTTACGGATGGTCCAAACACGCCGATCCTTTTCGCCGTCGCGGTAGTCGAAATGTTCGTCCAGGACCAGTTCCTCACCGTTCCAGCTACCGGAGATTTCCACGGAAAATTGCCGGCGGAGATTTCCGAAACGGTCCTCGAAGATCCCCCAGGCATATGTCTTGCCCGCGAAATATTCCTCGATCGTCAATCGCGGTTCCGCATCCTTGAAATCGCTCGGTTTCATGCTCGTGCATCCGTTTAATACAAACAGGGCCAATAGGACTGCACCCAGGCGTGCCGCCATGAGGTGGTCTCCTCACACGTGTTCGGTTGCGACGCGACGTCCGTTCAACTTGCGGCGGATGACCGCATGTTTTTCGGCCGTCAGTGGAAATCGCCAGATAAGAGCGATTGCCGTTAGCTTGATTACGACAGGAATGAGCGCGTAGATCACCGTCAACGCGCGCCGTCCCGCATCCGTGGGCGCCGACGGATCGAAACCCGCTGCCTCCAATCCCGGCAGCGCAAGCCCGACGGCCACGGCCAGGGCCAGCTTTGTGCTCATGCTCCACAAAGCGAATTGCAGGCCTGCGCGGGAACGTCCGAATTTCATCTCGTCGTAATCCACCACGTCGGCCTGAATGGCCGGCGGTAAGGACAGATCGGCTCCGAGCGCCATTCCCGTGACCACGCAAACGACGGCGAACGCCGTGAAGTGCCCCTCGGGAATCCACGGCACGGCGACGAAGGCCGCACAGGCGCAAATCATGGCCCAGCACCACGCCCGATGCTTGCCAAGGCGTCGGCTGAGCCTGAGCCAAAGCGGTATGAAGAGGATCGCGGCGACAAAATAGACCAGGATGAATTGGGGTCGAATCTGTTCGTCCGCACCCAGGCCATGCTCCAGGTACAGGAAAAACAACGCGGCCGGGATACCGTTGGCTATTCCGTTCAGAAACCACGCGGAAAGCAGCCGCAAGAACGGCCGGTTGGCGATCAACGTCCGCGCGCCGTCGAACGCACGCCGAATGTCGGCCGTCTCTGCCCCGTCGCGCACGATTGCGGGTTCGGGGACGACGCGAAGCATCAGTGGGATCACGACGGCCCCCAGGCCGATGGCGGCCCAGGCGATGGCGCCGGTCGATTCCGCTTCCGACCAGCCGAGGCCCGCCGTCACCGCCGTCAACGCACCGGCGCCGACAATACCGAGCAGCCCGAGCCCTTCCCGCCAGGACGTGATGCGCGTCCGCTCGTCATAGCCGGCACTCAGTTCCGCACCCCAAGCGAGGTATGGAACCGCGACCATGGTCCATCCGGCATACAGCACGATGGACCAGGCAAGCAGGTAACCGGCCTCGATTCCGACCGGCGGATTGAGAATTTTGAAAAGGCCGATCCCGGCAATGATCGCACCCAATGCGATCCAGGATTTTCGGTAGCTGCCGCGGATCCCCAATCGGTCGCAGAATGCCCCGACAAGCGGATCGGTCACCGTATCGAAGAGACGGGCGGCGAGCAAAACATATCCCGTTGTCGACAGGCCGAGGCCCAGCTCGACTCCATAAAGCGCCGGCAAATGGATATAGACCGGGATTGTGGGCAGGGCGACGACGAAGGCCGGCAACGCGTACGCCAGAAGGATACTGCCGCGCAACCGGCCCGCGGCACGCGTCGTCATCGACGTTCGATCACGAACTGGCCCACATCGATCTGGCCGGTATCGAAACCCACTTCGCTATAACACAGATAAAATCGCCACATGCGGCGAAACCGCTCGTCGAATCCCAACGCCTCGATGGCGGGCCAACGTTCGCGGAAGACCTTGTCCCAACGGCGCAACGTTTCGGCGTAGGATTTACCGAAGTAGAGCGTGTCCGCGATCTTCATCCCTGCTTCGGCGACGGCCCGCTCGAAGGCGGAGGGGCTGGGCAGCATTCCGCCGGGGAAAATGTAGCGCTGAATGAAATCCGGATTGCGCCGATATCCATCGAAGAATTCGTCGGCAATGGTAATGGATTGCAACGCCGCGCGGCCGCCGGGCTTCAGGCACCGATCGAGGACCCGAAAATAAGTGCTCCAGTTTTTCTCGCCCACCGCCTCGAACATCTCGATCGAAACGATCTTGTCGAAAGTTTCTTTCACGTCGCGATAGTCCTGGACCCGAATCTCCACATCCTTGGCCAAGCCGGCGGCCGACATCCGCGCGCGCGCAAAGGCCGCCTGTTCCGTGGACAAGGTAAGTCCGACGACCTTGCACCCGAACTCCAGCGCAGCGATTTCGGCGAAACCGCCCCAGCCGCAGCCGATTTCCAAAACCCGGTCGCCCGGCCGCAAATCGAGCTTGTCCGCCAACCGGAGATATTTTTCCCGCTGCGCCGCCGCCAGGGGCTCATCCATGGCCGAGAACAGCCCGGAGGAATAGCTCATGGTCTCGTCGAGCCAGAGACGATAGAAATCGTTACCAAGATCGTAATGCGCCGCGATGTTCCGGCGACTGCCCTTGCGCGTGTTGGCGCGCCGGGCATGCCGGATGCGGTTTAGCGCCTTGGTGAACCACATGCCGGTCATCGAATCATTCAACGCGTCCGCGTTAGCCACGCCCAGCAACATCAGAGACGTCAGGTCCGGCGTGTCCCAATCGCCATCCATGTAGCTTTCGGCCAGGCCGAGGTCGCCGGCCAGAAAGAGGCGAGTTACAAGCCTGAGATTTTTGATCTTGATCTGACCCCGCGGATACGGGACGCCGCGACCGAATGTCTGTCGGGTGCCGGACGGGAACAAGACGGTCAAGCGTCCGGTCCGGATGCGGCCAAACAACCGGATGAGCAATCGCTCACGAAATTTCGGCTGTCCGGCGATTTCTTTGGATTCAAGGTACAGGCGGGTTCGCGTCAGTGAAGTTTCCATGATCGTCATACTCAGATTTTAGGGGCGTTGGCATGCCCGACGCTGCTTTGCACGGAAGCTATTGCCGCCCGATGCGGGAAAACGCGGAATCCCTTGAGCCATAGCAACAAGGCTTCCCAGTGAATCGCCGCGATGATTTTCAGGGTCATGAGCGGAAATCCGAAAAGGCATCCCGCCAAGGTCCGAACGGATACGGGAGTCCGGTCGCCGCGGAACGACGCTGCCAGCAGGAGCCCGTCGTCGTCTTCCTGCCGGATGACGATATTGACGCCGTCGCCCGGCGGTACGATGCGAAAATGATACACCGAGTCCATTCCGATAAATGGCGAGACATACAGGGATTTCTCACAACTTTGCCGGAGCACGGCGCGGTCGGTTCCGTCTACCGGAATGACGTAGGTATGACGCTCGTGAAATGTATTGCAGACCTCGTAAAGGACTGCCGTTAGAACGCCATCCCGCCGGTAGCAAAAATAAACGCTGATCGGGTTGAAAACATAACCGAAGATCCGGGGGAAGCTGAGCAGCCGGATGGCGCCGCCATCGGGTGTCAACCCGGCTTCTTTCAGGCGCTCTTCGACCCAGGGCCGCAAGGGATCGCCTGTCGTCGGTCCATGGTCGCGGTCTCGAAAGGCGATCGGCGCCCGGCGATTATATCCGAACAATCGATAGCGCCGGTCGAGTGCCGGCAGCTCGTCCAGATCCAAAAGCATCATGAAGACGCCGTAGCGCAGCCGATGGCGTTTTGGGCGCAACCGTTCGTGCACGACCGGCCCCCGGAATATGGCCGACTGCCAGATCATGCTGCGACCGCCCGGCGTGCCGCGCCAAGGTGAATTCGATCGCTTTCACCGGCGACGCTCCATGGCCGCTTTCCGCCGCCCAATTGTTCCGCGACGGCGAGTCCGGATTGCAAGGCGTCTTCGTGAAATCCGTATCCGAAGTAACTGCCGCAGTACCAGGTCCGGCGATGCCCCTGCAGCGACCAAAGGTCGCGTTGCGATGCCATGGCCACGGTATCGAAATGAGGGTGAGCATACTCGATATCGCGAATGATCGTCCCGGAAACAGGTTCCCGGACAGGGTTCAGTGTCACAAACAACGGATCGCCGGGATCGAGCGATTGCAGTCGGTTCATCCAATAGGTCACGCAGAGGCGGCGGCTATCGTCTTCCGGGCGGCCGCCGATAAAATTCCAACTCGACCAGACCCGCCGGCGTTTCGGCATGAGTGTGGGATCGCGATGCAGCACCGCCCGGTTTTTGGTGTAGCGCCATCCGCCGAGCAGTTTCCGCTCCAGCGGATCGGGCGCATCCAACATCTGGAAGGCCTCGTCGGCATGGGTCGCAACCACGACGTGGTCGAAGGTATCTATTTGTCCCCGATGATCCTCTACCCGAACTTCGTTGGCCGAGCGATGCAGGGCGCGGACGCCGGAGAAACGGATGCGATGGCGATAGGAGGCGGTCAGACGGCGCACATATTCGCGGCTGCCGCCATCCACCGTTCGCCATTGCGGGCGGTTCGTGAGCGCCAACAGGCCGTGCGAGTCGCAGAAGCGAATGAACGCGGCCGCGGGATAGGCTTTCATCTCCGATGCGGTCGTCGACCAGATGGCCGCGCCCATCGGCAACAGATGGTCTTCGATGAAACAATCGCTGTATTTCTGGTCCCGTAAATAGTCGCCAAGGGTAAGATCATCCGCCGACGGATCGTCGAGCAAACGGGGCGCCTCACGATAGAACCGCAGCAGATCGGTCACCATGCGCCAGAATCTCGGGCGAACGATATTGCCGCGCTGCCCCAGTAACCCGTTCAGATCCGTTCCGGCATATTCGAGCGCACCGCCGCCCAGCGATGCGGCGAACGACATTTCGCTTTCCTTCGTCGGAACATCCAGATGTTCGAACAAAGCGGTAAGGTTCGGGTAATTCAATTCGTTGTAGACGATGAACCCGGTATCGACCGGTATCGCGCCGTTGGGAACAGATACGTCCACGGTATGAGAATGACCGCCGATCCGGCCGTTCTTTTCGTACACGGTGACGCGGTGAATCCTACTCAACAGCCAAGCCGCCGACATCCCTGCGATGCCGGAGCCGACAATGGCAATATTCAAGGATCGTTGTGCGCCATCAACCATTTGATGCAATGGAATATCTTTTTGTCTGACCGCTCGAATCGGCCGATCGAGCCTCGGGAAACTAACTAGAACTACGTCGGCGTTCTCAGGTTGGATCACCTGGCGCGCGAAAAAAACCAATCGCCGGTGATCCAATCGCCGCTTGCCGTCGTATGGCGGGTATGAATAGTTTCGATCCCGTTCCCCATGTGA
>JBFFGE010000058.1:0-24349 GCA_041557595.1 Alphaproteobacteria bacterium
GCCGCCGCCTGAACCACAGGCCGATGCCATTTGGGAGGGGCAGGGTGGGCGTACGACCCAGGGTCCAATTTCCCGAGAAGTCCGGTTCGGTGCAAGCAACCCGTTCTTCTCACTTTCCATGATGCGCCGCACCAATCCACCGGACAGTGATGGCGGTCACACCTGGTAACTTTTTTTTAACCATAATCGACAAAGTGCCGGTTTTCCGGGCGATCGCGGCCTGTAATTTTCTGCAGATTCCAGTGTTGCGCCGCCCGACCCCCCTGCTACCTTCGGGACCGATGGAAAAATCCACCAAAAAGCCGACGGGCCGGCGAATTCCCCGAAAGATCGACCCGGCGCGGCTGGAGCGAATCGCCCTCGCCTATCTGGAGCGCTACGCCTCATCGACCGAGAACCTACGCCGGGTCCTGATGCGCCGGGTCAAACGATCCGCCGAACACCATGATACCGATCCGGAAGATGGCGCCTTAATGGTGGACGAGCTGTTGCGCCGATATCAGGAGGCCGGTCTGCTCGACGACGATGCGTATGCCCGAATGCGAACCACGTCGCTGCATCGCCGGGGCGCCTCGAAACGGCTGATTCGCGTCCAATTGGCATCGAAAGGCGTGGAGTCGGCGATCATCGGCAAGGCCCTCGAAGCACTCGACGCCGAACACGAGAACGCCGATCTCGCGGCCGCCTGCCGCTATGCGCGACGCCGCCGCCTTGGCCCCTGGCGCACGCGGGACCGCGACGACAGCCGCGAACGCGATCTCGCCGCGCTTGCCCGGCAGGGATTTTCATACGATGTCGCGCGCCGGGTCATCGAAAACGAAAACCGCGAATCGCTCGAAGACTCACTCGAAACCGGCGATTGGCTGTAAGGCGGTGTCTGAAGATGGCGCTGCTCTATCTTTATAGAATCGATCAACTTTTCTGCCTTTATTTGATTCCAGTTAAAGGCAGGTTGATCTGGCCATTCCGCTCATTTCGCATCGACGCGCCGCGTCCCGGCAAGGCGACGAGCCGCCGCCGTTGTGTCCGGACGGCTACCGGCGTCGCGGCATAGATCTGCTTCGACGCCTCGACCATCAGCACGCCGGAGATCGCCTGGAACAACCGATTCCCCGCCTTTTCAAAAGCCGACGCGGAGTGGAGCAGCAGCCGCCAGTGCAGCGGCGGCATGAATAGCGCATGGGCGGTCGAATTTGGCGTAAACAGGCAATCGCGCAACAATCGCCGGAGCTGACTTTGACTGTACGGATGGCCGTGACCGAACGGCGAGCGCTGTTCGAACCGCGCCCAGATGCCGCGCCGGTTCGGCACGACGACGAGCAGCCGGCCGCCATCCGCCAGCACCCGCCACGCTTCCCGCATCATGGCGCGTAAATTCTCGCTGTTCTCCACGGCATGAACCAGCAGCAGCCGATCGACCGAGAGATCCGGCAGCGGCAGTTCGGTTTCCTCGGTCAACATCACCTGGCCGGGCTCGTCCTCGGGCCAGCGGATCACGCCTTGCTGCGCGGGCATGGCGGCGATGACGCGCGCCGCCTCGCCCCGATAGGGCCGCAGGTATGGCGTGGCATAGCCCATTCCCAACACGGTCATGCCGTGCACGTCCGGCCAGATCTCGCGCATGCGCCGTCGAATCAACCGCCGCGCCACCTGTCCCAGGCGCGATCGATAAAATTCGTCCAAGTCGATTACGTCGGTCCACATGATGCAATACTATACCATGACAAGGCCCATCGAGCGCCGCTTCGGTCGTTGAGTTCTGCCCGAAATTCGCAAACAATTCATGAAGCCGTTGAATAAAACAAAGGGATCAAGCACTTGAAACTTCATCACAGCCCGACATCGCCCTACGTCCGTAAGGTGTTGGTTGTCGCCCATGAAAAGGGTTTGGCGGATCAGATCGAAATCCTCGCCAACAGTCCATGGGAAGAAAACGAACTGCCGGCGGACAACCCATCGGGACGGGTTCCGACGCTGCTCACCGATGACGGCATGGCATTGTTCGATTCGCGGGTCATTTGCGAATATCTGGACGACCTCGGCGACGGCGCAACACTCTTCCCCAAGGGTTCGGATCGCTGGTCGGTTCTCCGGCTCGCCGCGATCGCCGAAGGCGCCTTGGACGCCGGCGTGTCGATCGCGAACGAGCGGCGGAAGGACGAGGCGCACTGGTCCGACTGGTTCATCGGCCGCCAGCAGGCGAAGATCAACCGCAGTCTGGACGCGCTGGATCAAGCGGCAACGGACCTCGACGGCCCGTTGAACATCGCGCAGATCGCCGCCGGTGTCGCCGCGGGATATATCGGCTTTCGCGGCCATGTCGACGATTGGCGCAGCGGCCGCCCCGCGCTGAGCCGCTGGTATGATGCTTTCGCCGACCGGCCGTCGATGCAGGCCACCGCACCGAAGGCCTAGCCGCGCGCCAGCAAACCGGGCAGCGCCGCCATCTCATCGAAGACCGTCGCCACGCCAAGCGCTTTCAGGCGTTCGGCGTGGCCGTCGGTGATATGGCTCGCTCCGGCGAACCCGAAGACGGTCATGCCCGCCGCGACACCGGCGGTCGCACCCAACAGGCTGTCCTCGATCACCAGGCATCGCTCGGCAGCGACCGCCATCGTCTCCGCTACGTGCAGGAACAGATCGGGCGCGGGCTTGCCGCGCTGCACCATCGCGGCGCTGAACAAGGTGTCGTCCGCGAAATACGCATCGAGCCCCGTCGTGTTGAGCGACCGCCGGATGCGGGTCGGGCTACCGCTCGACGCGACGCAGCGCGCATGCGGCAAGGTCGACAGCACATCCGAAACGCCGCGAACCGGCTGCAGTTCCCGATCGAAGACCTCGTCGGCAAGCGCGCGCACGCGCGGCTCGAAGTCTTCGGGAAGCGAGCGCCCGGAATCCGCCTCGACCGCCGCCCGGACGCTGCGCATGCTCATGCCGACGAACCGCCGGAGGCAATCCTCCGGCGATACGTCGAATCCCGCTTCGGCGAGCGCCTGCGACATTACTACGTTGGAGAGCGATTCGCTGTCGACCAACACACCATCGCAATCGAATATGATAAGCTCGAACATCACGTCCTGGCTCCGGCCTTACCGTGGAAAATCAAATCGCGCGCCGCCAGCAACGCGCCGGCGACGATAGCGGCGCACGCCACGGCAATGCCCCAGCGCGCCTCGGCTTTGCCGAACAGAACCAGCAGAAGCGTCGAGAGCATCGGCGCCGCGTAGGAAAACACGCCGAGAAAGCGCAAGTCGCCGTGCTTGATGCCACGGTCCCAGGCAAAGAAGGCGACACCGACCGGGCCGAGGCCGAGGCCGGCCACCGCCAACCATTGGCCTGGATGCGCCGGCCAAACCGTGCGTTCAAATCCCAAATGACAGAGCAATCCCAAGACCGCCGCCGCCGCGCAGAACCATGCGACCGTATCCGTCGGCACGGCCGCATGGCGCCGGCTCAGCACCGAGTATCCGGACCACACCAGCGCGCAGCCGATCGCCGCCGAATATCCGACCGCGAAGTCGCTCCGCCAGGCGATTTCGCCGCCGCCGCTCACCAACGAGATGCACCCGCCAAACCCCAGCGCCGCCCCGGCAAGGTGCCACCACCGCAATCGGCCGCCCGGCAACAGGGCGGAAAACAATACGATCAACAGCGGCCACAGATAGGCGATCAGACTGGCTTCCACCGGCGGCGCGTTGCGGAGCGCCATGAAATACAGAAAGTGATATCCGAACAATCCGCCGATGCCGAGCAACCAAACTGCCGGCGGTTGGCGCAGATACCGCGCCGGCCGTTCGCCGCAAATCATCCATTTCCCAAGCGCCAGCGCGAAGGCGATGGCGAAACTCATGGCCACGAGCTGAAAGGGGGGAACGTCGCCGGACCATGTGGTCAGCAACGCGAGGGCGCCCCACATCAACACCGCGCTGCTGCCGATTGCGGTCTCGCGCTGCAGCCGCGTCACCGCTGCGTCGCCGACAATCGGATAATGCGCAGCGTTTCTTCCCATAACGCGTATTCGTCCAGCGCATCGGGATGCACCCAGCGGACACCGGCGGCATCGCTGCCCGCGACCGCCTCGCCGGCGCGCCATTCCACGGTGAAATCGACCAGCGTATAGTGAAAGCGCACCCGCCCGTCCGGGTCGCGCGTCAACGAATCCACCACGTCGATCAATCCGGAGATTTCCACTTCCAAGGCCGTCTCTTCACGAATTTCGCGCAGGATCGCGTCACGCACGGTTTCGCCGAGCTCCTGTCGGCCGCCCGGCAGGCTCCAGCTCCCATAGCGCGGCGCCTTGCCCCGCTGAACGAGCAGCAATTCGTCGCCGCGCCAGATGACGGCACCGACACCGACGAACGGCCGATCAGGATACTCACGCGACATTCAGGACTCCCTTCGCGGAAGCACTTCGTTTACACGGGGTTGGCCACCATCTCAACTTTATCGTCGCCGCGGTTTTGGACCGCCCCGGCATGAATAAGGAGCGGAGCATGCGATACAACGTTCTAGGCCAATCGGGCCTGAAGGTTTCGGAAATTTGCCTGGGAACGATGAACTTCGGCGATCAGACGGACCGGCAAACCGCGGCAAGGATTGTCGGTTCCGCCCGCGCGGCGGGCGTTAATTTCATCGACACGGCGGACGGCTATGCGGACCGCCGGTCCGAATCCATGGTCGGCGATCTCCTAAAATCGGACCGCGATGACTGGATCCTTGCCACAAAAGTCGGCGCCAGCATGGGCACCCCGGCGCGGCGCAAGGGGCTGACGCGCAAATGGGTGCGGGAAGCGATCGACCATAGCCTGCGGCGGCTCAAGACCGACTACGTCGACATCTATTACATGCATCACGTGGATTGGCAGACGCCCCTGGCCGAAAGCATCTCGGCAATGGGCGACGTCATCGCGGCCGGAAAGACGCGTTACTGGGGATTTTCCAATCACCGGGCATGGCAAATCGGCGAGTTGATCCGGCTTTGCGATCAACTCGGCGTGTCCCGGCCGGTCATTTGCCAGCCCTATTACAACGCGATGAACCGGATGCCCGAAACCGACCTGCTGCCCGCATGCGAGTACTACGGCATCGGCGTTGTACCGTTCTCGCCGCTGGCGCGCGGCGTGCTGACCGGCAAGTACACGCCCGGCGAAAAACCGCCCAAATCAACCCGCGCGAGCCGCGGGGACACCCGGATGATGCAAACCGAATTTCGCCGCGAATCGATGACGGCGGCGCGAAAAATCGCCGAACATGCCAAGCAACGCGGCATGTCGTCGATCGATTTTGCGCTGCTGTGGGTGCTCAACAACCGGTTGGTCGCGAGCGTGATCGCCGGGCCGCGCACCCTCGCCCATTGGAACGGCTATCTGGGCGCGCTCGCCCATTCATTCACCGCCGAGGACGAGGCGTTTCTCGACACGCTGGTGGCGCCGGGCCATCCATCGACACCGGGATATTTCGATCCCCGCTACCCGCCGGCCGGCCGGCCCGTACACACGGGCTGACCGCAATTTCTCTCAATACATATGCTGGCCGCCGTTGATCGACAGTGTGGAGCCGGTCACGAAACCGGCCTCGTCGGCGACCAGGAAAAGCACGCCCCGCGCAATTTCGGACGCCTTGCCGAGCCGGCCGACCGGCACCCTCGCGACGATTTTTTCGAGCACGTTCGGCGGCACCGCCCGGACCATGTCCGTATCGATATAGCCCGGCGCGATGGCATTCACGGTGATGCCCTTGGCGGCGCCTTCCTGGGCCAATGCCTTGGTGAAGCCATGGATGCCGGATTTCGCCGCGGCGTAATTCACCTGACCATACTGTCCGGCCTGACCATTGATCGACCCGATATTGACGATCCGGCCGAAGCCGCGTTCGCGCATGCCGTCGATCACCGCATGGCTCATGTTGAAGCAGGAACCCAGATTGGTGTCGATCACCGCCTGCCAGCTGTCACGCGACATGCGCTGCATGGTCCCGTCCCGGGTAATCCCCGCATTGTTGACCAGCACATCGACCGGCCCGAGGTCCTTTTCGATCTGCGCTACAGCTTCTTCGCATTGCTCGAAATCCGAGACATCGAACTTGTAGACGCGGATTCCGGTTTCGTCCTTGAAACCCCTGGCCGCGTCGTCATTTCCGGCGTAGGTCGCCGCCACGTCGTATCCTGCATCCTTGAGCGCGACGGAGATTGCCCCACCGATGCCCCGCGTTCCGCCTGTCACAATTGCCACCCGTGTCATTGCCGATCATCCTTTCCAGCAATATTGGGCAACGATTTCCAAATCATGGCGGTTGCCCACGCCATCACGGCCGTCCTGACGCCTGCCTCAATCGCGCGCGACGCAAAGCGCTATTCCCATGCCGCCGCCGATACACAAGGTGGCGAGCCCCTTCTTGGCATCCCGGCGCTGCATTTCGTGCAGCAGGGTGACCAGTACGCGGGTGCCCGACGCACCGATCGGATGGCCCAGCGCGATCGCGCCGCCATTCACGTTGACCTTCGACGTGTCCCAGCCAAGTTCCTTGTTCACCGCGCAGGCCTGTGCGGCAAAGGCTTCATTCGCTTCGATCAAGTCGAGATCGTCCGCCGACCAGCCGGCTTTCTCCAGCGCCTTGCGGCTCGCCGGGATCGGGCCGGTGCCCATGATCGCCGGATCGACGCCGGCCGTCGCCCAGGACACGATACGGGCCATCGGAACGACACCGCGCCGGGCGGCTTCGTCCGCCGTCATCAGCACCGTCGCCGCCGCCCCATCGTTGATGCCGGAGGCATTGCCCGCCGTCACCGTGCCGTCCTTCATGAAGGCGGACCGCAGGGACGAAAGCGCCTCGGCCGTCGTTTCCGGCTTCGGATGTTCGTCGGTATCGACAACGGTCTCGCCCCGGCGGGTCGCGATGGTCACGGGAACGATTTCATCGCGGAACCGGCCGGCCGCCATCGCCGCTCCCGCCTTTTGCTGGCTGGCCGCGGCGAACTGGTCCTGCTCCTCGCGCGTGATCTGCCATTTTTCGGCGACATTCTCGGCCGTATTGCCCATGTGATAGCCATTGAAGGCGTCCCAGAGCCCGTCCTTGATCATGGTGTCCACAAATTTTAGGTCGCCCATCTTCTGGCCGTCGCGCAAATGCGCGCAATGGGGCGCCTGGCTCATGCTCTCCTGCCCTCCGGCCACGACGATATCCGCATCGCCAAGCAGGATCGCCTGCATACCGAGCGCCACCGTCCGCAAGCCCGAGCCGCAGAGTTGATTGATCTGATAGGCGGTCTTCTCGACAGGGATTCCGGCCTCTATGGCTGCTTGGCGGGCGGCGTTCTGACCGGTGCCCGCGGTCAGGATCTGACCCAGGATCGCCTCGTCGACTTCGTCGCCGGTCACCTGCGCCCGCTTCATCGCCTCCTTGATCGCCACCGCGCCCAAATACGAGGCGGGAACGCCGCTCAAACCGCCATTGAAGGCGCCAACCGGCGTCCGTACGGCGCTCGCAATAACAACATCCGTCATGTCCGAAATCTCCCTGTGCCGAAGCGATTGTGCCGATTGCCCAACCGCGACCTTGTTCCACCCGACGATCGATCGCATTTATGCTGCACTGCACAATATATCGCCGCAGACTTCCGGTACAAGCACGGTGTGGGCGGATACAGCCTAAACGAAGGTGGACAAATTGTCGCGCCCAACCGGAGCGGCGCATCCGTGATCGGCGGATCAGGGAAGCGACTTCAGCCAGTCGAGGATGGGACGCCAGACGGTTTCGTCGACGCCGCGACCGACCATCATGCCAATATGTCCCGCCGACGGCGACAGCGTCGCCGCCCGCGGCATCGCATCCGCCAAGGCCAGGGCGGATTGCGGCGGCACGATGCGATCGTTCTGCGGAATAACGGCGAGCGACGGCAGATCGAGGGCCGCCGGGTCGATCACGTTCCCGTCCACGCGCCAAGCCCGCGACGCCGCAGTGTTGGCGCCGTACCAGCCGGAGAGGCATTCCCGCGCGACCGGCGCGGCCAGCGGCACTCCGTCATTCACCCAATCCTCCAGGGCGACGAAGTCGCGGGCCTGATCGGTGTCCGGATCCAGGGCTGCAAAGGCGGTGAACTTTCGCTCGGCCAGTTGCGGATCGAGCGCCGCAAACATCGTCTGCAACAGGTCGACCGGCAGCTCACCGAGCGCTTGCATGATGCCTTCCCATCCGATGGCGAGGGCGGCGATGCTCCGCGCCTGTTCCGCACGGACCGCGTGAAAATTCCAGGGCGTCGCGAGCAGCGCCAAGCCCCGGACATCCCGCAGACGCCGCTGCGTCAACGCCGCCGCGAGCAGCCCTCCCATGCAATAGCCGGCCACCACCGGCCGCTCGCCGGTGAGGCTACGAACGCATGCCAAGGCAGGTTCGAGCCGGTCCCGGATATAGTCGGTCAAGGTGAAGCGGCGTTCCGCCGCCCCCGGTGCATCCCAATCCAGCAGAAACGGCCATACGCCCTGATCGGCGAACCAGCGCACGAAGCTGCGCCGGGTGGAGAGGTCGAGGATATAGGCACGATTGATCAACGAGGGGATGAGCAAGACCGGCAGACCTTTCGCCCCGTCCCCCCCGTAATCGTAAAGACGCGTCGTACCCTCCGCCCAAACGGCGGGCGGATACGTCAGATCGCGCCGATAGGAATGGGTGCGGTACCGGTCGATTCCCGACAGGAACGTACCGAGCCGTCGACGGCCCTCCCGGTCGACCGCGGCGGCAAACGCCGCATCGTCAACGCTTGCGAGATCCCTTTGCAGGGCGGCCGCGCTTTTTCCCAATGTCGGGCTCCAACTCAGCAAGCCATTGCTCAAGAGCGGCAATGCGGCGTTCGAGCTCGCGTAATTCAGCGCCGCCGTCAGAAGATGAAGCGGCAGCGGGCGCGGACCCATGCGCGGCGGCGTCGGTGGCGGCGTCACTTCGGGCATATCCTCCGGTTAGCGGCCATGGCGGCGCGATGCCCGCGGCGGAAAGCCAGGCCATTGGATTGGGCGCCCCGGCCAATGGATCCGTCGCGCCCGGCGCCGCGCCCGGCTGCAGTGCCGAAAGGAGCCGTCCCATGGTTTCGGCCATTGCCGGATCGGCCGCCATCGCGCGAAGCTGCTCCTGCCACAAATCCATATACCGGCGGGCCAGCTCATCGAGGTCGGGCGGCGTGTCCATTGGGCCACTATATTCCGCCTCACCGCGGTTTGCCAGCAACGCAAACGCTCATCGCAATGCGATATAGCCCGGGGAAACCGCGCGGATTGTTAGGCCTTTCGCAATTCCGCGCTGCGATATAAGCTGGGTTTCTCGGAACACGGCCGAAGACGACAGTTGACGAGAAGGACCCCTCCATGGCGGCCAAAAAGGGCGACCCAGACGCGCCCATTACAATAAAGAAGTATGCCAATCGGCGGCTCTACAACACCGCGACCAGCAGTTATGTGACGCTCGATTACCTGTGCCAGATGGTGAAGGATGGTGTCGAGTTCGTCGTCTATGACGCCAAGTCAGGCGACGATATTACGCGGTCCGTCCTTACCCAGATCATCGTGGAAGAAGAAGGCAAGGGCGACAACCTGCTGCCGATCGGTTTCCTGCGTCAGATCATCAGCTTTTATGGGGACAATATGCAGCGCATGTTGCTGCCGAGTTACCTGGAGCACTCGATGACGATGTTCTCCGAAAATCAGGAGCGCATGCAGTCCTACATGAAGGACACCATGGGCGGCATGCTGCCCTTCAGCTCGTTGGAGGAAATGGGCAAGAAGAACATGGCCATGTTCGAACAGGCGATGAAGATGTTTACGCCGACGCAGCGATCCGGCGATAAGCCCGACTCTACCGAGCAGGCAAGCGATTCGGTCGACGATTTGCAGGAAAAGCTGGACCAGTTGCAGCAGCAGATCAACCGGATGGCCGGTAAGCCGAAGTCCCGATAACGCCCGCTCGCCGCCGCCCGATTTCGGGCATCACCTATTTTCTGGCTAGAACCGGATGTACGGCGTCCCCGTCGTTGATGTCGTCGATAGCCGATTGGGCAGACCGCTTGCCGACGGGCTTTTGAATTTGCGGCCTACCGTAATAGTAGCCCTGCAAATAGCTGACCCCTTCTTTCTTGAGCAATTCCGCATCTTCCACCCGCTCGACGCATTCCGCCACGGTCTTGATGCCGAACCCTTCCGCAAGATTGAGCAGGGTCTGGATGAACAGCAGGTTATCCGGATTGTCCGCCACATTCATGACGAACGATCCGTCGATTTTGACGACATCGACGGTCAAAGATTTCAGATGCCTGAACGACGTATAGCCGGATCCGAAATCGTCGAGCGCCACCTTGCAGCCGAGATCCCGTACCGCCGCCACGAACCGGGCCGAATCCTCGAAATCGTGCAGGGAAGCGGTCTCGGTGATTTCGATCATCAGCCGTTGCGCGATGTCCGGCTTGCCCTTGATCAAACTGACGAGAGCGCGGAGCCAGGACCGATCGCTCGCGGTCAAACTCGAAATATTGAGCGCCAGCGTGATATCCGGTTCCGCCACTAAATCGGCGACGGCCATTTCCAGCGTGTGGCGGTCGATCTGCCGCATCAGCCCGATACGCTCCGCCACCGGCACGAAGGCGCCGGCGCCGACAATCTCGCCATTTTCGTCGATCATTCGGATCAGGGTTTCGTAGTAGGCGGTCTCGCCCGTGTCGCTATCCACGACCGGCTGATAGGCGAAGACGATCCGATTGTCCTGCAACGCCTTCACGACCTGCTCCCCGACTACCATGTATTCGCGCTGACGCTGGCACTGCTCGTCGGACATTTCGAAGAATGCGAAGCAATTTCGCCCCAACCGTTTGGCGTCGCGCATTGCCCCTTCGGCACTTGCCATCACGTCATGCGCCGTCTGAATCAATCCGGGGAATCCGGCGCCGCCAATCGAGACGGTAATATGAATGGCCCCGACCGGGGTCTGCACGGCGAATTGCCGAAACGCATTGAGAATTTTATCCGCGGCGGAAGCAATTCCGTTTTTGCTCGCATTGGCGAGGACGACGCCGAATATATCGCCGCCAACGCGGCCGATAATATCCGTGGACCGCATGCATTCCTCGAGCCGCTGCGCCACGCCGACAATGACGGCATCCGATGTCTCGCGCCCATAGGCCTCATTCATCATCGCCATCTTGTCGATGCCGATGGCGAGATACCCCGCCGAAATATCGTACCGGCTGGCATAGGCCAGCGCGTGCTCCACGGCTTCCCGCAACCGCGACTTGTTGTAGAGCCCCGTCAGATCGTCGTAATTCGCGCGCTGTTCCAGCAGGACTTCATGCTGCTTACGGCCGGTGACCACGCGCAGCACGCCGTTCAAGCGAACCGGCTGTCCGGATTCGGAGAATTCGGCCGACGCCCGCTCATGGATCCAACAGAAACCGCCCTTTTCCGTTCGCACCCGGTATTCGCAGTCGAATGCTTCGCGGGTGGTAAAATGTTTGGACAGGCGTTTGAGACGTTCCTTCAAATCGTCGGGATTAATGCGTTCGTGAAAGGAGTCGCCATTCGCCACGGCTTCGCTGGCGGCGATGCCGAACATATTGGCGATGCTGCCGAGCCACTGAATTTCATCGCTGACGAGATCCCATGAATAGATCACGTCGCCTGAGCCGGTCAGCGCGGCCTTGATGGTTTCAGAATGGTCAGTCACCATTTTCGCGAATACGCGCCAATAACCGGCACGCTTAGACCCCCAACTAAATTACAATTCTCGAACCGAGAACATATGCAAATAATAATAGCACATTTTTATAAAATACTAGATTAATGTTTTGATAATTAACAAAATACTTAAATCACAAATCATCTTTACTTTGTGTTAACTAATTTTATTTACTCCGTTTGTGCACCGTCGAGACGCCGTATCCCGGCGCGCATCGCGTTCGGTGCAGCGCGACCGTCGTCGCCATGATGAATTCAGGAACTCCGGAAACACTTAATCCCGCTCGAATTTCGCAGGACAACAGACCACGAAATTTGCGCCGAGGCAGTCATGCAGCCGCCGGTCAAAGAATCATTCGGACATGTCAGGCGCAGCAAACGCCGCGCCCAGCCAATCCCATACATGGGTTTCATCGAACCGCCGACCCGCCGCCAAGGCCCTCGCGGATATCGCTTCCGCCGCACCAAGTCGCTCATAAACCTTACCGGCGTGCGCGGCGATATGATGGCCGCCCGAGGCCGGCCAGAGCGGATCGTCCTCCGCCGACAGGATCAAGGCCGGACGCGGCGCGCACAGCGCCACGACATCCTCCATGTCCATCCATTGCAGCAGTCCCGGCAATACATGGTGCAGCGGCAACTTCCGACGTCCGACCGTTGCCCGATAGGGTCCGAGCCCACCGGCCGCCACCACCGCGCCGCAGCGGGCGTCCATCGCGGCCGTGAGCATGGCGACGATCGCGCCGCTGCCTTCGCCTATGGCGGCGATCCGGTCCAGATCAATGGGAAACCCGCAATCGCCCTGGGTCAGCCAATTGACCACCGAGGCGACATCCGACGCCGCATCGCCCAGAATACCGCCGCCGACCGCAAGTTTGGCGACGGCATCGCCGCCGCCGCCGCGCCGTAATCCGGCGCCCGGCAATTCGATGCACACCGCCAGATACCCCCGCCGGGCCGCTTGCCGGGCGAAATCGATTTCAGCCGCCTGCCAGGACGCGGCCATATCGCAACCATCGCCCTGAAGACAGATCGCCACCGGCCACGCCGCCGGCGATGCCGACCCCGCAACCCAGGCAAGCCGCACCGGAATATCGCGCCCGTCCCGCACGCGAATGTAAACGCTGCGGTGACGCAGGCCGGCGGCATCGTCCTCATGATCGACGGCATGCAGCATTGCCGGAGGTCCGCCGTACAGCCCGTATCCGCTTATCTCGGCAAGCCGGAGGCGCGCGGATTGCTGCCATTCCACCGGATCGTCGATCCCCGCGCGCGTCCAGGACAGCCAGCGCGGCGCGGCTTCGGCGGCGCGCCGTTGCATTGCCGCGACATCCAGGCACAACCCGACCGGCAGGGCGCCGGCAGCCGCGCCGCCTCGGGTCTCCCCGTCATTCGGCATTGTAGCAGGCCCTCCGCGCAACCACCGCTCCAGGAAACTCGTCATGCCCGCACTATAATGCATCGGATAGGCGGAGCAACGCGATGGCGCGGGTGGCATTTCTATTTGTCGCCGGAACTGCGCTACACTCCATCCCTCGGAGCGACCGCCACACGAAATCAAGAGAGAATGCACCATGGAAAAGGCAACCACCCGGCTGCGCAAACTGTTCAGTAATAAACCCTTCGTCTATCTGCCGTCTGTGTACTACCCGCTCGGCGGCCGCATGGTGCAGGAAATCGGCTTCGACGCCGCCTATATCGGCGGCTACGTTACCGGCGGTTCGCGCGCGGTGAGCGAACCGCTGCTGACCCTGACCGAGCAGGTCGAAACCGCCGAGGGCGTGGCCCGGGCCATCGACATCCCGACAGTGTGCGATGCGGGCGCAGGCTTCGGAGAGCCCCTGCATGTCACGCGCACCGTGCGTCAGTTCATCCAGGCCGGCGTCGCCGGAATCCATATCGAGGATCAGCTGTACCCGAAGCGGGCGCACTATCACAAGTATGTGGCGCACGCGATCCCGGCGGAGGAATTCCGTGACAAGATCCGCTGGGCCTGCCGCGAGCGCGACAAGATCGACAAGGATTTCTGGATCATCGCGCGCTCCGACACATGCCGGTTCGAAGGGCTGGACGAGGCGGTCAAGCGGGTCAATATGGGCGCCGATGAGGGCGCGGATATGGGCATGCTGTTTCCGACAAATCTCGAAGAAGCCGCCCGCGCTCCCAAGGAATCGAAAATTCCCCTGGTCTATGTGCAGAGCCGGGGCAATCGCGACGGCCGGCCGATCCTGTCGCTGAAGGAATTGCAGGACATGGGATATGCGGCGTGCATCGACGCCCAGCTCTTTCTCATGGTGAGCTTTCACCACGCCCGCCAGGCATTGCAGGAGATGAAGGATACCGGCAGCTACACGGGTATGTCGCAGGAGGAGGCAATCGAGGTGCGCCAGGCGATCGAGAATACCATCGGCATGGACGAGTTCTACGCGATCGAAGAGGACACGGTGGAAGACAAGAAGTGGGGCAAGCGATAGCGGCCGGTGGTATCGTTGCTCCACAATCCATATGCCGCGATGGGCGATGCAGACCTTCGCCCCGCGGACACCCAAAGGCCGCCGCATGATGCTTTGGCGCAGGCGGCGTCAGGGTGAGCGAAAGCCTCGCCCCCGGCGGCGAGAAGCATGCCCCGTCGCTTTTCTGGATAACCATATCCGTTTGCCTGGCGGCGGGCATGCAATCGATGGATACATTCGTCGCCGGCATCGCCCTGCCCAGCATGATGGGCGCGTTCTCGGCGGCGCATGACGAAGTCGCCTGGGTGCTTACGGCGTTTCTCATCGCCGTGGCCGTATTCACGCCGCTCAGCGGCTGGTTGAGCCGGAAGATCGGGCGCAAGCGGCTCCTGCTCATCGCCATCGTCGGATTCGTCGCCGCATCCGTGCTGTCCGGGTTTTCGGATTCGATCGCGGAGATCGTCCGGGCGCGATTCCTGCAGGGCATGTTCGGCGCCGCCCTCGTTCCGCTGTGCCAGCAAATCCTGCTCGACGCCTATCCGCGCGAGCGCCAGGGCATGGCGATGGCCTGGTTCAATATCGGCATGTTGGTCGGGCTGATCGTCGGGCCGTTCCTCGGCGGCTACATCACCGAATATTATACGTGGCGGTTCGTCTTTTTCATCAACGTGCCAACCGGATTGGCGGCCTTCACGATGATCTTCATTTTCGTCCGGGAAACCCCCTTGCAGCCCCGGCGCTTCGACTTCATCGGCTTTCTCGCCCTGGCGACCGCCCTGATCGCCTTTCAGCTCATGCTCGACCGGGGCGAACGTCTGGACTGGTTTAATTCGACCGAGATCGTGTTGGAGGCCGGTATCGGCATCGCCGCCTTGTACGTGTTCGTCGTCCATATCGTCACCGCGCGGCAACCATTCGTCGATCCGGCGCTTTTCAAGAACCGCAACTTCATCATCGGCATGATCTACATCTTCAGCCTTGCGGTGATGATCTTCGGCTTTCTCGGCATCTTTCCGGGCATGCTGCAAAACCATCTTGGATACTCGATTCTGGCATCCGGCATCCTGCTGTCGCCCCGCGGCATGGCCACCTTCGTCGCCTCGCTGGCCGCCGGTATCCTGTTCGCGCGGATCGGGCCGCGTCCGATCATCGTGGTCGGCCTATCCTGTATTGCGGTTTCGATGTGGCAGATGTCGCAATTCACGCCCGATGTGGATTCGGCGCATGTGCTGATGGCGATCTGCATTCAGGGGTTCGGGTTTGGCCTCATGTCGACCACCGCGACCGCCCTGGCGTATATGACGCTGACGCCGGATCTGCGGCCGGACGGCACCGCCTTCCTGTCGCTCAGCCGCCGCATCGGCGCGAGCATCGGCGTCTCGTTCATTGTCAGCCAGTTCCTGCGCCACACCCAGGCCAATCGCTCGGCGTTGACCGAGAATGTCAGCCTATACAACGAGCGGCTGCACCATCTGCCGCTTCCCGAGGCCTGGAACATGGGCGAGGCCGCGGGGCTGCACAGCTTTGCGCGCGAAGTGACGCGGCAGTCGGAGTTCCTCGCCTATCTCGACGTTTTCCGGCTGCTCGCCGTGATCGTACTGGCGATCCTGCCGCTGGTCATTTTCACGCGCATCGTCATAGCCAAGAAGACGAAACCATAGGGCCGCAGTGCAATACCCTTCAAGGCAGACTGCCGATGGTGCCGAAGACGCCGTGCTTGCGGATATTTCGGCGCATCAGTTCCACATCGATAACCTGATCGTCGTCGACGTCGAGATTGACCTTGTTGCCGAGCGTCGACACATAACAGGCTTGGGTCGCGCCGTCCTTCGCCTGGAAGATCAGGTCGTCGATATCGAACCGCGCGACAATGTTGAGGATCAAATCCTCCTTGAGCGCGTCCACACCCTCGCTGACGCCTTCGCCCTGCACCAGCACCTTCCACGCGCCGGCCTTGAAATAGGCCTCGATCTGGCGAAAGACGTATGACTGGCTGTGCGTCCAATCGTCATGGCCTTTCTGGCCCGCCTCCGCGATGACCTCGAGGCCTTCTTCCTTCGCCATCGCGATCAGGGCGCATTTGTCGTCCAGCGGCATGGCGATCTGGGCGCTGGATACCTCGACCGCGTCGCCGCCCAGGCGTTTGACCTCGCGGTAGAAATCGCGCGACACGCCTTGCAGGAAAGCCGCCTCCGACACGTCGCCCGCGAAAAAGCATTTGGCGTCGTGTTCCTTGTAGAGAGCGACCTTGCGGGTGATGAAATCTTCGGTCTGCAGGCGATAGGCGCCGATCGCGATCTTCGCCAAATCGATGTAGTCGCCGGCCGATTCCATCAAATCCTGTACGCGCGCCAATCCGATGCCGCGGTCGGCGACGATGGTTAGCCCTTGCGCCCGCGGCTTGGCCGGGCGCGGCGCCACGCGAATGAAAGAAAATGCCTTGTCTTGCAATTCGGTCGTGCCCGTCATGGGCATCCTCCCGTCCATTATCTTGTTTTGCGCCCAGATGCGGCGAAACACCCGCTGTGCCGAGGTTTTCGCCGAGAGCGCGGATTGATGGTAATCTGCCGCGCGCCCGCGCCGGGCACAATATTTGGCGAATATTTTCACGGAGTTCGAAGCGAAAAATGACCGACACGGAAAACCCCGGCGCCATGCCGCTCGCCGGCATCCGCGTGCTCGATTTGACCGCCATTATCGCCGGTCCGTTCTGCACAACCATGTTGGCGGATATGGGGGCTGACGTGGTCAAGCTGGAGCGCGCCGACCGCGGCGACGACACGCGCACCGCGACACGCTACGAAGGACGCGACGGGCATGAAGATTATTTCAACGCCGTCAATCGGTCGAAAAAGAGCATCGCGCTCGACCTAAAGAAACCGGCGGCGCGGGCGGCGGCGCGGGCGCTGGCGGAAAAAGCCGATGTGGTTGTCGAGAATTTCAAGCCCGGCACGGCCGCCCGCCTCGGCATGGGATGGGACGATCTGCGGCCGATCAATCCGTCGCTGGTCTATTGCTCGATTTCGGGATTTGGCCAGAGCGGTCCGGCGCGCGACCGTCTCGCACTCGACCCGGTGATCCAGGCGGTTTCCGGAATGATGAGCATCACCGGCGAGCCGGAGGGCGAGCCGATGCTGGTCGGCACCTCGATCGCCGATGTGCTGTCGGGCATGTATGCGGCGTATGCGGTCGCCGCGGCGCTGAACGGCGTCCGGCGCGACGGCAAGGGCCGTTATATCGACCTCAGCATGCAGGCTGCCGCAATCGGCGCTTTGAGCAGCCGCATGGGCGAGACGCTGCAGGCGGGGCTCCTGCCGAAAAGGATGGGCAACGAGAACCCGATGCGGGTTCCGGCGAATGCCTACCCGACCCGGGACGGAAAATTCATGCACGTCATTCTGCTCAACCAGGATCATTGGGCGCCGTTCTGCCGCGCTGTCGAGCGCCCGGACTGGCTCGACGATCCGCGCTTCGCGACACCGGCAAGCCGGGTCGACAACCGCGATACGATGAACGCGGCGATCACAGCGGAGTTCGAGAAACACTCCGTCGCACATTGGAGCGAAAGGCTGGAAGCCGAACGCATTCCCTTCGCCCCGGTGCAGAATTACGAAGAGGCGCTGAGCGACCCGCAGATTGTGCATCGCGGCCTCGTACGGACGCTCGATCATCCCCTATCGGGGCCGATCCGGGTGGTCGGCCCGCCCTGGCGCATCGACAACACCGACACGCCGATGCAATCGCCGCCGCTGCTCGGCCAGGATACGGACGCGGTGCTGCGGGATTGGCTCGGCTGGGAAACGCCGGACATCGAACGCCTGAAACGGGATGGCGGAGGCTGAGCGGCCTACGCCCTGCCTAGACCATTTCTTGTTTAAATTGACTCATATGAAATGGTCTATCTCCCGGATTTCACGCAAATACGTCGTCGCGAACCGTTTCGGTTCGCTCGGGATTTGCTCTAATTCCCGAACGCCAGATCGGCGGGTGAGATCAGCACGCTGAAATGCTCGCACCAGATGACCACGCTCGCATAGTCCTTCAGATTGATGCCGTCGGGGACGCGGTATTTCTGGCTGCCTTTGAACGCGCGCAACCGGCCGAGGTCGACGAACATCGTCTCCTTCACATCCGACGACTGGCGAATATTTCCTTTCGGCACGAGGTAGACATGAAACTTGGGTCCGGGGCCGACTTCGAAATCCTGTTCGAGATGGACGACGTCCTCGTAGACCGTAACCTTTCCCTTGCCGTAGTGGACGGGATCGGACGGATTGGCGTGAATGAAGGTGCCGTGCGCCACGCGCGTGGTGCGCTCCTCGGCGGTCAGCGTGTCCATCGCCTCGGGCGGCGGAAAGACGAACGGATAGACAAAGAACCCGACGGCAACGCCGAATGCCGTCCCCAGAATGCCGCCGACCAAAAATATTACGATCGCCCGCCACATATGAAATACCTCCCGCGCTACTCGCTCAGAAACACCGGACCGAAAGCTACCTGAATGTTCCGGAAACGAACAGGGCGCGATTCCCCTTGGAAAACGGTCGGCGGAGCGGCGCGTCGATGACACGCCGCCCCGCGGCCCTTTCGCAACCTGAACTGGAAACTATTTCCCCGATCGCCCGGACACCGAGCGGGCGAGCCGCACCAGGTTGACGAACTCGGCGCGGTAGCCGAACGGGTCGTCGCCCTTGGCCGTGTTCGCAAGTGCGATCACGTCGTCATAGGTGTACCCGCCCGTGTACTTGCCGCCCTTCAGGATCTGACCGAACGCCGCCACCGCGGTCGCCCAGCGCGTCTCGCGTGCCTGGAGCGCAGTGGCGCCCCTTGCGTCACTTGAAATCTCATTGGCGATTTCATTGGCGGTGGTGATCGGCGTCGAGATCAGCGTGGACTTGTCCTGATTCGGCAGCTTGTAGCGGATCTTCAGGAAAGCGTACTCCGCGCCGAATTTGGTCGCCGGTTTCTTGGCCGCTTCGGCCGAGCGATAGCGGCTGGCGCCGATCATCGGCTCGCCGCCCTCGACCGGCGTGATCTCGTAGATCGCGGTGACCGTGTGCCCGGCGCCGATATCGCCCGCATCGACCTTGTCGTTCTTGAAATCCTCGCGCTTGAGCGCACGGGTCTCGTAACCGATCAGGCGGTATTCGGCGACGGTGGCCGGGTTGAACTCCACCTGGAGCTTCACATCCTTGGCGATCGGGAACAGTGTCGAGGACGCTTCCTCGACCAGCACCTTGCGCGCTTCGTTCAGCGTATCGATATGGGCTGCCACGCCATTGCCATTCTGCGCCAGGGTCTGCATCAGGTGATCGTTCAGATTGCCCTGGCCGAAGCCGAACACCGACAGGAAGACGCCCGTCTTGCGCTTGCGCTCGACAAAGCCCTTGAGCTCTTCGCGATTGGTAATGCCGACGTTGAAATCGCCGTCGGTCGCCAGGATCACGCGGTTGACCGCCTTCTTGTCGAAGGTGGATTGCGCGAGCGCATAGGCCTGGCGGATGCCCGCCGCCCCCGCGGTCGACCCGCCGGCGCGCAGCTTGTCGAGCGCCGCCAGGATCTTGTGCTTCTCGGCAGCTTTGGTCGGCTCCAGCACCGTGCCGGCCGCGCCCGCATAGACGACGATGGCAACCGTGTCGTCCGGCTTCAACGTATCCAGCAGCAGCTTCAGGGAGTTGATCATCAGCGGCAGCTTGTCCGGCGCGTTCATCGACCCGGACACGTCGAGCAGGAACACCAGATTGCTGCGCGGCTTCACATCCGCGTCGATGTCATAACCCTTGATGCCGATATGGATCAGCTTGTTGCCCTTCTTCCACGGGCTCGGCGTCACGCTGACCGACGGATGGAACGGCCGCTCGCGCGACGCGGGCAACGGATAGGCATAGTCGAAATAATTGACCAGTTCCTCGATCCGGATCGCATTCTTTTGCGGCAGGACGCCCCGGTTCAATTGCCGGCGCATGAAGGAATAGGAAGCGGTGTCGACATCGACCGAGAAGGTCGAGACCGGCGCGTCGCCGACGCGCTTGATCTCGTTCTCGACGAATTGCCGAAACTGATCGCGGCCCACATCCTTGTAGTACCGCCCCGACGCTTCATCGGCCGGATGCAGTTTGCGCTGGCCGACCGCTTTTCTCGCAATGCGGCTCCGCTCCGCGAGGCGGTCGACCCTACCCTCGCTCGCCGCGCCATACGCGATTCTCGGCGGCGGCGATTGCAATATTGCCGCAACCGGCGGCTGAACCGGCTTGGGTTTGGCGGGCCGGGCGACCGGCGTTTCCTCGGGCCGGGCGGTTTTCAGCATGAGATCGCCCTTCGCGAAATTCTCCCGCTCTTTCTTCTCGTCGGAGGCCGGTGCGCGATCGCTGGACTTCGGAGGCTGTGCGGTGTCCCCTTCCGATTTCAGCTGATTGGCCCCTTTGCGGCCGTCCAGAATTCCTTGCGTTCGCCGCTCGGCGCCGTCACCGAAAGACAATCCTCTGTCCTTGGCGACGTCGTATGTCACGACGGCGAGCACCACGGTCATCGCGGTCGCCATGCCGCCGAATAAATGCCACTTCTTCATGGGTCGTCTCCCGGATCGATTGTTGGATCGACCTGTGAGACGACCGAGCAGACCAACTCCTTGGCGATTTTTTTCCTTGTCGCGCTGAGCCTCGTCGAATGCGCCAAGTGCCAGGTTCATCGCCCGCTTGCGCGCATTCTCATCCGCCGCCGGAACGTCATCCGCCTTCAGAATGTCCTTCAATTGCCGTTCATCCATAACGGCACTCCTGTGCTTGAAAGGATTGCAGTTTCTTGCGGGCTTCGTGGATGTACCAGGAAACGGTGCTTTCCTTGCACGCCATGACTGTCGCCGCTTCGCGATGGCTCATCCCCGCGCTGAAAACGAGATAGAGCGCCTCTTTCTCCTTTTCAGGGAGACGGTGCACATAGGCCATGATCTGCCGCGCAAACACCTTGCCATCGCCCGCGGGAGCCTCGGCGGGTTCGGCCACCGAGTCGATATTCGTGGTCTTGTTACGCACGCGCCCCTTCACCCAATCCTTCGCCGTGTTGATCACCAAAGGGTAGAGCCAGGTCAGAAACGCCGATTCGAAGCGAAACCGGTCGATCGACCGCGCCAGCTTGATACACGCGTTCTGCGTAATATCCTCGGCATCGGCCTTATCGCCGCACCATTTGTAGGCGATCCGGAAGATGACGTCGTAATAGCTGCGCAACAACGCTTCGAACGCCGCCCGATCGCCGCTTTGCGCCTGTTTTATCAGGGTATTTTCGTCCACCGGTTCCGTCATCGAGGGGCCCTGGCTTGCTTTCCTGCCGGTTAGACGATGATGCGCTCGGAATCCTTGGAAAATTCTTTAAAAATATTCGTCAGCCACAAAAAAGGCTCCGATGCGAGCCCCGCCGCGCCCGTCTCAGATCCGGGCGACAACGTCCCTGCTGGCCGGAATTTCGCCATTTTCGACCCGCTTGACCGCCTCCACCAGCGCACTGTTCGCCGGTGTCGCAATCCCTGCCGCCTCGCCCTTGGCGGCGACAAAGCCGTTGATCAGCTCGATTTCGGTCCGGCGGCCCTTGGCCATGTCCTGGCCCATCGATGGACGCTGCGCGTCGTTGCGCTTCCTATTGCCTTCATCCATCGCTTCGTCGACCCGTTTCCGGGCGGCATTGTTTCCTTCGACCGCGCCGACGATATCCTCGGGCGCCATCCCCGCCACCTTCTCCAGCCGGTAGCCGAGCGCCCAGCCGACCCGGACCGCTTCCGCACCGATGCGGAGCGCGATATCCCGCGTCACCGGATCGGAATCCCGCTCCCGGCCGCTCATCCCCGAGGCGGCCGACAACCCGTTCCGCATGCTGTTGACGATCAGTTTGGTCCAACGCTCGCCCCAGAGGTTGGTGGTCACCATGGAGGTGTCGGCGCATTTCATCAATTCGGAGACTTCCCGCGCGCGCGGCGTGACGCGGCCGTGCATTTCGCCGACCCGGAAAACCGCATGATTTTCGTCACCGAGCGGGACGTTGCGCTGAATATGGCCGGGAGCGACGAGTTCGGCCGCGATCGTGCTGGCGATGCAGCCGATTGTCTTGTCCGCGCCCACCGTCCGCGCGACCATTTCCTCGTTCATGCAGTTCTGCAGCGAAACCACGTAGCCGTCCGGCGCCAGATATTGTTTCAGCAGGAAGCACGCCCATTCGGTGTCGTAGGATTTGACGGAACAAAACCCGATATCGATCGGCCGGCCTTTCGAGATGTGCTGCATTTCGGTCATATGGATCGCCTTGACCGGAATGGTGACGCATTCCGGCTCGGTCAATCCATCGATCTTCATGCCCTGCCGGTTCATCCGGTCGACGTGCTCGGGCCAGGGATCGACCAGCGTCACATCCTCGCCCGCCCGGGCCATATGCGCGCCCGCATAGCCGCCGATTGCGCCTGCGCCGAAAACGACGATTCGCTTTCCCATTGCGATGACTCCCACCCTTATTGTGTTTTGCAGGCGGCCCAGCCGCCCGGCGCGCTACAACAGGCCCATGCCGCCGGTATATTGCCAAACAACATACCCGCAATAAAGCAGCACAAACCCGGCGCCCGCGCCGCGGCCTATGCGCGGCAGCAATCGCACCCAAAGCGACAGCACGACGGTGATCGCCAGCAGGAACCACAGATCGAAATTCAACATCTGCTGCGGGACCGGAACCGGCGTGACCGTCGCGACCAATCCCATGATGCCGAGAATATTGTAGATATTGGCGCCGAAAACCGTTCCGAGGGCCACATCGGATTGGCGCCTCATGGCGGCGATGACCGCCGTCGCCAATTCCGGCAACGAGGTGCCGAGCGCGACCACGGTCAGCCCGACGACTTCCTCCGAGACGCCTGCATCGCGCGCCAGGGCGACCGCCCCCCGAACGAGGAATTCCGCACCGAACACCACGCCCAGCAAGCCGACGCCCAGCACGAGGAAGGCACGTTTCGCGGTCTGCGGCGCTTTCTCGGCAAATTCGTTCGCTTCCTCCGCGAAGACGTTCTCTTCCGGCGAGCGCCGTCGCTCGCTCTGAAAATTGTAAATCGTCATCGCCGCCAGCAGCAGCACCATGGTAATACCCTGCCAGCGCGCGATATGGCCGTCCCACGCCAGCAGGATCAGCAATCCGGTCGCGATCGCGAGAACCAAGCTGGTGATTTTCAACGAAGCGCCGCGCTCGAGGGAAATTGGCCAAATAAGCGCGGACACGCCCAAAATCAGAATAAAGTTGCAGATATTGCTGCCGACCACATTTCCGACGGCGATGCCGGGCACGTCCTTGAACGCCGCATCCAGGCTCACGAAGAGCTCCGGCGCCGTGGTGCCATACGCAACCACCGTCGCGCCGATCATCATGGGCGACACGCCGTATCGCCGCGCAATGCCGACCGCGCCCCGCACCAGCGCGTCGCCGCCGATTAACAGCAGGGCAAAGCCCACCGGAATTAACAGGTAGACCATATCCAAGCCCTGTCCATTGAAGGGTGTTCCGGCGATACTGCGCCGGTCGATCGACGAATTATCATGAAGTCCCCTGGCAGTCCTTCCAGGGCGCGCGGAACCCGCCCGGCGCTTGATTACAATTTAATCTCGCCAATTGAAACCTCTTTGCTAGGATTAGCGGCGCTACCGACCCACTTCCGGCTCCCCCGGACCGAAACGGCGCCATGCGAAACACGCGCTCAATCGGTCGGCCCAGATCCCTAGATTGGGTGCCGGATCACATCGGGCAAGGGACTATCCATGCCTCCGCGGGGCCGCCTTGGCCGCGCCGAATACCGAACGTTATATGATCCAGATCCAACCACTAGAACACCAGGAGAACGACGATGGCCCGTGCCCCTTCCGGGAAAGTTTCCACCAAACGGGATGTCATGGTGACGATGCGGGACGGCGTCCGCCTGGCGACGGATATTTATCTCCCCGCCGCCAAATCCGGGGCGCCCGAGGGCGGCTATCCGGTGATCTTCGAACGGACGCCCTACAACAAATCGGCCCCGTCGCGGACCGAAAAGCGCGCCGGCGACAAACGGCCGATGACCCGTACCGCGACGGCAAAATACTTCGCGCAGCACGGGTATGCGGTGGTGGTGCAGGATTGCCGCGGCCGCTACAAATCCGAAGGCCGCTTCACGAAATATCTCGACGA
>JBFFGE010000059.1:0-23392 GCA_041557595.1 Alphaproteobacteria bacterium
GACCGAGCGGCGTCAAACGGGCATTCTTGTGAATGTTCATTCGGCTCTCCCAAAGAGTGCTGAAGCTTGGTAACTCCAGTCTCCCCGGTCAGGGCCGAATGGACAACCTATCGAAAGACCACAGCTAGAGCAGCGTGCGCCACAGAGTCCTAGTCAGCAAGTCATTTGGCCGGCACCCGGACGCCTATTTCGCCGCCATCACCATGATCTCGACCTTCCAATCGGGCGCCGCAAGCGCGCTGCACAGACCGGCGCGGACAGGCGGATTGGCCGGATCGATCCAGGCATCCCACACTTCGTTCATCGCCGAAAAATTTCGCATGTCCGTGACCCAGAGTTGCGCCCACAGGAGTTTCGACTTGTCGCTGCCGCATTCGGCCAGCAGCTTGTCGATCTTGGCCAGGATCTGCTTGGTTTGCGTCGCGGCATCGGCCTTCTGGTCGTCGCCGACCTGACCGGCCAGGTAAACGACGCCGTTATGCTCCACGGCCTGGCTCATCCGCGAGCCCTTGTGATGGCGGGTAATGTCGTTCATGGAAATTTCTCCTGTTATGGTTGGCGCTGGCGCGGTGCGCCGAGGACGAGCCGACCGGCCCCGTCGGGCCGGCATATGCAACGATTGATCATAGGCCAAGCATTGCGTGGCCGAACAGTGCGCACCCAACCGCGGCGCCGGCACGGTGCCCGTCATTCGGCGCTAATCCGGCTGAACGGCTCGCTTCAAGTGTTGCGAGCGCCGGGTTTCACGTTGCCGCCCCGCGTTATTCCGGAATATCGAACGCCATCAAATCCTCGCCCCAGATCAAGCGGCCCCGGTAGACCGCCCCGATATCGGCAATGATCCGCTCGCGCACGCCGTCCCGGTCGATGATCGGGCCATGATGGGTCGTCACCAGGGTTTTCACGCCCGCGTCCCGGGCAAGCTCGCCGACCACCTGCTGCTGTGTCGGGCCGGCGGCGGCACCGCCCGATTGCTCGCGCGATACGTCGAACGAATTGAGGTAGTGCACGAACAGATCGGCATTGTTAGCCAGACCATAGAGCGGCTTCGCCGGCCCTTTGGCCGCGGGCAGGCTGATGTCGCTGGAATAGGCGAAGACGCCGCCATCCGCCTCGACGCGCACCCCGTAGCTGATCAGATACGGCTGATGGTGCGGCACATTGGCAAGGGTGACGCGCCAGCCCGCCCCCTCGATCACGTCGCTCTCGACGATCTCCGTAACCTCGGCGTGGGGCCACGGGCGGGGCGGCGTGCCGCCGCGGCCCTCGAAGATGCGGATGCTGGCGGCGTGGCTGGTGCGCGCGGTCAGGTCGAGCATGAAGGCGCCCTCCGGCCCGAACAGCTTGTCGACAAAGGCGGCCAGCCCCGGCGGACCGAAAACCTTGAGCGGCGGCAAATCCGGCGCGCCGATATCCCAGCGATGCAGGAACAGCCGGATGAAATCGAGGCAATGATCGAAATGCAGATGGCTGAACAGCACATGCGTGACATCGGTCGCGCCAACGCCCGCCTGCATCATGCGGTGAAAGGCGCCGGGTCCGTGATCGATCAGGATCACGTCGCCGCCCGTCTGCACCATGTAGCCCGCGGAAGCGCGCTTGAGTGACGGGACAGGACTGCCGGTTCCCAGGAGCGTGACGCGCATATTTCCCTACCCTTCGTCGAATTCAGTGCCAAGCGCACCGTCCGCGTAATCCGGCGCGTTGAACCGGTCGACCCGGAACGCCTCGATCGGCAACGGCGTCTCCCCGTCGACGATCAGCTCCGAGGTGATGCGCCCGACGATCGGGCCCAATTGGAAGCCGTGGCCGGAAAACCCGAAGGAGTGAAAGGCAGCGGGCGCATGGCGGCTCGGCCCGATAACCGGGATCTGATCCGGCATGACGGCTTCGATGCCCATCCAGCACCGCACGATCGGCACGTCGCGCATGTTCGGAAAGACCTCGACGACGGTGCGGGCGCTCTTCTGCAGGCCCGCGAAATCGGGCGTCGTGGTTTCCGCGTCCCGGTCGGCGATGCCGCGATGACCGCCGCCGATCACCACCGTGCCGTTCGTCCCCTGCTTAAAGGACAGCGGGCGACCCTGCAACCCGACCACGGGGTCGAGGAAAGGCGCCACCGGGGCGGTGACCATCATCATCGGCGCTTCCGGCGACAGCGGCACCGCGTCGCCCAGCATCGCCGCGAGCTGATCACCCCACGCACCCGCGGCATTGACGATCACCGGCGCCTCGAAGGACCCTGCCGTGGTGCCGACCTCCCAGAGATCGCCGGCGCGGCGGTCGAGCCCGACGACGCGCACGCCTTCACGGAACGTCACGCCGAGCGCCGCCGCCTTCTGCCGGAACGACCATGTGGTACGGTAGGGGTTGGCGAAGCCGTCGCGGCGCGAAACCATGCCGCCGACGCAATGGTCGGCGGCGGCAGGACAAAGCCGGCGCAACTCGGCGCGGCCGATGATTTCCTCATGCTCGAAGCCGAGCGACCGCACCATCCTGGCGCGATCCTCGAGCTCGGTCAGTTCGCGATCGTTTTCCGCAATTTTGACCTGTCCGCCCGACTGGAAGCCGCAATCATTCTCGACCAGCGCTTCGATCCGATGCCAGATTTCCAGGGATTCGACCGACAGCGGAATCTCCGCCGGATGCCGTCCGAGCCGCCGCACACCGCCCGCATTGACGCCCGACGCATGCCGGCCCGCCTCGTTCTTCTCGATAACCAGGACATTCTGCCCACGCAGCGCCAGATGCAGCGCCGCCGAACACCCGTGCAGCCCCGCGCCGACAACGATGACGTCGTAGGTCATTTTACCCGCCCCCAAACTTCGCCGGCCGTTTTCCCTTGAATGCGGCAACGCCTTCCTTGAAATCGTCGGTGGCGAAGGCGCGCGCCTGGGCATCGGCCTCGTGGTCGAGCGCGGCTTCCAGCGGCAGGGTGCCGTATCGGTTGACCATCTGCTTCATCAGGCCGAGCGCGCGGCGCGGGCCGGCGGCGAGTTTGGCGGCGATCTGCTGCGCTTCCGGCAGCACCGCGTCCGGCATGGCCAGCCGGTTGACGACGCCGAGGCGGTGCGCCTCCTCGGCGGTCACAATGTCGCCCAGCATCATCCATTCGCGCGCCTTGTGCATCCCGACCAGGCGTGGCAGCAGCCAGGCGGCGCCGAGATCGGGCACCGCGCCGACCCGGACGAAGGCCATGATGAACCGCGCCTCGGTCGAAGCGACGACCAGATCGGTGGCCAGGGCAAGACTCCACCCCGCCCCCGCCGCGTCCCCGTTGACCGCCGCGACCACCGGCTTCTCCATCCCGATCATGGCGAGGATACCCCGGTGACAATCGGCCATGAAGGCGCGCACCGCCGGCGAATCGTCGAAGTCGACGCCCATGTTCTTGAGGTCGCCGCCGCCGGAAAACGCCTTGCCCGCGCCGGTCAACACGACCGCCCCGACCGTCTCGTCCTCGCCCAGCGCCAGGATCGCGTGCTCGAAGTCGCGCGCCATGCAGGCGTCGATGGCATTCCGCGGGCCGTTCCGCAGTGTCACCGTGGCGACCCCGTTGCCGGTATCCCGATCGACGGTCAGGGTTTCGTAAGTCATATCGACGCTCCTTCGGTCTGCGGCGGGCGACTTGAAACGAACGGCCTTGCGACTCCGTCTTTCGGAACCGCCCCGCCCGGTGCTATCTTGCCGCCAACAAGAATAAGCCACCAGGGATACCGGCTTGAAACTAGAAAATTCCTTCGACGTGCCGGTGGCGCCCGCGGAAGCATGGCGCGTGCTGATCGACGTGGAGCGCGTGGCCCCCTGCGTCCCCGGCGCGGCGCTGACCGAAATCGTCGACGCGAACACGTATAAGGGTACGATCAAGGTCAGGCTCGGCCCGGTCAGTCTGTCCTTCGACGGCGAGGTAAAATTTACCGAGCGCGACGACGATGCCTTCACCGCCCGGCTCGCCGCCGCCGGCCGCGAGGGCCGCAACCGGGGCAGCGCCAACGCGGATGTCGATTTCGCCCTGACGCCGAACGGCGACGGCACCACGGTGTCGATCGTCACCGACTTGCAGCTGGCCGGCCCGATCGCGCAATACGGCCGTAGCCAGGGCGTGATCGCCAGCGTGTCGGCGGAAATGATCGACCGGTTTGCTGCGTGCCTGAAGGAAAACATCCTGAGCGACGATACCGCGGCGGAGAATGCCGAAACGCACCGACCGGCCGGGCCGGCCGAACCCGTTGCCGCCGCCTCCGGGTTTTCCATTATGCTGGGCGCCCTCAAACGATCGATCTGCCAATTCATGTGCCGGCTGATCGGAAAGGAATGATGCCATGAAGCCGCCGCCGTTTTCCTACCACCGGCCGGAATCGCTGCCGCAGGCGCTCGATTTTCTGGCGACGCTGGACGACCCCAAAATTCTCGCGGGCGGTCAGTCGCTGATGCCGATGATGAATTTCCGCTATGTCATGCCCGCCAACATCATCGACATCAACCGCGTCGCGGAACTGTCGACGGTCGAGGAAACCGGCGGCGCGCTCCGCATTGGCGCGATGGCGCGGCAGCGCGATTTGGAGCTATCCGATCTGGTGCGGCAGCGCTGCCCCCTGTTGCACGAAGCCCTGCTCAATGTCGGCCATGTGCAGACCCGCAACCGCGGCACCATCGGCGGCAGCCTGTCCCATCTCGATCCCGCGGCGGAGATGCCCGCGGTGCTGCACGCCCATGACGCGACCCTGCACGCGGCGAGCAAACGGGGAACGCGCGACATTGCGATGGCCGATTGGTCGCAAGGCTTCATGACGCCGAACCTGGAGCCCGATGAGATCCTCACCGCGATCACGATCCCCTGCTGGCCGAGCGGCCATGGATACGGCTTCGTCGAATTCGCCCGCCGGCACGGCGATTTCGCGATGGCCGGCGCGGCGGTGCTGCTGACCGTCGATGCGGGCGGCAAGATCGGCCGCGCGGCCGTCGCCGTGACCGGCGTCGATAACGGCCCGGTCCGCTTGCCGGAGACGGAAGCCGCGCTGATCGGGCAAACGCCGTCGCCCGACTTGTTCGAGTCCGCCGCTGAGCACGCCGCCTCAGTGCCCGGCATCGAGGACGTGCATGCGACAAAGGAATACCGGCGGAAGCTCGCCGTCGTGATGACCAAGCGCGCGCTGGGCCAAGCGTTCGACCGCGCGAAATCGGGAGGGGCCTGAACATGGCCGAAAGACTGGAGATCACGCTTACCGTCAACGGCGAGCAAGTCACGCGCGAGGTGCCGGTGCGCCTGACCTTGGCCGACTTCCTGCGCCATGAGCTGGAGTTGACCGGCACCCATCTCGGCTGCGAACACGGCGTCTGCGGCGCGTGTACGATCCTGCTCGACGGCAAGACCGCGCGCTCCTGCCTGCTGCTGGCGGTGCAGACCGACGGCATGTCGGTCGACACGGTCGAAGGCATGGCCGACAACGGCGCGCTGACCCCGTTGCAGCAGGCGTTCATCGACAATCACGGGCTGCAATGCGGCTTCTGCACGCCGGGCATGCTGGCCACCCTGACCGAACTGCTCGACACGATCGCCGATCCGTCCGAGCAGGAGGTGCGGGAATGGCTGTCCGGCAACATCTGCCGCTGCACCGGCTATCAGGGCATCGTCGACGCGGCGCTGGCCGCCGCCAAGGCGCTGCGCGGCGAAAGCCCGGCCGGCGTATGAGCTGGATCGGCAGCGCGGTTCCCCGGCTCGAGGACGCCTCGCTCCTCACCGGCAAGGGAAAATTCGTCGACGACATCCACTTGCCGAATGCCTTGCAGGCCGCGGTCGTGCGCAGCCCCTACGCGCATGCGCGGATCACCGGCATCGATGCGGCGGCGGCGCTCGACATGCCGGGCGTTCACGCGGTGTTCACCCATGCGGATCTGCCCGCAGCGCTGCAAGCCGCAATGCCGCTGCTCGTCCCCAACCCGGCGATCCGCTATCCGGTCACCCAGCATGTGCTCGCCGCGGACGCGGTGCACTTCGTCGGCGAGGCGGTGGCGCTGGTGATCGCCGAGGATCGTTACATTGCCGAGGACGCGGCGGAGCGGGTGTTCGTGGATTACGATCCGCTGCCGGCGGCAGGCGATTTCCGGGACGCGCTGAAACCGGGCGCGGCGGTGGCGCATGAGGGCCGCGACGATAACGTGGCCGCCGAATTCACCGTCGGCTATGGCGAGACCGATGCCGCGTTTGCCGGCGCGGCGCACGTGTTCCGCGAAACCCTGTTCCAGCATCGCGGCGCGGGCCACGCCATGGAATGCCGTACCATGCTGGCGTCCTACGAAGCGGTCACCGACACGCTGACCATCTGGGCCAACACCCAGTCGCCGCACCAGCTGCGCGACGTCTATTGCCGCATGACCGGCCAGGCCGACAATCGCGTCCGGGTGATCGCGCCCGATACGGGCGGCGGTTTCGGCTCGAAGGTGCAGGCCTACCCCGAACACCTGGCGGTCGCCGCCGCGGCCATCGCGTTGGGAAGGCCGGTCAAGTACATCGAGGACCGGCGCGAGCATTTCACCGCCACCCATCAGGAACGCGACCAGCATTACGACGTGGAAATCGCGGTCGACGGCGACGGCCGGATCAAGGGCGTGCGCGGCGCCTTGGTGCACGACTGCGGCGCGCATCTCGCCTGGGGCATCATCACGCCGTTCATCTCCGCAACCACCCTCCCCGGTCCCTATGTGGTGCCCGCCTACCAGATGAAGGTGACCGGCGTGTTCACCAACAAGGTGGCGACCACGCCGGTGCGCGGCGCGGGCCGTCCGCAGGCGGTGTTCGCGATGGAGCGGCTGCTCGACCGGGTGGCGCGCGAACTGTCGCTCGACCCGGCGGAGGTGCGGCGGCGCAATTTCGTGCCCGCCGACGCAATGCCCTACAAGGTCGGACTCACCTTCCGCGACGGCAGCCCGGTGATCTATGACAGCGGCGACTACCCGACGTGCCAGGAAAAGGCGCTGGCGCTGGCGGGATACGACGCCTTCAAGGAGCGGCGGGACGCCGCCCGCGCCGAGGGCCGCCATATCGGCATCGGCACGGCGAGCTATGTGGAAGGCACCGGGCTCGGCCCGTTCGAGGGCGTGTCCGTGCAGATCATGCCGGCCGGCAACATCGTGGCGCAGACCGGCGCGGCCGCACAGGGCCAGGGCCACCAGACCATGTTCGCCCAGATCATCGCCGACCGGCTGGGCGTCGCGCCCGAGGCGGTCACCGTGATCGGCGGCGAGACCACCGGCGTCGCCTACGGCATCGGCACCTTCGCCAGCCGGGTGACGGCGAATGCGGGACCGTCGGCGCACCTGGCGGCGGGCAATCTGCGCGACAAGATGATCAGGATCGCGGCCCACCTGCTGGAAGCGGCGGAGGACGATCTCGACCTCGCCGACGGGCGGGTCTTCGTCAAGGGGGTGCCCGAGATGGGCAAGAGTTTCGGCGAGATCGCCGTCTTCGCCAACGGCATGCCCGGCTTCTCGATGCCCGACGGCATCACGCCCGGGCTCGACGACACCAGCTATTTCACGCCGGAGCGCTCGACCTACGCCAACGGCGCCCATGTCGCCGAGGTGGAGGTGGATATCGAGACCGGCCGCGTGTCGATCCTGCGCTACGTCACCGCGCATGACTGCGGCACGATCATCAACCCGATGATGGTCGAGGGCCAGGTTGCGGGCGGCGTCGTGCACGGCATCGGCAACGCGCTGTTCGAATGGATGCGCTACGACGAGGCGGCCCAGCCGGTGACGGTCAATTTCGGCGAATACCTGCTGCCGCTGGCGACCGAGACGCCGTCCATCGAGCAGACCCACATGGAAACGCCGACGCCGCTCAACCCGCTCGGCGTCAAGGGCGCCGGCGAGGGCGGCACGATCCCCGCCGCGGCCGCCATCGTCGCGGCGATCGAAAACGCGCTGGCGCCGCTCGACGTGAAAATTACCGAGGTTCCGGTGACGCCGGAATACCTGCTCGACCTGATCGCCAAGGCGGAAGCGGCACAATGAAACTTCATCCAAAAGTTCCAAAAACAAAATCCGACGGGAGGCCTCCATGGCACAACCATTGATCATTCAGAAAAAGAACTCGTTCCTGAACGTCACCTTCAACCGGCCCCGCAAGGGCAATCTGTTCACCACCAAAACGCAAGCCATGCTCGCCGATGCGGTCGCGGACGCCGGGCGCGACGCGAAGATCCGCGCGATCGTCATGCGCGCCAACGGCAAGGATTTCTGCCACGGCCGCGAACAGAAGCTGCCCGGCGGCCCGCCCAAGAACGCCTATGACGCGCACAACCGGGTGATGAGCCAGATTCTGGCCGTCTACCACGCCTTCCGCCATTGCCCGGCGCCGATCATCTCGGTGGTGCACGGCAAGGCGCTCGGCTTCGGCTGCGCGCTGGTCGGCGGATCGGACATCGCCTACGCCACCGACGATTCGCGCTTCGCGCTACCGGAAATGTCGCACGGAACCGCGCCGACCCTCGCCATGGCCGCGCTCGCCAAGGTGCACCCGAAGGTGCTGACCGACATGGTGCTGTCGATGAAGGAAATCGACGCACAGACCGCGCTCGGGGCGGGGCTACTCAGCCGCGTCTATCCCGCCGATGCGCTCGAGGCCGAAGTGCAGGCGCTGCTCGATACGCTGGCCGGTTGCGACCCGATCGACATCCGCACGATCAAGCGCTTCCAGCTCACCGGCCCGCAACTGCACCCGGACATCATGTCGGACCTGGCCGGCTACACCCTCGCGACCGTGCGCGCGCGGGGAAACGCCTGACGCCGCGGAAACGCGGCCGCATGCTTCGACAGGCTCAGCATGAGGCCGCTACTTTAACGATCTGACTGATCTGTTCCGATTGATTTTCCTCATCCTGAGCCTGTCGAAGGATGCGGAAGATCATGTCGCGGCGGCGTTGATAAAGAACGAAACCGAGTTCCGCGCTACCGTGTGCCCAGCCTCCCTACACATTCCCCCGTGCGGCGTGCAGGCCGGCGCGGCGGCCGAAGACGGCGCCGCGCAGCACCGAGGTCGCGCCGGGGTAGCGGCCGTAGTAGAGGCCCATCGTCTCGCCCGCGACGTAGAGTCCGGGGATGACCTCGCCGCTTGTGTTCAGCACCTGGGCGTCCGGCGTCGCCTTGATGCCGCCGAAGGTGAAGGTGTTCGAGCCGATCACCGGATAGGCCTTGAAGGGCGGCGCGTCGAGCGGCCGCGCCCAGTTGGTTTTCGGCGGCGTCAGGTCGTTCGTTCCCAGCCCGTCGACAGTGAAAGGATCTAACGCGCCGTTGCGGCAGGCCGCATTGTAGGCCGCGACCGTGGCCTGCAAGGCCGCCGCCGGCACCTCGATCTTCGCCGCCAGCGCGGCCAGGTCTTCCGCCTCGACCGGCGGCTGGTCCGAGCGCACGCAACGCCGCCAGTTCTCGATCTCGTCCAGCTTGGCGTCGAGCAGGCACCAGGCGAGGCCTTTCGGCTGCGCGTTGATGCGCCGGCAGATGTCCTCGTAGTTCGCGTCGATCGGACCCGGCGCCTCGTCGGTGAACCGCTTGCCTTCGGTGTTCACCAGGATGCCCTGGGTGAAGATCATCACCAGCGCTTCCGTGGCGCCCGATCGGGGATCGATCGGCTGGGTATGGATGTCGCTGTAGTCGCCGGCGGGCGCGGCACCGATGTCCAACGCCATGCGGATGCCCTCGCCCTTGTTGTAGTAGCCGCCCCGCGCGACCGGGCGCAGGAACCGTCCCTGGGTGCCGAGGTAATGCGCCACCATCTCCGGATTGCCCTGAAACCCGCCGCAGGCGAGCACGACGCCGCGTCCCATCAGGTACAGCGGCCGGTTGTCGGACTGTGCCGTGACCAGCCCGATTACGCGTCCGTCTTCGTTCCGGATCAAGTCTTGCGCCGTCGTCTCGTAGAGGAAATCCGCGCCCATTTTCTCGGCGACCGGCGCCAGGGTCTCGACCAGCGCGAGCCCACCGCCGGTGACGCCGATGCGCGGCGCCGATCGCGCGGTGAGTCCGTAGAATCCCATTTCGCCGAACTTCACCCCCTGCTCCTTAAGCCAGGCGATGGTCGAAGGCGCGGCGTCGGCGAGCGTACCGATCAGTTCCGGGTCCACCGCGTTCATGGTCTTCACGATGGCGGGCCAGTTGGCGTAGTCGGCGGCCGTCTCGGCGACCAGCTGCGGGTCCAGATGATAGCCCGCATTTGTCGCGAACAGGGTTTCGAAATCCGGCGAAATCTCGCTTTCGCTCGCCATCCGGATCGACGCGCCGGTGTAGCGCGTGTTGCCGCCGCGCTCCTCGACGGTTGCGCGTTCGACAATCGCGACCCGCACACCACATTCCAGCGCCGAAATTGCCGCCGACAGGCCGGCAACGCCGCACCCCACCACCACCACGTCGTAGTCCCTTGTTTCCGTATCCGCCATGCTAAATCTTTCCCTTCCCCTTGCGCCCCGGGCCCGGGGCCAAGTAAAGATTGTTTCGCCGCATGCGGCAACCGGGCGGCATAAACGGCGATCAAGAACCAGGAGACACCGATGGCCCACGACACCGTAAGAGACAACCCGCACACCCGCGCAATCGCGAATTTCGTCTCGGGCCTCGCCTATGACGATATCCCTTCGGAAGTGCGCGACCGCATCAAGCTGCTGATCCTGGATTCGCTCGGCTGCGGGCTGTACGGCGTCGATCTGGAATGGACCAAAATCCTGCGCAAGACGCTGGGCGACCTCGACCGCACCAAGGACGGCTGCCGCATCTGGGGCACCAAGGACCGGATCTCGGCGCCGCACGCGGCGATGATCAACGGCACGATGATCCAGGGCTTCGAGCTCGACGACGTGCACCGGCGCGGCGTGCTGCATGTGGGCGCGGTGACGCTGCCGGCGCTGATCGCGGTGACCGAGATGAAGGGTTCGATGACCGGCCGGGATTTCCTCACCTCGGCCGTCGCGGGCTACGAAATCGGGCCCCGGGTCGGCAACTGCATGGGCCAGGAACATATCGGCCAGGGCTGGCATTCGGGCGCGACGCTCGGCGTGTTCTCGGCAGCCTCCGGCGCGGCGCGCGGGCTCGGCCTGAGCGCGGATCAGACGGTCAACGCGCTCGGCGTCGCCGGCACGCAGGCGGCCGGGCTGATGGCCGCGCAATACGGCGCGATGGTCAAGCGCATGCACGCGGGCCGCTCGTCGCAGAGCGGGCTGTACGGCGCGCTGCTGGCGTCGAACGGCTTCACCGGCATTCAGGACGTGTTCGAGAGCGAATACGGCGGCTACTGCACCACCTTCTCCCGCTCGCAGGACCGCTTCGACATGACCGAGTTGAGCCGCGGCCTCGGCGAGGATTTCGAGACCATGAAGATCAGCCTGAAATTCTATTCCTGCGTCGGCAGCAACCACACCACGCTCGACGCCATCCGCAGCATGCAGGAACGCCACCCCTTCGGGGCCGACGACGTGGAGCGCTTCGTGGTGCACGGCTCGCAGGTGACGGTCGACCATGTGGGCTGGCCGTACAAGCCGGAGGGCCTGACCTCGGCGCAGCTCAACCTGCCTTTCTGCGTCGCCACCTACATGCTGGAAGGCGATTGCTTCGTCGAGCAGTTCACCGAGGACTGCGTCGCCGATCCGGATCGCATGGCCTATTCCGAGCGGGTCGAGACCATGCACGACGCGGAGATCACCGCGAAAGGCTCGACCGCCCGGCACGAGGTCTGGGTCGAGGCCTTCCTGAAGGACGGCACCCGCCTGGAACAGCGCTGCGAAGCGCCGCGCGGCAGCGAGCACAGCTTCGCCTCGGCCGACGACGTCGCCGCGAAGTTCAAGAAGCTCGCCAAGCACACGATCCCGGACAAGCAGGCGGATGCGCTGTGCGACGCGGTGCTGAACATGGAGGATTTGAAAGACGCGGGCGAGATTGCAAGGCTGTTGGGCGGGGCGTAAATCTAAGCCCTAAACATCCACCCGCGCCGGCATCGTCAAAAATCCCTCGACGATGTGAAAGAACCGCGCGCGGTTGACGCCGAGCGGGGCGGAATGGGCTTGGCCCGCGACGATGACGAATTGCTTGTCCATGTTCGGCAGCCGTGAATAGAAGGCGAGCAGGTCTTCCTCCGTGGCGATGCCGTCATGCTCGCCGCGCACGATCAGCACCGGGCAGCCGATCTTCGCCGGGTCGACCACCGGCAGGTTCTGGCACATGTCGAGATAGGTGCCGGTCGGCACTTCGCTGCCGAACGGCTCCTCCGCGTCGGCGATCGCCTCGCCGATGATCGCCTCCGAGGTGCCCGGCTTGTCGCGGGTGAAGATGCTCTGATAGAAGGCGCGGTCGACCGGGCGCGTGTTGTGGGTGCGGTAGTGCTCGAGGTTCTCGCGCCGCTTGATCAGGGTCGGCGCGTCCTTGCCGGTCCACACGAAGGCGTCGAGGATCACCCGGTCGACCCGTTCGGGGCAGGCTTCGGCGAAGGCGGCGGCTCGGATCGCGCCCGACGACTGGCCATAGAACATGAACTTCTTCCGGCCGGTTTCGCGCTCGACCACCGCCATCGCGGCCTTCAGGTCTTCCACCCCGCTGGCGATGTCCGAATTGCCGTCGGTGCGCGACGACCGGCTGTAGCCTTCGTGGTCCATGGTCCAGACGTCGAAGCCCAGCTCGGCGAAATGGTCCATCATCGAGTAGTGGCTGCGCCCGTCCACGATCAGGTCGAAGCTGGTGCGCCCGCCGAAGGTCGAGCCGTGCACCAGGAAGAACACCGGGCGCGGTTCCTTCGCCGGCGCGGCGAGCTGCTTGCGGTAGATGTAAAGCTCGACTTCGCCCTTGTTGGCCCAGTATTCGGTGCTGGTGATGTTGGTCATGGTGACCTCCCTAGAAAGTCTGCCGCCACATATTCATCGTCACTCCCGCGCAGGCGGGAGTCCAGTTCGAACCGTGGATTCCCGCCTGCGCGGGAGTGACGGTCTCTAGAAACTCATCAGCGGCATCTGTTTTTCCGGATAGCGGGTGCCGGATGTCACGCCGATCTCGAATACCGCTTCGAGTTTGGCGCAGTCGGCCTTGCTGAGCGTGACGTCGAGCGCCTTGACGTTTTCTTCCAGATGGATGCGTTTGCGGCTGCCGGGAATCGGCACGATGTGCTCGCCCTGCGCCAGCACCCAGGCGAGCGCGATCTGCGCCTGGGTACAGCCCTTCTCCTTCGCCAGCGCGTCGAGCGGCTCGAGCAGGGCCAGATTGCGTTGCAGGTTCTCGTCGTGAAAACGCGGGTGGTCGTGCCGCCGGTCGCCGTCCGGCAAGTCGTCCACCGCGCGCACCGCGCCGCTGAGGAAGCCGCGCCCGAGCGGGCAATAGGCGACGTAGGTCACGCCGAGCTCGCGGCAGAGCGGCAGGATTTCCCGCTCCGGATCGCGGGTCCACAACGAGTATTCGGTTTCCAGCGCGCTGATCGGATGCACCGCATGGGCGCGGCGCAGGATGTCCGGTTTCGCCTCCGACAGGCCGAGATGGCGCACCTTGCCCGCCTCGACCAGCCGCGCCATCGCGCCCACCGTGTCCTCCACCGGCACCTCGGGATCGACCCGGTGCAGGTAGTAGAGATCGATGACGTCGGTGCCGAGGCGTTTCAGGCTGCGCTCGCAGGCGACCGGCACATAGTCCGGTTTGGCGTTGGTGCCGCCGCGCTGGCCCTGCGGCCCGCGGATGTTGCCGAACTTGCTGCTGACGAAGGCGTCGTCCCGCCGTCCCTTCAGCGCCCGCGCCAGCAATTCCTCGTTGTGGCCGTTGCCATAGGCATCGGAGCTGTCGAGGAAGGTGACGCCGAGATCGAGCGCGCGGCGAATCGTGGCGATCGATTCCGCGTCGTCCCGTTCCAGCTTCTCCGGCGACATGCCCGAGCAGCCGAGGCCGATAGCGGAGACCGTTGCGCCCGTACTTCCCAAGGGTCGTTGTTGCATTGGCCGTCCTCCCTAACCGTCGAATTCCAGAATATCCAGCCCGTTTACCCGATCGAGCAGATAGATCAGCCCGCGCTCGTCCACGTCGACGTCGTTGCTTGCAGGGCACGGCGCGTCGCCAACCGGCTCCGGGATATAATGGCCGACTTCCACCGGCAGTTCGGGGTTCTTGACGTCGACGATGCGCAAGCCGCCGCCGAACTAGGTGGCGTAGATCAGGGTGCCATCCATCTTCTCGCGGAACTGATGCGCGCCGAACCGCCCGCCCGGCGTGCGGCTCCAGGGCGAGTCCATCTCACTGACATGAAAGCTCGACAGGGTCTTGAAATTCATCGGATCGGACACGTCGAATACCCAGAGGCAGGCATGCGGCTGGCCGGGCACATGGGTGTGCTCCTCGTCGATGCCGACCGCGATGCGCCGCCCGTCGTTGGTCTTGGGCAGCGGCATGATGGTGTGCGACGGCTCCAGCACCGGCGGATGATAGTTGTGCTCGCCGATCACCGCGGGATTGGCGATGTCGGAAATATCGAGCACGCGGAAGCCGGCGTGCCAGACCGCCGCCCACAACTCGTCGCCGACCTTCATCGCATGGTGCAGCCGGTTGCCGTAGCCATGCCACGTCGGCGTCTCGCCGCCCGCGATGTGCTGGCCCGGCATCCACCAGCGCGACACCTCGAACGGGCTCGTCGGGTCGCGGACGTCGTAGATCACCAGGATATTGCCGAGATAGCCCTCCATCTCGGTCGAGATGTAGGCGTGGTTTTCATCCGCGTCGAAGCGATGGGTGCCGAAGCCGAAGGTCCGCTCATAATGCAACAGCTTCGGGTCCGCCTTGTCGGAAATATCCCACAGCTTGAACCCGCCATCGTGATAGCCGCGCTGGTTGAACGCCTCCAGCTCCGGCAAATCGGATTCCTTGACCTTGAGCGCGCCGGCGAGTTCGGTCGGCGTCATGTCCCGGCCCAGCACCGTCTTCAGCTTCGCGCGCATCGACGCCATGCATTCGCCCTTGCGGAGCAGATGCCGGCGGTTCATCTCCACGTTGGTGATCATGATATCGCCGTTCACCCGCACCTTGTGCGTATGCGAATAATCGTCTTTCAGGTCAATCGTCGATACCACCCTTGGATTCTTCGGGTCGAACACGTTCAGGATCGACGTGCCGTGCGGCGGCGCCATGTGACCGATATAGGCATAATCGCCGTCGACGACGATTTGCCCGCCGCCCGGAATGTCGAGATGGGCGATGCGCCGCACGTTGCGCGCCAGCAGCGCGCGATCGATGCTGTCAGCCATGGCGGCATCCTCCCCGAAGCCCTTCGGGCTTCATTCTTCGGTTCCGCCCTTTGCCGCCGCCTCGCCCCGATGCAGCGCGTCGCGCATTGCCGTGCGCTTGCGGCGCAAATCCTTGAGATAGGGGATTGCGAGAGACAGCGCCAGACACACCCACAAGACATTGCCGACCTTCGACGAGAAGATCACCATGATATCGCCCTGGGACATCTTGAGCGCGCGCAGGAAATAGGATTCCAGCAGGGGCCCCAGAATGACACCGATCAGGATCGCCGCCACGTGATAGCCGGTCCGTCGGGCGATGTAGCCGAGCACGCCGAATCCCAGCGCGAGATACATGTCGAAGACATAGGCGCGCGGCACGAAGGAGCCGACCAGCGTGAAGGATATGATCAGCGGCGCGATATAGATCGTCGATATCATCGTGACCCGCGACATATAGCGGGCGAGCGGAAGGACAGTGACGATCATCAGCAAGTAGGTCACCGCCATCGCCGAAAACACGCCGTAGGCGAGCAGCGGTTGCTGGATGAACAAATCCGGCCCGACGGTGGTGCCGTGATACTGCATGACCACCAGCATGATCGCCGCCGTCGCGCCACCGGGAATGCCGATCACCAACAGCGGCACCAATGTCCCCGATGTGACCCCGTTATTCGCCGATTCGGGCGCGATCAGCCCTTCGATATGACCGGTGCCGTACAGCTCGGGCGTCTTGGAGAAGGTCCGCGACTGCTGATAGGCGACGAAGGACGCGATGGCGGCGCCGGCGCCCGGCACCACGCCGATGACGAGGCCGATCAAGCTGGTCCAGACAATATGCCACCAGCGCTTCAACGCATCGCGCGCGCCCTCGAAGGTTTCCGCCCAGCGTGCGTCGCGAAGCAGGACCTTGCCCTTTTCGGTCAGGATCGACTGCCCTTCGATGATGAGAAAGGCCTCGGTGATGGCGAACAGCCCGACCAGTGCGGGGATCAGCGGTACGCCGTCGTACAATTCCAGGAAACCCAGCGTGCCGCGTGGCGTGGCGTAGACATGATCGGCGCCGATCGCGCCGATCATCAAGCCGAAAAACCCCGCGATCAGCCCCTTCAGGGTGTCACGCGCCGCGATTGTCGCGATCAGCGAGATGCCGAACAGCATGACGACGATCATCTCCACGCTGTGCAGGTAGTACACCACCTGCACGATTAACGGCATGACGAAAAGAACGACGATCGTGGTCAGCAAGCCGCCGAAGGTCGAGGATACGAAGGAAATCGCAAGCGCCTGCGGCCCCCTGCCCTGTTTGGTCATGGGATAGCCATCGAGCGGCGTCGCCGCCGCACCGGCCGTCCCCGGAATGTTCACCAGGATCGCCGGGATACCGGCGCCCATGCGCGAAGAACAATAGAGCGCCACCATGAAGATCAGGCCGAGTTCCTCGCCCATGGCGAGCGTCAGCGGCAACAGGATGATGATGGTGTTGGCGGCGCTGAAGCCGGGGATAGCACCGACGATCAGCCCGAGGAAGATTGCCGGGATGATCAGCCACCAGAACGAGAGCGTGTGGCCGAACAGGGAGACGAAGAACCCGAAATCGACCTCCTGCATCTCAGGCTCCGCCGAACGACGACAGAAGCGACTGGAAGAACTGCTCGAACGGCCCTTCGGGGAACCGCCGCTCAAACGCCACGACGAACAACAGATACCCGCCAATCGACAAAACCGCCGACAGGATGACGATCAACCGCTTGTTGTCGCGCTGCCAGCCGGACAGCAACGTCATGCCGAACATCAGGAACAGGAATGTCGTCGCGGTGAATCCAAGCCAGTCGATGAAGAAGATGTAGCCCAGGGTCAGGCCGAGCAGCGCCAACCGCTTCGGTACCACCTCGGCCGGCGAGATCAGCGGGTCGAACCGCAAGCTGGCCTCGCCGCGCGCCACCCGCCGCGTGATACCGACCAACAAGAGGAAACACAGCGCCAGCAGGATGGTGCCGACGAAGAACGCGCTGACCTGGGCCGTCCAGGGCGAATCGATGATGGTCGAAAAATAATACAGCGTGAATGCGACAGCCGCGCCCGGTATCAGCAAATCCGCGCCGACCGGCGTCTTCTCGCGCTTTTCCGATGGAAGTTCAGCGGACATTCCGACGCTCTTCATTGTTGTGATGCGCGCGGCGGCGATCACGTTTGGAATTTGTGAGATCGCATAGGGGCGGTCCGTTTACCGACACAGTACCGCCCCCGTGCAAATATCGAATCAGCGCCAGCGATCAGGCCTTGCCGCTCAGCAGATCCTTGTACTCCTCGCCGATCGCCATAATGCTCTTCGCATATTCGGCGCAGGTTTCTTGGTCGCCGTACTGGATCAATTCCCACGGCGCCTTGGTTTTTTCGATCGCCTTCTTGAAATCGGGATCGGCGTAGACCTTCTTCGCGGTATCCTGGAGGATCTTGAAGCGGTCCGGATACTTTTCCACGGCCGCGGTCTTGATGGCGAACGCCCGCGCGGAGACCAATGGCGGCAGCTTCATGCCGAAATGCTCGTTCGCCAGCGGCGCGTTATAAAGCCGCTTCATCAAGTCGGGACTGTATTTCCTGGTATCGAAGATCAGCGTTGTTCGGAATGACTTATGGCGCTTGGCAGCGCCGGAAAACGGCAGCGCACCGAAGTCCATCTCGCCCGACGAAACGCCGGCATAGGTGTTCTTGCCGCCCGACAGCGGGATCAGGTTGAACTTCGCCCCGGTATGGCGGGCCAGGGCGAGCACGCCGAGCGACGCCGGATGCGCTATTCGGCTGACACCGACATTGAGCGAGCGTTTTTTCCCCTCGGCGACGATGTCGTCGATTGTCTTGAATTTGCTGCGTTTGGCATCGACGAAAATGCAGCTGGGATCGACATCGACCCGGTTGAAATAAAGGTAGTCGCCGGGAAACTTGAAACCGCCCGGTTCCTTGACGACCCAGTTGAGGGTCTCAGGTCCCATATTGCCGAACAACAGCGTGTAACAATCGGGTTTCGCAATCCCCATGTACTTCTGATAGCCTACCCGGCCGGCGGCGCCCGGATAGAACGACGCCTCCATCGTGGTCTTCAGGTATTTTTGCCAAACGCTCCAAAAGGCGCGCAAATTCCGGTCGGCGCCGCCGCCTTCACGGGTCGCGACCATGACCTTGAGCGGCTGATCGGGAAATGACGCACCGAAAGCGCCGGCGAACGGCGATGCGGACAAGGCCGCCCCACCCATGGCCGCCGCGCCGCCCTTGAGCAACGTACGCCGGTGAATTGAAGTATCGAATTTCTGCATGATTTCGCGTCTCCCTGCATCTATTGGGTTCGGCCGCTATTGTCCGGCCAACGGACCGCCGCTGCGCCAAGGTTTCCTCCCTGGGCGGCGGTGCAACCCGGAGTTAATGTTCCCGGAATGCTACGCACCGCCGGTCAGGCAACACAAGCAATTTTGCGCCGAAATTGACCATACGAATTCCGGGCCGCCGGCGGCGCAAGATCGCCGCCTAAGCGTCGGTCCGGAACGGGGGTCGTTCAATGAAGCTTGCGGCGGAGCGCATCCAGGCTGCCGCCCCATTTGACGGCGCCCGGCAAGTCGTGGCCGACCACGTCCTCCGCGAGACGCGCGGCGTCGAGCAGGCGGTCGACGTCAATGCCGGTGTCGATGCCCATCTCTTCGCACATGAAGGCAAGGTCCTCGGTACAGACATTGCCGGCCGCGCCCTTATGGCCGGCAAAGGGACAGCCGCCTAAACCGGCGACGCTGGCGTCGAAACTGTCGACGCCCATTTCAAGCCCGGCATAGGCATTGGCGACGCCGAGCCCGCGGGTATCGTGCAGATGCAATGTAATTCGAAGGTCCGGCCATTTATCCCGCACGGCGCCCACAACGCGCTTGATGGATTGCGGCGTCGCCCACGCCATCGTGTCGGCAAGGGAGAGAACGTCCAACGACACATCGTTTTCGGCTGCGATGGACAATATGCTCTCGGTTTGCTCGATCACCTTGGACACCGGGACGTCGCCCTCGAAATTGCATCCGAACGCCGCCATCATCGAGCCGCGGAAATAGGTGACGCCGTGCGACTTATACAGCCCCACTTGATTGTGCTGCACCTTGACGTTGTCCGCATAGCCCCGGTTCTGGTTCAGCTTCATGAAGGTTTCCGACGCGGACGTCGTGATCGAGCCCTTCAGGAACAAGCCATCCGTCGCCAGCGCACGCTCCAATCCACGCTCGTTCAGCCATAGGGCCGTGTACCGAATCCCGTCCGCCTTGCGGATGCCGGCAATCACATCGTCCACATCCGCCCAACCCGGCACGCGTTTCGGATTGACGAAAGAACCCACTTGTATCTCGCGCAGGCCGGTTTCCGACAGAGCGTCGATGAGTTCAATTTTTCGATGCGTCGGGATCGGCCCTTTTTCGAATTGGAATCCTTCACGGGGGCCTTCTTCCTGGATATCGACTCGGCTGGGTAAATCGGACATGGAGGGTGCGCCTGATTGCGTTGTGGCTGGAACTTTCACTGTCCCGTATCGGACCCGGGCAAGTCAAGATTGTGTCCGCGGCGCCATGTTGATGCGGCGCGGTATAACCACAAATCGCCACTGCAATTTTGAATAATCACGGCAGAATAGAACCTTATTGAAATTGCGCGAAATGGCATGGATTCATCGCCATTCGCGCGCACGTTGAATCGACGACGAAAACCTCATCCATATTGTCCAAATGCTCAATGGTGTTAACCTTTCGCCGCTTGCCACGGACGGCAAAGGTTGTTTAACGTAGCCGCCGAAACGGAAACTGCCACGAGCCGGTCTGCATAATGTTGATCAGGGCGTGGCTTCGTGGCCGAGGCCACAATGTTCGACCAAGTTGAATAGGTCGTTTCTCGACAGGGAGGTTATCTACATGAAGAAGACGTTTACTCTCGGCGCGATCACGGGGCTGCTCGCAGCGGCTGCGATGACCGTCGGCATGTCGGCACACGCAGCCGATTTCTCCGGCAAGCGCGTGACGATTATCGTCCCCTTTAACGAAGGCGGCGGTACGGACAGCTACACCCGCTTCATGCTGCCGTATTTCCAGAAATATCTGCCCGGCAACCCGAAGATCCTGGTCGTCAATAAGCCCGGCGCCGGCGGCATCCTGGGCGGTAACTATTTCGAACAACGCGCCAAGAAAGACGGTACCTGGGTGTTCGCGCTTTCGACATCCACGATCTCGAACTTCACGCTCGGCGATCCCCGGGTGAAGTTCAAATTGAACGAATTCATTCCGATTATCCTGTCGCCGCGCGGCATCATGCAGTATGTGCGCAGCGATCTCGGGATCCAGAACGAAAAGACCCTCAAGGCCAAACTCGACCGGATGAAGTCGCTTCCGCCCGAAAAGCTGATTTTCGGCGGCAAGACGCCGACATCGGGCGGCCTGAACCTGCGCGTCGCGCTGAGCCAGCTCGGCATCGAAGTGAAGAGCGTCTGGGGCATGAAGGGCAACGGGCCGATGGCCTTGGCCTTCGAGCGCGGCGAATTCACCGTCAACTACGACAACACGCTGTCGTTCAAGAACAACCGCAAGAAGTTGATCGAAGACGGTATTGCGGTGCCTCTGTACACGCTGGGCGTGGTCAATGAAAAAGGCGACATCGTTCGCGACCCGACCTGGCCGAAGGTTCCGACCTTCATCGAGGCCTACAAGGCGGTACACGGCAAGGCCCCGTCCGGACCGGGCTTCGAGGCTTGGTTCTCGCTCTATCAGATGAGCGTAACCATGTCGAAGTCGTGGAACCTGCCGGCCGGCACGCCGAAGGACATCGTCGAAGCCTACCGCTCGGCAGCCAAGAAGATGATGGCCGACCCGGATTTCGTGAAAAAGCGGCAGAAAATCTTCGGCGAATATCCGCAGACCATCGGCGACGGTGCGATTCCCATCCGGAACGCAGCGACGACGATGTCCGATACCGCGCGCACCTACCTGGCGAAATACGTCAAGGCGCGTTACGGGGTCACGCTCGGCAAGTAGCCAAGCCAGACCTGATCGATACTTCGATTTGTGACGCCCGGCGACCCTTCGCCGGGCGTCACAATATCGGCTTACCGTCGTTAGTTTCCTTATTGGGTGGGGCACAAGCGGATGGAATTCGACGCTACAGTTAATTTTTTCTTCCAGGCGCTCACGGACATGTTCACCTGGAAGCACATGTTCTTTTTGGCCTTGGGGACTGTCATTGGCCTGCTGGTCGGCATCCTGCCGGGGCTCGGCGGTATTGCCGGATTGTCGGTCGTATTGCCCTTCGTCTTCGACATGGAAGCGAGCCATGCGCTCTCGATGATGATCGGCCTGTTGGCGCCGACAACGACATCCGACACGTTTCCATCGGTCTTGATGGGGATACCGGGGACATCGGGCTCGCAGGCGACCGTCGTCGACGGCTTTCCAATGGCCAAGCGTGGCGAAGGCGCACGCGCCCTCGGCGCGGCGTTTACCGCCTCGCTGTTTGGCGGCGTGTTCGGCGCTATCATCCTGACATTCGCCGTATTCGCCGCACGCCCGATTATCCTGGCCATGGGCTTCGGCGAACAACTGTTGTTGATTGTCCTCGCCCTCAGCATGATCGGCATGCTGACCGGCACCAGCGCGCTCAAGGGCCTTGCGACCTGCGCGATCGGCCTGTTGATCGGCAGCATCGGCGCCGCGCCGGCAACCGGCGAATTCAGATTGACCTTTGGTTCGGTGTATTTGAGCGACGGCATTCGAATCGTCATCGTCGGCCTCGCCATGTTCGCCTTGCCCGAAATCGTCGATTTGCTCCGGCGCAGTACGAAGATTTCCGATACCGGCACGCTTGGACACGGCTGGATGGAAGGGTTCAAGGACGCATTCCGCCATAAATGGATCGTGCTCCGCTGCGCCACCATCGGCTGCATCGTCGGCGCCCTGCCCGGCCTCGGCGGATCGGTTGTCGACTGGATCGCCTACGGGCACATCATTCAGACGACCAAGGACCGCGATAATTTCGGCAAGGGCGATATCCGCGGCGTTCTGGCACCGGAATCCGCCAATAATGCGAAAGAAGGCGGCGCGATGATTCCGACGCTGCTATTCGGGATCCCCGGCTCCGGCAGCTACGCGATTCTGCTCGGCGGCTTCGTCCTCGTCGGTGTCGAACCGGGCATCACCATGATGACCGAGCATCTGAACCTTACCTTTATGATGATCTGGTCACTCGCTCTGGCGAACGTGCTCGGCGCCGGCCTCTGCCTGTTGCTTGCCAACTATGTCGCGTTGCTGACGACGATCAAATACGCGATCCTGGCGCCCTTTATGATCGTGTTGATCTTCTTCGCCGCCTTCCAGGCGACGCGCGACTGGTACGACCTGATCGCGTTAATGGTCATGGGCACCTTGGGCGTGTTCCTGAAACGCTTCGGCTGGTCGCGACCGGCATTGCTGATCGGTTTCTTCCTCGCACCGCGGCTCGAACCGAAGATCTATCAGGCTGCGCAAGTCTATGGCTGGTCGTTCTTCGAACGCCCGATCGTCATCGTGCTGGTGATTTTGACCGTTCTCTCGATTTGGGCGGCATGGAAATTCTCGCCGAGCGCCAGCAAGACCTACGATCAGGATAGCCCGCATGGTGTTGGCGACAAGAAACCGCAGATGTACTTCGGTATCTTCATGTTCTTTTTCGCCATTGTTGCATTGGTCGACAGCACGCAATACATCCCGCTCGGCATGGTATTCCCGATGTCGGTCGCGATCATTGCCATGGTAATGCTCGCGCCCCTGCTTTTAAGCATGAAACGCGCGACGAAACCGGCCGCGGTGCTCCATGACATCGAACATGGCGTCGTCACCGAGCACAGCGATTGGCACTATATGGCCTGGATCGTTGGCATGCTGGCCATGATCGGGGTGGTCGGGTTCCCGCTCGGCTGCGCCATCTTCATCTACACCTTTATCACGGTGAAGGCCGGCGGCTCGCATTTGCGTAATGCGATCTTCGGCCTTGCGGCGACCAGCTTCCTCAGCGCCATGTCCTATGCTCTGACCTTGAGCTATCCGCCGGGACTGCTGCAGGTCCTCATCGATATGCCGCTCTGGCTCGGCGGCTAAGCCGATCGGAAAGCGGTGGGC
>JBFFGE010000060.1:0-23302 GCA_041557595.1 Alphaproteobacteria bacterium
ATCACGAGATCGCCGCCCTCGCGCAGGAAGGCGCCATCCCGCAGCAGCGCCGCATCGGGGATCGCGACAGGGCCGCCGTCGCCGGCGGACACCACCACCCGGGACGACGCATCCGGCACGCCGTCGGCAGCCCCAATACGGGCCTCCCGAAGCTGTTCCAAATGATCTGTCCGCATTAACGACATTGCAGCTCCAACCCTTCCGAGCAACCCCATCCGAGAGGAATGCCCTCTGAAGTATTACAACAAATTGCATTAAATTCAATGTAATATTCTGTTTTTGGGCTAGTTATATTGAACTAATACTTTTGCATGACATTGTTATTATTGTATATTTAAAACAGAACAGCCGAATATCATGGTTAATCTGAAATAACCATCCCTACAATCCATCGGGAAATAGGACTGCGCCGTGCGCCCGCGTTCGACATCGCGGTACGTCCAAGTCTCAATCAAAGGTCAGAGGAAGCTCAGAACAGTTGGCGACCGCGTCCTATACAGCGGCGCCTCAATGCACGAGCATCTTGCTCATCGACCGAAGATGTTCCAATGCATTGCCGGCACCCAGGGCGCCACATCTCAACGGCAGATTGGCGACCACCGCAGGGACCCCTGTCGCCTGCTCGAGGACAATATCGAGATTTGGCAAAAGTCCGCCGCCACCGGTCAGGACCATGCCGCGGTCAACCATGTCCGCCGCCAATTCCGGTGCGGTCTGTTCCAATGTGGTGCGCACTGCCTCGACGATGGCGGAGATGGGTTCCGCGAGGCTCGCAACGACTTCCGCCGACCCGATTTCCAGTTCCCGCGGCACTCCGGTTACCAGATCGCGCCCCCGGAGCATGGCCCGGCGTTCATCGCCGTCGGGCGGCATGCTGGCGGCGCCGACCGCCAGTTTGACCCGTTCGGCGGTGCTTTCGCCAATCTGCAGGTTATAGGCGCGACGAACATAGGACATAATTGCCTCGTCCATCGTATTCCCGCCGACACGAATACATTTCGATGCGACGATACCGCCAAGCGACATAACCGCCACTTCGGTGGTTCCCCCGCCGATATCGACCACCATCGATCCCGTCGGTTCGGTAACCGGCAGGCCCGCCCCGATCGCCGCGGCGATCGGCTCCTCGATCAGGAAGACTTTTCGCGCCCCTGCTTTTTCGACTGAATCGCGGATCGCGCGCCGCTCGACCGCCGTGGCGCCCGACGGCACCGTCACGATGACCCGCGCGCTGGTGAAGCCTCTTTGATTGAACGCCTTGCGGCAAATCAACCGGATGAGTTCCTCGGCGATGCCGAAATCACCGATAACGCCATCGGTAAGCGGTCGAATAGCGCGAATTCCCTCCGGCGTGCGGCCGAGCATGGCCTTCGCATCCGTGCCGATCGCAACCACATGGCTACGGCCGCGAACATCCTTGAGCGCTATCACCGTCGGCTCGTCGAAGACAATCCCCTTCCCCGCAACGTACACCAGCGTATTTGCGGTTCCGAGGTCGATCGCGATGTCTCGCGTAATGAGATTTCGGACTTTCGTGAACAGTCCTACCGGAACGTCGTTTCGCTTGACCGGCGCAGCACCAAGCCGATTGCTCATCGTAGGTCAATCCCTTCGTGCCCGGGCAGTCGAGGCGTTGCGCAGCTCACTCGATTGATAGGGGCGGTCAAACGCTTATCGATTCGGCCAGGAAACTGCGAATATTCTGAGCCACTGTGCGTGGATGGGGCTCAACTTTGCCGGCATAACCGTCCGGACCGAGCAACTGGCGCATTTCCGTCGAAGAAAGGCCGAAGAATTTTGCTACCGCGGCCCGATCGCTGTGCCCATCGAATGTCGGCCAGCAATTGCGGTTCGACGCATCATACTCGAGACGGAAGCCCTGCGCCTGAAACCCGGGATTGTGGGCGGCGGCCAACCCGACGGCGCAGCCTTTGCCTTGGGCGTACCAGCGCGTAAAGGTTAGCCGGTCGGCTGGCACGTCGTCCAGGAACCCCGCAAGTTCGGTCAATCGCTCCCGGCCGGTAGCCTCGTATCCCTGTATGTCTTCCCGATTTCGTACTTCCATGCCGCACCCTGCCTATTGATTTTTTTATTGCGTTGCGGAGCATTCCGCTTATCGCCCAACTTTATGGCAACACCATGGCCGAGTTCAACGAATTACGTGCGCCCAGATGTCCGAGACAGCATTATCCCAATCAGGTGCCCCATTTTCCACGACATTCCGGAAGCTCCCGTTTGAACGGGCGGCGGCGATCCAGTAAGCCAATGAAATTCAAGGCCGTTACGGCGACCCCATGCTTCCCTTCATGATCGCCCGGTTGGGCGCTTCGCTGGTCGGAACCAATTGAAAGGTAATTTCCGCATTTTCGTTGAGATCCCTAAATTTCACAGGGACACCCGCCGTATCGAACCAAAGTTCATATTGCGCGTCGCCATCCACCTTGAAGTAATTCGTCTTCACGGTTGCGCCGCCCATTTCTAGAATTTTTTCCTCGCCGGGCGTCGAACGGACCCGATACAGCTTGCCGGACTTCGTGCTCATCAATACCTTGGCGTTGAGAATTCCTTTCGACCACGGATTGTTCGGAAAGACGTTCAGCGGCGCTTCGGTTTTGCCTTGCGGGCCGACAACGACAAATTTGTCTCCCTCGGCGTGACCGCGAATCTCGTAGACCTTGCCGTTTTCCTTCGTGTTCCCTTCGAACGAAACGATGCGTCCACCGCGCCAAAGCTCGCTGCTTTGAGACCTATGGTTATGCACGATGATCTCGAGGATCTTGACGGTGGCGCGAATTTCATTGCGCACCGATACATCCTGACCGTTCCGCTGGATCGTATTGGTATAGGTTCCGATTTCGCCATAAACCGGATGATGGATATTATATTTGTATATCTTGCTGGCGCCATCCTCCAACACCTCGGCGACAACGGCACCGGGCATTGAAATGAGGACCAACAGGGGCAATCGCCGCAGAAATCTCCAATTCAACATACGCTGCGTAACCCGGCGAGACAGTGAAAACGTGTTCCAGGTATGGAAACATAGAAGCAATATGTTCGGCCTTAAAGAACTAAACATTGAGGCAATATTGCTACCGGAACCGACCAGAAATTACAGAAACACAAAAACGATAACTGTTATTGCTAACGCAGGCTGAAATCTTAATCAAACAAAATATTCAGCCTGCAGAAAATCCATTCAATTAATATTTACATGAAACTGCCGGGTTTGCCGCAAACGGAAATCGTGTCTGCTCACCATTTATAGTCACCCGGGCATGCACATATCGAAGAATTATTGCACCAAAGGCCGGCAATCGATCCTATCTAGACTATTCATTCGGCAAGAGAAATCAGTACGACTTCCTGAACGCCGCGAGGATCTTCTCCGCCGCCACGGCGGGCGTCACTCGACCGTCCAATACTTCGGCCTCAAGCGCATCGGCGATCGCGGTCACCGAGGGGCTCAGTTTCAAATCGGCGACCAGGCGTTCCTCGACCATCGCCCACATCCACCGCAGCCGTTGACGCCGCCGCGTCTGTTCGAATTCTCCGCTCGCGGTCAGGACGTCGCGAAATTCCTGGATCTTGAGCCAAAGTCGATCCAGCCCGACGTTTTTCAAAGCGCTGCACGTAACCACGGGCGGTGTCCAATTTCGGCTGCGAGGAGTCATGATATGCATTGCGCTGGCATAGTCGCTCGCGGCGCGCAGGGCGCGCTCCTCATTGTCGCCATCCGCCTTGTTCACCGCGATCATGTCGGCCAGTTCCAACAAGCCGCGCTTGATGCCTTGCAGTTCATCGCCGGCGCCGGCGATCGCCAGCACAAGAAAAAAATCAACCATTTCGGAAACGGCAAATTCCGACTGTCCGACCCCGACCGTCTCGACGAGGATAATGTCGTATCCCGCAGCCTCGCACAGGAGCATTACTTCCCGGGTTGTGCGCGTCACACCGCCCAGCGTGCCTGCGGAGGGCGACGGACGGATGAAGGCATTGGGATCGCGCGACAACCGTTCCATCCGTGTCTTGTCGCCAAGGATACTGCCGCCGGTCCGGCTGCTCGTCGGATCCACCGCCAGAACCGCGACCCGATGGCCCTGGCCGGTCAAATTCACGCCGAAGGTATCGATGAATGTGCTTTTGCCGACCCCCGGTACGCCGGTCACGCCAAGGCGATAGGAGCCGGCCGAATTCGGCATCACCCGAAGCAGAAGTTCCTGCGCGCGCGACCGGTCGTCCTCGCGGCGGCTCTCTATGAGGGTTATCGCACGGCCCAATATCGCCCGGTCGCCCGCCACCAATCGATCGGCCATCTCCGCCAAAGAAATATCCGGACCGGTGGCCGCCTGCTTTTTCGGAGATTTAGTCGCCTTCGCCTTCGGCACGTTCAGTCGGCCTTGCTGCCGGACCGCGGCGCGCTATCGAGCTGCTGCAGGAGTTCGAGAGCCGCCTCGCTGATAACCGTGCCGGGCGGAAATATCGCCTGCGCTCCCGCGGCATAGAGCGCATCGTAATCCTGCGGCGGGATGACGCCACCGACGACAATCATGATATCGTCCCGGCCGAGGCGCCGCAGCGCATCGCGCAGTTCCGGCACCAGGGTCAGATGACCAGCCGCCAGCGAACTCGCACCGATGATGTGAACGTCATTCTCGACCGCCTGGCGGGCCGCTTCCTCCGGCGTCTGAAACAAAGATCCGATATCGACATCGAAGCCGAGATCCGCAAACGCCGTCGCGATCACCTTCTGCCCGCGGTCATGGCCATCCTGCCCCATTTTCGCGATCAGAATTCGCGGCCGGCGGCCCTCGCGTTTTTCGAATTCGGAAATTTGCGTCCGAACGCGGCCGATCGATTCGGAATTTTCACCCATTTCGCTACTATAAACACCTGAAATTGCCTTGGTTTCCGCCACGTGCCGTCCGAAGACCTCTTCCATGGCATCGGTAATTTCGCCGACCGTCGCCTTGGCCCGCGCCGCAACGACCGCCAACTCCAGCAGATTTCCGTCGCCATTCTCGCAGCATCGCGTCAGCGACGCCAACGCCGCCCGGCACGCCGCGTCGTGGCGTTCCGCCCGCAGCCGCTGCAGCTTTTCGATCTGCATCCGGCGGACCGCCGAATTGTCGACCTTGAGGACATCGATCGTCTCCTCGTCGGTGGACCGATATTTATTCACGCCAACCAGCGTTTGCCGCCCCGTATCGATGCGGGCCTGGGTGCGCGCCGCGGCTTCCTCGATCCGCAGCTTCGGAATTCCGGCTTCGATCGCCCGCGCCATGCCGCCCAGGCTTTCGATTTCTTCGATATGTTTCCATGCTTTCGCCGCCAGTTCGGCCGTCAATCGCTCGACATAGTAACTGCCCGCCCAAGGATCGATAGTCCGGGAGGTATCGCTTTCCTGCTGCAGGAAGATTTGGGTATTCCGCGCGATCCGCGCGCTGAATTCGCTCGGCAGCGCCAGTGCCTCGTCCAGCGCATTGGTATGCAGCGATTGCGTATGCCCTTGGGTCGCCGCCATCGCTTCCACGCAGGTCCGAATAACGTTGTTGAACACATCCTGCGCGGCGAGGCTCCATCCCGATGTCTGGCAATGGGTCCGCAAGGACAGCGATTTTGGATTTTGCGGATCGAATTGCCTCATCAGCTTCGCCCACAGCAGCCGCGCGGCGCGCAGCTTGGCCACCTCCATGAAGAAGTTCATCCCGACCGCCCAGAAAAACGACAACCGCGGCGCGAATTTATCGATATCCAGACCGGCGTCGACGCCGCAGCGGGCGTATTCCAGCCCGTCGGCGATCGTGTAGGCGAGCTCCAGATCCGCCGTCGCCCCCGCCTCCTGCATGTGATAGCCGGAAATGCTGATGCTGTTGAATTTCGGCATGCGCCGGGAGGTGTAGCTGAAGATATCCGAAATAATGCGCATCGACGGCTGCGGCGGGAAAATATAGGTATTGCGGACCATGAACTCTTTCAGAATGTCGTTCTGAATCGTTCCGGACAGCGCCTCGGGCGCCACGCCCTGCTCCTCGCCCGCGACAATGTAGAGCGCCATGATCGGCAGCACCGCGCCGTTCATGGTCATCGATACGCTCATCTGATCGAGCGGGATGCCATCGAACAGGGTCCGCATGTCGAGGATGGAATCGATCGCGACACCGGCCATGCCGACATCGCCGGCTACCCTCGGGTGATCGGAATCGTAGCCGCGATGCGTGGCCAGGTCGAAGGCAATGGACAGCCCCCTTTGGCCTGCCGCCAAATTGCGCCGATAGAACGCATTGCTGTCTTCCGCCGTGGAAAACCCGGCATATTGTCGAATCGTCCAGGGCTGCGTGACATACATCGTCGAATACGGTCCGCGCAGATAGGGGGGCAATCCCGGCCGCGTGTCCAAAAAGTCCAGGTCAGCCAGGTCGGCCGCCGTATAGAGCGGCTTTACAGGAATACCTTCGGGCGTGTCCCAAACCAGAGCGTCCGGACCATCGCCGGTTTCCCGTTCCGTGCGCCGGCTCCAGTCATCGAGGTCGCCGCCGGCATTGGCGCCCGACGCCAGGTCGATCTTCGAAAAATCCGGGATCGCGCTCATCGACACAATACTCCCATCCGTTCGAGCAGCCGTGTCAGGAATGCCAGTAGATCGCCGCCGGGCTCCAGATGCCCGTCGATTCCCGCGATCGTCTCCGAGCCGCCCGACGCTTTCTTGCCGGCGAGAAAGACGTCCGTCGCTCCTGCCGCCCGCAACGACGCGCTCAGCGCAGAAGCATGCGAAGCGTACAAGGCGTCGCTCGAACATATCACGCATACCGCGCAACCGCTGTTCACGAATTGTGCGGCGATCGCAGCGGTATCGGTGCCGCCCTCGCCCTCAATCGCCGCTACGCCGCCGGACGCAAGGGCATTCTGGGCGAATGTCAGCCGCTCGCCGAACTCCGCCCGCGTTCCCATGACGGCCAGGAAGACCTTCGGAAAGGCGCCGGATTCGCCGCGGCAGGCCTCGCTCGCATCCCGCAACGTCTCGAAATCCGCCCCGAGCCGGCGCGCGTGCAGCACCTCCGCAATCGCGGCATCGGCCTCGGACAGGGCGTGCATCAACGCATCGACGGTGCCGCCCCCCTCCATCAAGTCGGTCATGCGCCGGAATAATCCGCGCTTTGCCCGGGCGTCATGCACCACGGCGGCTGCGTCCGCACCATCGAATTGCCGCGACAGTTGCGACAGCCGCGGCGCATCCGCCGCGCGCAGCGCCGCGATATCGATGGGCGTCGTCTCGATCGGCGTTTCGAGGAGGTGGGGAAATGCGCTGACCCCCGTAATCGGATCGATCGACTTGGTAATATTTTCCTGCCGTCGGGTCCGCACGCGCTCGATTGCCGCGGCGAGCGATCCGTCCTGCAATACGACGCCGATGCCGCCGGCGCGTTCAATCGATTGAAACTCCTGCCATGCCGATTGCGCCAACGCGTCCGTCAACGATTCCACGGCCCAGGCGCCGCCGGCCGGATCGATGACGCGATTCAGCCCCGATTCATGCTGCAGGATGAGCTGCGTATTGCGCGCGATACGCCGGGAAAATCCGTCCGGCAGCCCCAGCGCCGCATCGAAGGGCAGAACCGTGATGCTGTCGGCGCCGGCGACCGCGGCCGCGAAACAGGAGACCGTGGTCCGCAGCATATTCACCCAGGGATCCCGGCGCGACATCATCCGTTCCGATGTTTCGGCCTGCAACTGCATCGACGAGACCGCGTCGGAAACCCCGCAAGCCTCCGCGACCCGTCCCCAGACGCGTCGCAGCGCCCGAATTTTCGCTATCGACAGCAAGAAGTTGGCATCGGTGGTCGCAGACAGCAGGATTTGGCCCACGGCCTTTTCGACCGCCATGCCCGCATCGGTCAGGGCGCGGAGATAGGCAACGCCGCTGGCGGCGATGCAGGCAATTTCCTGGGCCTCCGTCGCGCCCGCATTGTGAAACACCGCGCCGCCGGCCCGTATGCCCACGACGCGTGGATGCGTCTCGCCGATCGCCGACGCCATATCGGACACGTCCGCCAGCACCCTGTCATAGCCGGCATATAGAGTGCCCGACGCGGCCAGAGCGCCGATCGGATCGCAATTCAACGCGCCGCGCGCTTCCGCCGGATCGATTCCACGTCTATCCCAGAGCGCGACCAGCATTGCGGCAGCGGGAAGGAAGGCTCCGCCGGACGCCAGGGCAATCGTCGTTCGCGAAAGATCCACGCCTTGCAGGACCGCATCCAAATCATCCAGGCAGGACACCAAAATGCCGTCGGCAGCGGGTTCGTTCGCCGCCGTCGGAACCGGGGCAAATCGCAGCTGTACGGATTGAACGCCGTTCTCCAGATCGCTGTGAATCGCCGCATTCGTGACGCTGCGGTCCGGATGCGCGTGAAGCTGACGCACATCCCAACCATGCGCGACAACGCCGGCCGACCGCTGGCCGCGCGTGAACGGAGCCTTTCCGGGAAGGCCCGACGGATCGCCCGCCGAGCGCCAATCCTCCCGCGTATAGAGCGCCCGGACGGCGATGTCATCGTAGGTGTTGAACGACAGGCGATCCACGTCCCCGTCGCCGCCGAGCAGCCGCGCCACCATTTCCAGCCAGGCCGCATGGGCGTCCGCCGGCACGCCATCGGTCAGCGACAAGGCCCCCGATTCCGCCGCGCCGTTCTTTTTGTCTTTCGATGCCATCCGTACCGCTTACTCAACCCGCTCAACAAATTGAACAAAATATTTCAATGGCTTGCCTGTCTCTATGCCACGATGACGAATGTGCCCCCAAATGACCGCGTTTTCCAGCCAAAACGACGGTTTCCCGGCATGAAGCGGATCGGCGGCGGGTCGGCAATTCGACACACCGGGATCATCGGCACCGGATGGCCTGCCCGTATCGGGCCACCTTGTAGATTGCGGAAATCGTTGATTTTGTGCGAGGATAGCGAAAAACCGGCCTGAGTGTTTGCCGGGAAAAGACATTATGAGGCCGATACAGGGATCGGGCCGAGATGACAAAAAACGCGGCGACGCATCGCAGTTTACTACTCAAGGCGCCCCTGAATTTTAATATCATCGCGATCTTCATCGCGATCTTCCTCATGCTCGCGGGCGGCCTCATTTGGTACAATTACCGGACAAACTCCGAGCTTGCCCTGGAAGCAGCCGATTCCCTGCTGCGCAATGTGAGCGAGAAGGTCCTGGAGCGGACCGAGAATTTTATCCAGAATCCGGTCACCCTGGTGCGCCTCACCTCGGGTTTGCCCGGTGTGACGACCCGTCCGGTCGATACCAAGCATCCGACCGTGCGGTATTTTCTCGACGCGCTAGACTCCTACAACCAGCTTTATGGATTGTTTATCGGCTACGGCAACGGCGATTTTTTTCAGACGGTCAATTTCTCGGATGTCGATTCCGTAACGCGCGAACGCCTCCTGGTTCCGGAAAACGCGCGATACGGCGTCCGGCTGATCCTGAAGGGGGCCGACGGCAAGCGGACGCAGACCTGGCGGTTTCTCGACGCGAACCGGAACGTGATCAAAGTCTTGCCGCCCACGGAAGCGACGTATGATCCGCGCGGCCGGCCCTGGTACAAATCCGCGCGTGCCAGCAACGCCCCATCGATGACCGACGCCTATATCTTCTCGAGCCTCAAGGCGCCCGGCATCACCGTTTCGCACAAAGTTCACGTGCAGCCGGATGCGGTGATGGCGGCGGACATCACACTCTCCAGACTATCGTCATTCCTGCAGTCACAGAAAGTCGGAATGTCCGGCCGCGTGCTGATCTACAATCATCGCGACGAATTGATTGCGTATCCCGACGCCGACAAGACCGTGATGAAAGCGGTCGCGGGCACCAACGTCGTGCTTCGGCCCGTGAAAATTTCGGAACTCAAACTGCCGGAAATTACGGAAGCCATTCGCCAATTTGACGGCCGGCCGGACGGACAGCTGGTCTATCCGGTGAACGGCGAAGACCACATCGCCAGCGTGTCGACGCTGCAAAATGCCGTCGGTTCGACCAAGCGCGTCGCAATCGTCGTTCCGGTGGATGACTTTATCGGCCCGATCGCCGCCCACCGGATGCGGAGCCTGTTGTTCTCATTGGTCCCGCTGTTGCTGTCGATACCGATCATCGCCTGGGTCTCGGAATGGATCGCGCGGCCGATCCGGGAAATTGTCGATGAGACCAAGAAAATCCGCAATTTGAAGTTCGACAATTCGCAGGACGTCGTTTCGCGGGTAACCGAGATCCAGGAATTGTCCAGCTCGGTCGCCACGATGCGGAACGCGATCGAAACCTTCGCCCATTATGTTCCGAAGGCGCTCGTGGAGCAGCTCATCCAATCGGGCAATCAACAGCAGCTCGGCGGCGAGCGCCGCCAGCTGTCGATCATGTTTACCGATGTCGCCAATTTCACCGACATGTCGGAGCAAATGTCGCCGGAAGAGTTGATGCTGAAAACGACCCGGTATTTCCAGGCGCTGGGAGAAATCGTTCTCGACAACAAGGGTTCGATCGACAAGTTCATCGGCGACGCCATCATGGCATTTTGGAATGCACCGTTGGACGACCCGAACCATGTCGCCAATGCATGCCGGACCATGCTTCTTTGCAAAGCACGAAGCGACGAATTAAACGCCAACTGGGCGGCAAAGGGCCGGCCGATCATGCGAACGCGTTTCGGATTGCATACCGGTGAAACGGTCGTCGGAAATATCGGCTCGGCCGATCGCATGGACTATACCGCGCTTGGAGCATCGGTGAACCTGGCGGCGCGGCTGGAGGGACTGAACAAGGTATACGGCACGGAAATGTTGGTCAGCGACTCCGTATACCGCCCGGAAAAAGATGCCTGTCTTTTCCGCCCGATCGATGTCGCACGGGTCAAGGGCATTAGCGCGCCGGTCCAAGTCTATGAACTCTGTGCGGCGCTCGACGGGCCGGAAAAAATTCTCGCCACCGCGGAACAGCGGGCGCTGTGTCGACATTGGGCGCCGATCTACGAAGACTTCTCGCGGGCCGAATGGCGCGCCGCCCGCGACGGTTTGCAACACTTCATCGCCGAATATCCGGATGATACGGTCGCAGAAAAACATCTAAACCGGTGCTACCGGGAACTCGCGGAAACCGATCCCGCCGACATACATCCGATTTCGGCGGTGGCGCGCGATTAGAGCAAATCCCGAGCGAATCGAAACGGTTGGTGACGACGTATTTGCGTAAAAACCAGGAGATAGACCATTTCACATGAGTCAATTTTGACAAGAAATAGTCTAGCCGGATCCTGACGTCTATTTCGACGACGCTTCCAGCGGTTCAATCCCGGCATTCAATCGGCAGACCGGCGGCGAACCTGCCCATATTGTAGCGCCAGTATTTTTCCAGAACGCCGGCAATGTGGTCGGGTACTTGCAAATTGGCGAGCCCGGGCGCCGCTTTGATCGGCACGGGAACGACCTGCTGATTGCCGATCCGCACGCTGATGATCTCCTCCAAGGCGAAGCGCGCATGCAGCAGCGCATCCTGTTCGGAACTACCCGTAACGTTCAACTCGGGAAAATGCGGCGCGGTCACTCGAACCGCGCCGTTGGCGTCGTGGAAAATTTCGACCGGATAGGAAATCATGGGCAACTCGGATGCATTACGGATATCGCGATGATCGGCGCGTTGTCAGGTCATTGCCGTGATTATGCCCCATTTTGATGTTACCGCTTGCGGTGCATAAGGAAAACCAGATCATACTGGTTGCCGGAACATTTCCGACACCAGTGTGACAACAGCAACCCTTGCGACACGGAAGAGGAAGATGACTCGTTTCGCACTCCTTGCAATCGTCGGCGCCCTTTTCGTCGCCGGCTGCGGATCGACGCCGGGCGAGCGCTCGGTAACCGGCGCCGGGATCGGCGCCAGTGCCGGCGCCTTGCTCGGCGCGGTGACAGGTTTATCCGTCGTACACGGTGCGTTGATCGGCGCCGGCGCAGGCGGACTTACCGGCGCCTTGACGCGGACAGACCAGATCAATCTCGGCGAACCCGTTTGGAAGTGGGGTTCGGCGTCGCGCGAGGCGCGCGATACCGGCCTCGTCCGGAATATTCAGGGCGGCCTCACCCGGCTCGGATATAACCCGGGACCGGCGGACGGCGTGATGGGACAAAAAACCTTTCGGGCGATCCGACAATATCAGGCGCGCAGGAAACTTCCCGTGGATGGCCAGCCAAGCCGCGCACTCGAACGGCGTATCCTGAAGGAATCGAATCGCGCGTGAGCGCGACCGGTTACTTGAGAAACAACCCGTAGGCAGGATTCCCGGTCTCTTCGACCCAGGGATAGCCGATATCCTTGAGAAATGCCGACAGTTCCGTACGCTCGGCGGCCGGCACCTGCATGCCCACCAGAACACGGCCGAAGGCATTGCCATGATTACGGTAGTGAAACAGGCTTATGTTCCAGCCATGCCGCATTTGATTCAAAAAATTGAGCAAGGCTCCCGGGCGTTCCGGGAATTCGAAACGGTACAACTTTTCGTTCGGCAATGCCTGCGCCCGCCCGCCGACCATGTAGCGAACGTGCCCCTTCGCCAATTCATTGTCGGTCATATCCAGCACCGCATAGTCATGGGCGATCAGGTGATCGACCAGATCCGTCTTGTCCTTTTCGCCATTGCGTAATTCGATGCCGACAAAAATGTACGCGGCCTCCGCATCCGAATAGCGGTAGTTGAACTCGGTTACCGACCGTGCGCCGATGATTTGGCAGAATTGCCGAAAGCTTCCGGCTCGCTCCGGGATCGTGACGGCCAGAAGCGCTTCCCGGTGTTCGCCGATTTCCGCGCGCTCGGCAATGTGCCGCAACCGATCGAAATTCACATTGGCGCCGCAGTCGAGCGCGACCAGCGTTTTGTCCACAATCCCCTCACGTGCGACATAGGCCTTGAGGCCCGCGACGCCGAGGGCGCCGGCCGGCTCCGCTATGGATCGGGTTTCGTCGTAAATATCCTTGATTGCCGCGCAGATTTCATCGGTGTTGACCAGGATGACCTCATCGACGCATTGGCGGGCAATGCGGAACGGCTCCTTGCCGACCTGCGCCACGGCCACGCCATCGGCGAACAGGCCCACATGATTTAAGGTTACGCGCTTGCCGGCCTTCAGCGCGCCGTGCATGCAGGCCGCATCCTCCGGTTCCACTCCGATGATTTTGATATCCGGCCACAACGACTTGACGTAGGCGGCGATGCCGGCAATCAGGCCGCCGCCCCCAACGGCCACGAAAATGGCGTGAATATCCTCGCCGTGCTGACGCAGAATCTCCATCGCGATCGTCCCTTGCCCGGCAATGACATCCGGGTCGTCATAGGGATGTATGAATTTCAGTCCTTGCGCCTCGCCGAGTTGCTCCGCATGGCGGCGCGCATCGTCCACCGACGTGCCGTGCAGGACGATTTCCGCATCGAGCCGGCGCACGGCATCGATTTTGATGCGGGGCGTCGTCTCGGGCATCACGATCACTGCCCGTAGCGACAGACGGCGGGCCGAAAGCGCCACGCCCTGGGCATGATTGCCGGCCGACGCGCAGATCACGCCGCGTTCGCGTTTTGCCGCCGGTAAATTCGCAATCTTGTTGTGCGCGCCCCGCAACTTGAACGAAAACACCGGCTGCAGGTCTTCGCGCTTCAGCAACACGGTGTTGCCGAGCCGCTGCGACATGATCGGCATCGGGTCGAGCGGCGTTTCGCGCGCGACCTCATAGACCTTGGACTTGAGGATCCGCTCTACATATTCTCGAGGCATCGCCCAGCTCGTTCCATACCGTGTTCTTGACGGCTGCCGCGGCGGCAACCGCGCCGGAAGCCGGGATACTGCATGACAAGCGACGGATTAAAAGAACTAATTCCGCTCAGGGACGGTGCAGCCACGGCAGATGAATGATCGGATGGTTCAGCCAGCCCGCCCAATCGTAATGCAGGAATTGCGCTACGAAGATGCTCACGGCCACCGCGATCCAGATCGCGGGCACGGCGATCACGACCAGCGCCTCCAGCAGCCGTCGCCCTAATCGGCGAAGACGCCCATTGGGCGGACGTCGTTCGGCGACGACGCCATTCGACAGGTTCAACCGTGTCAGCATCACCCGTTCCGCCGGGGCCAGATCCGTTACGGAGAGGCGGCCGCCACTCAGCGCACTCAATACGGCGCCTGCGTAGACCCGCGCGGCAACGGCGCGGGCTGCCAGAAGGGCGAGAAAACAGATGGCTGTGGCGAGCAGATACAGCGGCTCGGCCGCCTGCAGCGCACGGGCGCGGCTCATATCCTCGAACCCGGAAATAAGATGCGGAAACGCCATCGGCAATGCCCGCATACCGCCGAGCACCACCCAAAATACCGCCAGCAACGCGGCCAATCCCAAATAGGCCGCCCGGCGCTCTGCGATCAGCAATCGAATCGGCCGCAGCTGAAAAAATGTCCGCCAGTCACCGGTGGCGGCATGGCGCGCCTGCGCCATCGGGACATAGATCATCACGATGACGAAGACCGCGATCGTCGACAATCCCAGGACCGGCCCAACCCATGCTTGTTCATATCCTTTGGTGAAGGAGTTCTGCCAACCGGCCCACCAGGCCAACAGCCACAACAAGCCCATCGGAAGCGTCACCGCCCAGACCGTCAACAGCGCCTGCGTGCCCAGCCGAAGATTGATCCAGAGGGATCCGCTGGCCCTCCAGAACAAATCGGCGAAGAAATTCAAAACCCGTTGCCGCTTGCCGGTAGCCTCCCGCCGCGGGCCTGCGCGGCCAATGATCCAGTTCGGCCAATCCGCGAGGCCCGCCAGACGCTCGTCCTCGCGCACGAACACGCTGAAATGTGCAGTTGGACTTCCCTCGGAACCGGCGCCCCGCCGCAGGAACCACTGGCGCATGACCATTCGCTGCTGCAGCCGGTAACTCCAGCCTACGACGAGAACGGCCGTGACCGGCGCGAAGCAAAGCAGCAGCCCGAACAACAGACGCCAAACCCGTCCCAAAAACCAAGCGGTTTTAAGAACCGCGGTCAGCAGTGGCTTAGGAGCGTCGGTCTGAGTATCCGCAGACATCTTATCCCTCCCTAAAGCAATGCATCGCCCAGGACCGGGCCTTCGACATGTTGCGTCTCCATAGCCATCAACCGGCCGACGGTCGCGGCAATGCTGCTCTGTTGCACCACGCTGTCGACGATCCGATTCTTGGCGACACCGGGTCCCACGATCAGCGCCCAAATCTCGTGCGCCGAGCGGGTTCCGAAATGATGCTGATACGGAACGGCCATCAGGGTATTGCTGTCGCGGCCGCAATCGGGAACGATCACAAACACGGTATTGTCGCGATATCCGGGTTCGCCGGCCGCCGCGGCAACCAACCGTTCGATGCCACGGTCGATTACCGCTATGCCGCGGGTATAGTGTGCCGGATTGCCCCAGTGGACATAGTCCGGATCCTGGTAGTTCACCATCATCAGGCTGGGTTGCAATTTGCGCATTGCCCGGACGGCCAATTCGGTCAACAGACTATCGCCCCGCGGGTTGATAAGACCGCTCTGGCCGAAGTGCCGGCGCCAGTCTTCCCAAAAATCTTCGATCTCGCGAACCTGTCCGCCGCCGGTTCCATCGCGCCGGTAATCGATCGCCTCCAGCTTGGCAAGCTCGCGCGCCGCGGTTGCAAGTTCCGCGTCAGTGCCCTCGTGCCGGGCGATCGTACGGCGCAGCAAATAGGTCTTGTACCGGTAGAGGCTCAAGACTTCCGACCGGTATCGCGCGCCATACTGATGATGGCTGCCGAAGGTGAAGAATTCTTCCTGGGAGCGATCTTCGCCATTGACGATCAGCGCCTGATGCGCGGGCACGGCGTAAGCCTTGCGCAGATATTCGAACAATGTCGGCACGCTGGCCTCGAAACGTTCGCCGAGAAGCTCGCCCGTCACGTCTTGGTAGGATTCATACTTGCCGGTGAGAATATGCAACGTGCCCTGGCCATGGCTGGTTTCGATGCCCTCGGCCGAATCGATTTCCATCAATGGGAATAGCGTGCCGCGCTTGGCCAGTACATCGCGTAAGTACGGGGCGTAGCTATGCGTCGGATCGATCGTCTCGCGCCGCCGGACACCGCCGCCGAAGCGAACGATGATCACTCTCGGGCCGCTATACGATTCGGTCCGCGCCAAGGCCGGCACACCGGGTAACGCCGCAAGCGCGGCGCCCGCCAAGACAGTGCGCGAGAATTCGCGCCGATTCAAAATTGCCGCCATAACATCCGCCCCTCCTGGATGGCCCGGCGAATTTATTCGCCGGGACTTGGTCCTCCGTTACCACTCGATGCGGTCGACCCCCGTAAAGGTCAGCTCGGATCCGTCGTCGAAGGTGATGGTGCCATTGGAGTCTGCCGCGAGTTCCAGGTAATCGGCACCGGTATCGACAACCGTCGCACCGTTCAGCGACCATCCGGTAAAGGCCGGCTGTCCTTCGACACCGTCGAGTTCAACCGTATCGGTCCAGGCCCCGCCGCCGCCATCGAACGTGTCCGTGCCATCTCCGGTGGAGAAGATGAAGATGTCGTTCCCGTCGCCACCGGTGGCCGTGTCGTTGCCTTCACCGCCGTCGAGCGTGTCGTCGCCGAGCCCGCCTGCGAGAACATCGTTGCCGAGACCGCCATGCAGCGCATCGTCGCCGGCCCCGCCGGTGAGCGCATCGTCGCCCGTACCGCCAAAGATGAAGTCCGCGCCATCGCCGCCATCGATCGTATCGTCGCCGGAACCGCCGAACAGCGAGTCGTTGTCGTCACCGCCGTCGATCGTATCGTTGCCGGAACCGCCGTACAGAACATCCTCGCCAGCATTGCCGGTCAGCGTATCGTTGCCGGTGCCGCCATACAGCGTGTTGTCGCCGCTATCTCCCGTCAGCGTATTGTTGCCCGCTGTGCCCAGGCTGTTCAAATTCTCGTCATTGGAGACGACGCCGATCGTCAGGGTATCGGTGACGCTGCTGGTCGCGCCGTTCGACGTCTCGGTCGTGGTTGCGGTAACTTCGAGGTTGAGCTCGCCGGTGAAGCCGGCCGGCGGCTGTATCGTCAGACTGCCGAGCTGCGCCGGCGTCACTTGGGCGACGCCGTCGACGACGGAGATCCCGACGCCGCCGCTCATGACGATCGCGCCGGCGGGAATGCCGGACAGGCCTATGTCGCCGAGCGTTTCCGATCCATCGGTGTCGGAGAGACCGACGGCGATCAAGCCGGACAGGGCGATCGGCTGTGCGCCGTTGAAACCGTCGGATTGCTTGAACTGAATGTCGTCGATGAAGGCGCCGCGGCCGCTGGCATGCAAGGTGCCGATATCCTGGAACACCAGCTGCACGTTCCCGCCGGTTCCCACGAAGCTCAGCGTATGCTGCTGCCAGGTGAGTTCGGTTACCGGCGTGCCATCCCAATCGATGGTCAGGGTTTTCAGTACGGTGCCCGTCCCGACGTCGACCGCGCTGACCTGGAAGTCCATATAGGATTCGAAGCCGGGACGCGGCGATACGTCGAAGGACAATTCATACGGCGTATCCGCCACCGTCGCGACCGTGTTGGTCAACGTACCCGCATCGGCAAACGTGCCGCGGCTCTTGTCATCGAGCTCGATGAAGTAATCGCCATCGGTAGCGTCGCCGGTGTACTGGCTTTCATGCCAATATTCTATCGCATTGCCGGCGGGTACGCTCCAGCCGTCGACCGGCCCGGAAACAAAGCCGCTATTCCCCGGGCCTGCGGTCTCGAAGGAAGACGCGAAGACTTGCGTTTCGCTGTCCGAATCGGTCAGCGTCAGCTGCGGCGCATCGGCCACGGCGTCGACCGTGACATCGATGGTCGCGTTGATGTTGGCGGTGTCGGTGCCGTCGGTGCTCGTGGCCGTTACGGACAATTGGAACGTGCCGTTGTAATCATTGGCCGGGAACAGTTTCAATCCGCTCAATTGACCCTGCGTCAGGGTCCAGGACCCGTCGCCATTGTCCGTGCCCGCCGAGAGGGTTGCACCAGTGGGGACGTTGTCGATCAGGATCGAGAGAGTTTCCGACCCGTCGATATCGTTGAGCGAGGCGGCAATGTTCAGATTGATGAAATCAGGCGACACGTCAAAGGTTTCGGCAATCGTCGTAGCCGCCGTCGTGGTCAACTGAACGTCGTCGATATGGATCTCGGTTGATTCGTTGTTAAATGTCTTTTTATCGTTATAACCGCCGATCGCCAGCGTATGGACGCCCGGCGACAAAGATCCTAGGTCGACCGTAAAGGTCTGCCATCCGGTCGTCTGCGCGGCGCCGCCGTTTCCGTTGCCGGTTATTTGCGCGACGTAATCGTTGCCGCCGCTGCCGTACAGCGTACCATCCACGCTGACCAGGACCTGGCTCGACTCGTCGTTTTCGTAGTCGGGCGCCTGCGTCATGTTGTATCGGAACGACAGCGTGCCGGTTGCGCCCGCGGTCACGTTAAATGTCGTCTGGAAACCACCGGACATGCCGAAGATGTCGGCATTATCGATTCCGCCCACATCGACCCGCAGGCCGCCGCCCGTTTCGCCTTCGCCGGCGCCCCAGGCACCGTCCGCATAGGCAGCCTCGGACGTTCCGCGGAAGGCGTCATCCTGATAGGTGAAGCCACTGGAGCCGGCATCGAATCCGGTGTTGATCAGGGATGTCGTCGTTGTGCCCGTCGCACTGATCGACAGTTGAAAATCGGTATCGTCCCCCGGCGGCGGCGTCACATAAACGCCGGTCAGCTCACCCGATCCCAACGTCCAGCTGCCGTCGCCATTGTCCTTGCCCATGTTCAATGTGGCGCCGGCAGGTACGCCGGCCACCGTGACGCTGAAGCTCGGCGTCCCGTCCAAGGCCAGAATGCCCGGCGAGAAGGTAATCGGTACCGAGCCGTCTTCGTTGCCGGAGGCCGTGCCGGTAACCGTCAAATTCGGCGTGTCCGCAACCGGATCGACCGTCACATCGATAGTCAGCGGCGTGGTCGATTCCACCGTGCTGCCGTCGTCGGATGTCGCCGTCACGGTAAGCTGGAAGTCGGCATCGCTGTCGTTCGGCGGCGTGATCGTCAGGCCGCTGACCTGCGCCGGGGTCAAGGTCCAACTCCCACCGCCATTGTCCGTTCCGGCCGACAGGGTCGCGCCCGCGGGCACGCCGGTCACCGTGACGGTCGTCGTCGCTACCGCATCCAGATCGGACAGCTGAATATCGAGCGCGATCGCCGTGTCTTCATTACCGACACTATCGGTCGTGGCAATCGTCGGCGCTTCGTTCTCATTGCTGAGATTGACGGTGAAATTCTGCGAGCTAGTCGAACCGTCCGTGCTCAAGGCCTGCACTGTAACCGTATGGCTGGTCGCCGCCTCGTAATCCAACAAGGAGCCATCGGCCACTGTAACGACACCGGTAGTCGCATCGATAGCGAAGCGCCCGCCGGCATCGTCGGTCAGGCTGTAGGTGACAGAATCGGTAGCGTCTGCATCGCTTGCAAGCGCCGTGATGCCGACAACGCTGCCGTTCGCCGCGTTCTCGACGACCGTGTTGGCCGTGCCATCATTGTCGACGATCGGCGTCACCGAGAACTCGGTGGTGTCGTCGGTCAAGCCGACCACGAAGCTCTGGACGCTGGTGCTGCCGTCGGTCGACGTCGCCGTCACTTCGATGGTGTGACTTGTCGCCGTCTCGTAGTCCAACAGCGAGCCGTCGGCTACCGTGACGACGCCGGTGGTCGCATCGATGGCAAAGCGGCCGCCCGCATCGTTCGACAACACGTAGGCGATCACATCGGATACATCCAGATCATCCGCGAAGGCCGTGATACCGACGACGGAGCCGTCAACTGCGCTTTCGCTTGCGCTGTCCAATGCGGCGTCGGTATCGGAGATCACCCCCACGGTAAATTCGGAATTGTCGTCGGTCAGATTGATGTTGAATGTCTGACTGCTGGTTGACCCATCCGTTGAGGTCGCCACGACGATGATGCTCGGCGACGGGTCCGTCTCAGCATCGAGCAGGCTGCTGTCGGCCACGGTAACGACACCGGTATTGGCATCGATGATGAACGCCCCACCGTAATCGCTACTCAGCGAGTACGTTACAGTGTCGGTTGCGTCCGGATCGGTGGCAAAGGCGGTAATGCCCACGGTAGAGTCATTCGCGACATTCTCATTGACACTGTTGGCACCTGCATCAACATCGGAGATTGGACCGACTACGCCTTCCGACGTGTCATCGGTTAAGTTGATCGTGAAGGATTGATTGGATGTGCTGCCGTCGGTGCTGGTCGCCACCACCGTCACCGTCGGTGCCGGGTCGGTCTCGTAATCGAGCAGCGAAGAATCCGCCACCGTGACCACACCCGTGGTCGCATCGATCGTGAACGCCCCGCCGAAGTCGCTGCTCAACGAATAACTGACCGTATCCGTACCGTCGGCGTCGGACGCCAGCACCGTTATACCCACGACACTGCCGTTCGCCGCACTCTCGGAGACCGTGTTGGCCGCGCCGTCATTGTCGATCACCGGTGTGACCGAGAACTCGGTGTTGTCGTCGGCCAGGCCGACCACGAAGCTCTGCACGCTCGTGCTGCCGTCCGTCGATGTCGCCGTAACCTCGCTCGTCTCGCTCGTCGCCGTCTCGTAGTCGAGCAACGAGGAATCCGCCACCGTGACCACGCCCGTGGTCGGATCGATGGCGAAGGCGCCGCCGGCGTCGTTCGACAGGCTGTAGCTCACAGTGTCGGTGCCATCCGGGTCCGTCGCAAACGCCGTGATGCCAACCACCGCACCAGTGGCGACACTTTCGCCAACGCTGTTCGCCGCACCGTCGGTATCGGACACCGCGCCGACCGCGCTTTCCGACGTATCGTCGGTCAGATTGATCGTGAAGGACTGGTTCGAGGTCGATCCATCCGTCGACGTGGCAACCACCGTCACCATCGGCGACGGATCGGTCTCGTAATCGAGCAGGCTGTTGTCGGCCACCGTGACCACGCCCGTGGTCGCGTCAACCGCGAACGCCCCGCCGAAGTCGCTGCTCAACGAATAACTGACCGTATCCGTACCATCGGCGTCGGATGCCAGCGCGGTGATGCCCACGACACTGCCGTTCGCCGCACTCTCGGAGACGGTGTTCGCCGCGCCGTCATTATCGATCACCGGCGTCACCGAGAATTCCGTGTTGTCGTCGGTCAGGCCGATAACGAAGCTCTGCACGCTCGTGCTGCCATCCGTCGACGTGGCCGTAACCTCGATCGTCTCGCTCGTCGCCGTCTCGTAGTCGAGCAGCGAGGAATCGGCAACGGTCACCACACCGGTGGTCGCATCGATCGTGAACGCACCGCCCGCATCGTTGCTCAAGCTGTAGCTCACCGTGTCCGTCGCATCCGGGTCGGTCGCGAAGGCGGTGACGCCGACGACGGTACCGTTGGCGACGCTCTCGTTGACGCTGTTCGCCGCGCCGTCAGTGTCCGAGACCGGACCCGCGCCCGACTCATTCGCATCCGTCACGTTCACCGTGAATACCTGGTTCGACTTCGAACCGTCGGTCGAGGTCGCAACAACAGTCACCGTATGGCTGGTCGTCGTCTCGAAATCGAGTAGTGACGTATCGGCTACCGTCACGACACCGGTCGTCGGATCGATGGTAAAACGCCCGCCCGCATCGTCACTCAGACTGTATGACACCGTATCCGTGCCGTCGGCATCGCTCGCCAGCGCCGTAATTCCGACAACGCTGCCGTTGGCCGCCGATTCCGAAACCGTGTTGGCCGCGCCGTCATTGTCGATCACCGGCGTCACCGAGAACTCGGTGTTGTCGTCGGTCAGGCCGACGACGAAGCTCTGCACGCTCGTGCTGCCGTCCGTCGATGTCGCCGTGACTTCGATCGTCTCGCTCGTCGCCGCCTCGTAATCCAGCAACGAAGAATCCGCTACGGTCACCACGCCAGTGGTCGCATCGATGGTGAACGCCCCGCCGGCGTCGTTGCTCAGGCTGTAGCTCACCGTGTCCGTGCCGTCCGGATCGGTCGCAAAGGCCGTGATCCCGACCACCGCGCCATTTGCCACGCTTTCGTTCACGCTGTTCGCGGTACCATCCAAATCGGACACTGCGCCGACCGCGCTTTCCGACGTGTCGTCGGTCAGATTGATCGTGAAGGACTGATTCGACGTCGAGCCATCCGTGCTCGTCACCACGATCGTCACCGTCGGCGACGGATCGGTCTCGTAATCGAGCAGGCTGTTGTCGGCCACCGTGACCACGCCCGTGGTCACGTCGATCGTGAAGGCGCCGCCGAAGTCGCTCGACAGGCTGTAGGATACCGTGTCTGTACCGTCCGCGTCGCTCGCCAGCGCCGTAATTCCCACGACACTGCCGTTGGCCGCGGATTCCGAGACCGTGTTGGCCGCGCCGTCATTGTCGATCACCGGCGTCACCGAGAACTCGGTGTTGTCGTCGGTCAGGCCGACGACGAAACTCTGCACGCTCGTGCTGCCGTCCGTCGACGTGGCCGTAACCTCGATCGTCTCGCTCGTCGCCGTCTCGTAGTCGAGCAACGAAGAATCCGCCACCGTGACCACGCCCGTGGTCGCGTCGATGGCGAACGCGCCGCCGGCGTTGTTGGACAGGCTATAGCTCACCGTATCGGTGCCGTCCGGATCCGTCGCGAACGCCGTGATGCCGACCATTGTGCCGTTGGCGACACTTTCGTTGACGCTGTTCGCCGTGCCGTCGGTGTCCGACACCGCACCGACCGCGCTTTCCGACGTATCGTCGGTCAGATTGATCGTGAACGACTGGTTCGACGTGCTGCCATCCGTCGATGTGGCCGTCACCTCGATCGTCTCGCTCGTCGCGGATTCGTAATCCAGCAGGCTGCTGTCGGCGACCGTGACCACACCCGTGGTCGCATCGATGGCGAATGCACCGCCGGCGTCGTTGCTCAGGCTGTAGCTGACCGTATCAGTCGCATCCGGGTCCGTCGCGAACGCCGTAATGCCGACAACGGTACCGTTGGCGACATTCTCGCCGACATTGTTCGCCGCACCGTCGGTATCGGACACCGCACCCACCGCGCTTTCCGACGTATCGTCGGCCAGGTTGATCGTGAAGGACTGGTTCGAGGTCGAACCATCCGTGCTCGTCGCCACGATCGTCACCGTCGGCGACGGATCGGTCTCGTAATCGAGCAGGCTGTTGTCGGCCACCGTGACCACGCCCGTGGTCACGTCGATCGTGAAGGCGC